>NZ_CP062229.1:0-320500 GCF_024707545.1 Mesorhizobium onobrychidis
ATGTCGGCTTCCATCGACGCGGAACAAAAGTTCGACCGGGTCAAGGCCCAGTTAAAGGCGCGTCTGGGAACCGAAGTCTACTCGAGCTGGTTCGGACGCATGAAGGTCGCCGAGGCGTCCCGGGGCATTGTCCGCATCTCGGTGCCCACCGCCTTCCTGCGCTCGTGGATCAACGGCCACTATCTCGACCTCATCGCCGAGCTGTGGAAGCACGAGGATCCTGAAATCCTCAAGATCGAGATCGTCGTGCGCACCGCTACCCGCCCGGGGCGCAACGGCGTCGAGCCCGAAGTGGTCCCGGCGCGCAAGATGACGAGGCAAGCGCAAACGGCGCTGGCCGCGGGAACAGCAGGCCCCGGCAGGCTGGAGCGGATACCGGCACCTCGCCCGGGAATGCCTGCAGAGACCGAGTTCCGGCACAATGTGCTCGGTTCGCCGCTTGACCCGCGCTACACGTTCGGCTCCTTTATCGAGGGACCGTCGAACCGGGTGGCGTTTGCCGCCGCCAAAGCGGTGGCGGAATCGCAGTCGAGCGCGGTGCGCTTCAATCCGCTCTTTCTTCACGCGACGGTGGGGCTGGGCAAGACGCACCTGCTGCAGGCGATCGCGGCGGAATCGCTGAAACAGAATCCAAAGTCGCGCGTCGTCTATCTCACAGCCGAATATTTCATGTGGCGGTTCGCCACCGCGATCCGCGACAACAATGCGCTGACGCTGAAGGAGCAGCTGCGCGACATCGACCTCCTCATCATCGACGACATGCAGTTCCTGCAAGGCAAGTCGATCCAGCATGAATTCTGCCATCTGATCAACATGCTGCTCGACAGCGCCAAGCAGGTGGTGGTTGCCGCCGACCGGCCGCCGTCGGAACTGGAATCGCTGGAGCCCCGCGTCCGCTCGCGCCTCAACGGCGGCGTCGCGCTCGAAATGTCGGCGCCGGATTTCGCCATGCGCATCGGCATGCTCAAGCTGCGCCTTGCCACCGCAAAGGCCGACGATGCTTCGCTCGACATCTCGGAGGAGATCCTCAACCACGTCGCCCGCACGGTGACCGGCAGCGGACGCGAACTGGAAGGTGCGTTCAACCAGCTTCTGTTCCGCCAGTCGTTCGAACCGCAGATCACCATCGACCGCATCGACGAGATCCTCGGCCACATCTATCGTTCGGGCGAGCCGAAGCGGGTGCGCATCGAAGACATCCAGCGCATCGTCGCGCGCCACTACAATGTTTCGAAGACAGAACTTCTGTCCAACCGGCGCACGCGTACGATCGTCAAGCCGCGGCAGGTCGCCATGTACCTGTCGAAGGTGATGACACCGCGCTCCTTGCCGGAGATCGGACGGCGTTTCGGTGGCCGCGACCACACGACGGTGCTGCATGCCGTGCGCAAGATCGAGGATCTTTCAGGCGTCGACAACACGCTGGCGCAGGAGCTCGAACTGCTGAGAAGACTGATCAACGATCAAGCCTGACCGGCCCGAAAAACAAAAGCGTGTCGCGTTTGGGTGGCTGCGACGCGCTTGAAATCTTTGTTTTTATGCATGTCGTTGCCCCAAAACCGCTGCGCACTTTTCGGCGACAAGCATCGGCTTGCGGACTTCGCCAGTTTTATCCCCAGAAAGCCCGCGTAACCGGGCCGAACCGGTAGCGCGGGCTTGCGCTTACGGGTTTTTTCCTGTCAGTTTGTGCAGATTCTGAGCCTGTTCAGAGCTTTCGCGGGGTGCCGCTTGCCGGAGACCCGCTCATTCATTCAAGCGAGCCTGTTTCGTCATGCGTGTTATCCTGGAACGGTCAAATCTCCTGAAGTCGCTCAACCACGTTCATCGCGTGGTCGAGCGGCGCAACACGATACCGATCCTGTCGAACGTGCTGCTGAGCGCCGAAGGCGCCACCCTCGAGTTGAAGGCGACCGACCTCGATCTGGAGGTGACCGAAGCCACGCCTGCCAAGGTCGAGCGAGGCGGAGCGACAACGGTTCCGGCGCATCTGCTCTACGACATCGTGCGCAAGCTCGCCGACGGCGCGGAGGTCATGCTGAAGACCGACGAAGACGGCAACGCCATGACGGTGACCTCGGGCCGCTCGAGCTTCCGTCTCCAATGCCTGCCGCAATCCGATTTCCCGGAGCTTTCGGCCGGATCATTCTCGCATATCTTCCGGCTCGATTCGGTTGCGCTCAAGGGCCTGATAGAGAAGACCCAATTCGCCATCTCCACCGAAGAGACGCGCTACTACCTGAACGGCATCTATCTGCACACGCATGATGCCGACGGCAAGCTGAAGCTGCGCTCGGTAGCGACCGACGGCCATCGGCTGGCGCGCGCCGAGATCGACGCGCCGGCAGGATCCGAAGGCATGCCGGGCATCATCATTCCGCGCAAGACGGTCAGCGAGCTGCAAAAGCTTGTCGATGACCCGGACGTCGCCGTGACCACCGAATTGTCCGACACCAAGATCCGTTTCACCATCGGCAGTGTCGTTTTGACCTCGAAGCTGATCGACGGCACCTTCCCGGACTATCAGCGGGTCATCCCCACCGGCAACGACAAGAAGCTGATCATCGACCGACAGAGTTTCGCCGCCGCCGTCGACCGCGTCTCGACCATTTCGTCCGAACGCGGCCGGGCGGTGAAGCTTTCGATTGGAGAAGGCCAGGTCACGCTTGCGGTCAACAATCCGGATTCGGGCAGCGCCACCGAGGAACTGGCCGCGGACTATTCGTCCGACGCGATCGAAATAGGCTTCAACGCCAAATATCTGCTCGACGTCGCCGCCCAGTTGACTGGCACTGAGGCAAAATTCATGCTGGCGGACGCTGGTTCGCCAACGCTGATCCACGATATGGCCGACGAAACCACACTCTACGTGCTGATGCCGATGCGGGTATAGGCCGGAACGAGGCCATCTTGCTGTCATGACCGGAGTCGCGAAGCAGCCTGAGCCCGATCAGCAGACTCATATAAGTAAGCTGTCACTTACGAATTTCCGCAATTACGCAACGCTGTCGATCGGCCTCGACCCCGGCGCCGTGGTTTTTTCCGGCGACAATGGCGCCGGCAAAACCAATCTGCTGGAAGCGATTTCCCTGCTGACGCCGGGGCGCGGCCTGCGCCGTGCACCTTATGCCGACCTGGCGCGTGAAGGCGGCGACGGCGGCTTTGCCATCCATGCCCGGCTCGATGGGCCGGACGGCCCGGTCGAGATCGGCACCGGCATTGCAGGCGGCGACGCCGGCGAGGGCGGCCGGCGGGTGCGGATCAATGGCGCGGCAGCGCGCTCGGCGGAGGACATGCTGCAATGGCTGCGCGTCGTCTGGCTGACACCGGCGATGGATGCATTGTTCACCGGGCCGGGCGCAGACCGCAGGCGCTTTCTCGACCGGCAGGTCCTGGCGATCGATCCCGGCCACGGCCAGCGCGCGCTCGACTACGAAAAAGCGATGCGCGGCCGCAATCGGCTGCTCGCCGAAGGCTCGCGTGACGGCGCCTGGTTCGATGCGATCGAGACGCAAATGGCCGAAACCGGTGTGGCGATTGCCGCGGCGCGTGCCGAACTGGTGCGCCTGCTCGCCGCCATGATCGACAGGCTGCCAAGTGCCGGTCCGTTTCCGCAAGCCGACATCGGCCTGTCCGGCGCGCTGGAAAGCGAAGTCGGCACCTCCGCGGCTGTCGATGTCGAGGAGCGGTTCCGCCAAGCGCTTGCCGAAGGCCGCGATCGCGACCGCGCCGCCGGGCGCACGCTCGACGGCCCGCACCGTTCGGACCTCGTGGTGCGGCACCGGCCCAAGGCGATGCCGGCCGAACTCTGTTCGACCGGCGAGCAGAAGGCGCTGCTGGTCGGCATGGTCCTGTCGCATGCCCGGCTGACCGGCGAGATGTCGGGCATGACGCCGATCCTGCTGCTCGACGAGATCGCTGCCCATCTCGACGCAGGCCGGCGCGCCGCGCTGTTCTCGATCCTGGAAGAGCTGAATTGCCAGGCTTTCATGACCGGGACCGATGCGGCGCTGTTTTCCAGTCTCAAGGGACGCGCGCAGTTCCTGACCGTCGATCACGGCACGGTCGGGCCAACCATTTGACGTCCTTGATATCGTTATCCCAAAACTGCTGCGCACCCCGATGGCCGAGCCCAAGGGCAGGCTTTTTGGCACCATGCATTGGCGCCTGACAAGGTTTTTCTCCCGCTATATGGTCCGGCAATGATCACCACCGCGCTCACCAACGAAGAACTCGAACGCTACGCCCGCCACATCGTGCTGCCCGAGATCGGCGGCCCCGGCCAGCAGCGACTGAAGCTGGCTCGAGTCCTGGTCATCGGCGCCGGCGGCCTGGGAGCGCCAGTGCTTGAATATCTTGCCGCAGCCGGCGTCGGCACACTCGGCATCGTCGACGACGACAGCGTCTCGCTGTCGAACCTGCAAAGACAGGTGATCCACGGCACCGACGCTGTCGGCATGGCGAAAACCGACAGTGCCAAAGCGGCCATCGCCCGCATCAATCCCAACGTCGCCGTGGAACTGCACAATCTCAGGCTGACGGCGGACAACGCCCCTGCCCTCGTCGCCCGTTATGACATCGTCGTCGACGGCTCCGACAATTTCGAAACACGTTATGCGGCGGCCGACGCCTGCGCCGCGGAAAAGCGGCCGCTGGTACATGCTGCGGTCGGCCGCTTCGACGGCTCGGTGACCGTGCTGAAACCGTTCGAGACCGGCGCGGACGGCAGGCCGAATCCAAGCTATCGCGATCTTTTTCCGGAACCGCCGCCACCCGGCCTGGTGCCATCCTGCGCTGTGGCCGGCGTACTCGGCGTGCTGACCGGTGTCGTCGGCACGCTGCAGGCTATGGAGACGATCAAGCTGATCGCCGGCATTGGCGAGCCGCTGGTCGGCCGGCTGCTGCTTTACGATGCGTTGACCGCGCGCTTCGACACGATCCGCTACAAGAGAAACTAGACCTTGGGCAGCCTGGTTTCCGTCGAGCAGCTTCCGGCCGATTTCGACGTTGGGACGAGGTGCTGGCGCTGATCATGCGCGCCTTCGCCGCCATGGACGGTGTCATCGCTCCGCCATCCTCGGCGCATCGGCTCACGGTCGAAAATCTCCGGGACAAGGCCCGGCAAGAGACGGGCTTTGCGGCGCTGAAGGACGGCAGGACCGTCGGCTGCGTTTTTGTTCTGGAGCGGGCCAACGATTTCTATATCGGAAAGCTCGCGGTCGAACCGGACTTTCAGGGACAGGGCATTGCCAGGCAGCTGATGCAAGCTGTCGAGGATCTCGCCCGCAACCGCGGCAAGCCTGCGATCGAGCTTCAGACGCGGATCGAACTGACCGGGAATCACGCGGCCTTTGCCCGGCTCGGCTTTCGCGAAACGGAACGGACAGCGCACAAGGGCTATGACCGTCCGACCTCGATTACCATGCGCAAGGTGATTTCGTAAGCCTGCGCTAACTTAAGATGGCATCACGTCCGCAGTGGCAGTACGCGGTCCGGTGGACGGTGGCCATCGAAGAAGGCGCGGATGTTGATGATCACCTTCTCGCCCATGTCGATCCGGCCTTCGAGCGTCGCCGACCCCATGTGCGGCAACAACACGACCTTGCCCTTGGCGGCGAGCTTCAGCAATTTGCTGTTCAGCGCCGGCTCATGCTCGTAGACATCGAGCCCGGCGCCGGCGATTTTGCCGTCCTGGATCAGCTTGACCAGAGAGTCCTCGTCGATGATGTCGCCGCGCGCTGTGTTGACGATGTAAGCGGACGGTTGCAGAAGCGCCAGCCGCCGCGCCGAAAGCAGGTGGAAGGTCGCCGGCGTCGACGGACAATTGACGGATATGATGTCCATGCGGGCAAGCATCTGGTCGAGGCTTTCCCAATAAGTCGCCTCCAGCTCGTCCTCGACCGCCGGCAGCACGCGATGGCGGTTGTGATAGTGGATCGACAGGCCAAAGGCCTTGGCCCGTCGGGCGACAGCGGTGCCGATGCGGCCCATGCCGACAATGCCGAGGCGTTTGCCCCAGATACGCCGGCCGAGCATCCAGGTTGGCGACCAGCCGGCCCATTTCTTGTCGCCGGTCAGCACATTGGCGCCTTCCGCCAGCCGCCGCGGCACCGCCAGCATCAGCGCCATGGTCATGTCGGCCGTATCTTCGGTCAGCACATTCGGCGTGTTGGTGACGGTAATGCCCTTCTTCGCAGCTGCTGACACGTCGATCTTGTCGACGCCGTTACCGAAATTGGCGATCAGTTTGAGGTTGTCGCCAGCCTGAGCGATCAGCGCCGCGTCGATATGATCGGTTATGGTCGGCACCAGCACGTCGGCTTCCTTGACCGCCGCGACCAGTTCCGGCTGCGTCATCGGCCTGTCTTCGACATTTAGCCGGGCGTCGAACAGCTCACGCATGCGGGTCTCGACCGGGTCGGGCAGCTTGCGCGTGATGACGACGAGGGGCCTTTTTCTGCCTACCATTGTTTCCTCGAACCCGACCTCGTTGAGACCTCTTTAACCAAGACAGGCGAAACTGCAGGCCGGTCGCGGTGCCAGTTCTTCATGTAACAAGAGGTTCCGCCGAAGACAAAGAAAAAGGGGCGCCAAGGCCGATGAGCCCGGCGCCGAAAGGAATGAAAGTGTCTGGTTTCGCGTCGCTCCGCCTGGCCCTCAGCGCAGCATTTCTCGGCGCTCTCCTTTATTCCCCGCATGTGGCGGCACAGAATGCGGCGGCACCCGCCCAGAGCGCAACGCTCGGGCCGAGCGGCCTGCCGCTGCCGCGTTTCGTCAGCCTGAAAGCGGGCCGCGTCAACTCCCGCGTCGGACCAGGCGTCAACTATTCCGTCGACTGGATGTATATGAAGCCCGGCCTGCCGATGGAGATCATCCAGGAATTCGACACCTGGCGTCGTGTGCGCGATGCCGACGGCTCGGAAGGCTGGATCAACCAGTCGCTGCTTTCAGGCCGCCGCACGGCGATCGTAGCTCCCTGGCAGCGGGGCAAAGATGCCCGAGTCAATCTTCTCGATGACCCGGAAAAGGATGCCAGCATCGTCGCGATCATTGAGCCGGGCGCCATGGGCACGATCAAGTCCTGTGACGGCCAGTGGTGCGAGATGACCTTCAACGGCCACACCGGCTGGCTCGCCCAGTCGCTTGTCTGGGGCGCCTATCCGGGCGAACGGGTCAAGAACTGACTTGTTCTTGTCGGTTCGGGGTCACGGCCGAGACGATATCTCGCGGCCTCATGAAGCGCGGATCATTCGCAACGTTTGGGGCGCAGCCTCACCACGATATCGACATTGGCGATCTCCATGCCCTCCGGCGGCTCCGGCAGGTTGGAAACCGTGACAGGACCGCTGGCGATATCGAAGATCCTGTTTTCGCCTTCAATGTAGAAATGATGGTGATCGGAGGTGTTGGTGTCGAAGTAGGTCTTCGACCCCTCGACGGCCAGGATGCGCAGAAGGCCCGCCTGGGTGAATTGATGAAGGGCGTTGTAGACGGTGGCAAGCGAAACCGGCACACCGGCGGCGATCGCTTCCTCGTGCAGCTCCTCGGCCGACAGATGGCGGTCGCCTTTGGCGAAAAGCAGATCGGCCAGCGCAATGCGCTGACGCGTCGGCCTCAGGCCAGCTTCGCGAACCCGCTTGTCCACAGCGACATTTCCCTTCCGGCAGCCCAGATCCATCTATCCGTCCAAGCTCAAAGTCTCGCCTCAATATATGCCCAGAATGGCAAAAAACGAACATTGACCGAAACTGGACACCCCCCGACATATATTCTGTCGCCCGAATACGATCAATAGCGCGCATTGACCCAGGCAGACGGGCGGGTTAAGCGCAAACGCCGGTTTCCGGCCGGAAATAGATTGTGTTAGGAAACCAACGACAAGGGCGCGCTACCGCCCGGACGATTACGGGGACGAGATTGATGGCGGTTTCGAAATCCAGCTACGATTACGAAGAACTGCTTGCCTGCGCCCGCGGCGAGCTGTTCGGACCTGGAAACGCCCAGCTCCCCTATCCGCCGATGCTGATGTTCGATCGCATCACCGAAATCAGCGAGACGGGCGGTGCATTCGACAAGGGCTTCATCCGCGCAGAATTCGACATCAAGCCGGACCTGTGGTTCTTTGCCTGCCATTTCATCGGCAATCCGATCATGCCGGGGTGCCTGGGTCTCGACGCCATGTGGCAATTGACGGGATTCTACCTCGGCTGGCTCGGCGAGCCGGGCAAAGGGATGGCGCTCTCGACCGGCGAAGTGAAATTCAAAGGCATGGTGACGCCGTCGGTCAAGAAGGTGGAATATGGCGTGGACTTCAAGCGCGTGATGCGCGGACGGCTGGTGCTTGGTATCGCCGATGGCTGGCTGAAGGCGGATGGCGAACCCATATACGCAGCAACGGATCTCAAGGTGGGTCTGTCCAAGCAATCGGCCGCCGCCTGACCGGCGCCTCCACAGCGCCGCGGTCCACGGGACGCGCAAAGGAAGCTGTAGAACTTAACTTGCGCATGATCCTTGTCCGACAGGTTTCGGGTCATGCGCTGGAAGGAGTTGCGAATGAGACGGGTCGTAGTAACAGGCCTCGGCATCGTGTCGTCGATCGGCAACAATGCCAACGAGGTGCAGGCCTCGCTCCACGATGCCAGATCCGGCATCAGCTTCTCCGATTCCTTCGCCGAACACGGTTTTCGCTGCCAGGTCTGGGGGGCGCCGGCGCTCGACCCCTCCGCGTTGATCGATCGTCGCGCCATGCGCTTCCTGTCGCAAGGTGCGGCCTGGAACCATGTCGCCATGGACCAGGCTATCGTGGACGCTGGACTTGGCGAGAACGACATCACCAATGAGCGCACCGGTATCGTCATGGGATCGGGCGGACCATCGACCCGAACCATCGTCGAAGCCGCCGAAACCACGCTCAAGAACGGCAGCCCCAAGCGCATCGGCCCGTTCGCTGTGCCGAAGGCGATGTCGTCGACCGCTTCGGCGACACTCGCCACCTGGTTCAAGATCCACGGCGTCAACTATTCAATCTCTTCGGCCTGCTCGACCTCGGCGCATTGCATCGGCAATGGCTACGAACTGATCCAGTGGGGCAAGCAGGACATGGTCTTCGCCGGCGGCCATGAGGATCTCGACTGGACGATGTCGGACCTGTTCGACGCGATGGGCGCCATGTCCTCCAAGTTCAACGACCGGGCATCGGCCGCCTCGCGCGCCTATGATGTCGATCGCGACGGCTTCGTCATTGCCGGCGGCGCCGGCGTGCTGGTGCTGGAAGAGCTCGAGCACGCCAAGGCGCGCGGCGCAAAGATCTACGCCGAGGTCGTCGGCTATGGCGCGACCTCCGACGGCTACGATATGGTGGCGCCCTCGGGCGAAGGCGCGGTACGCTGCATGCGGCAGGCGCTGGCGACCGTCTCTTCGCCGGTCGACTACATCAACACGCACGGCACCTCGACGCCGGTCGGCGACTCCAGGGAAATGGGCGCAATCCGCGAGGTGTTCGGCGACAAGATGCCTTTCATCACCTCGACGAAATCACTGACCGGCCATTCGCTGGGTGCGGCCGGCGTGCAGGAATCGATCTACTCGATCCTGATGATGCAAGGCGGCTTCATCGGCGAGAGCGCCCACATCGAGCAGCTCGATCCGGAATTCGAGGGCATGCCCATCGTGCGAGAGCGCATCGACGATGCCAGGATCGACACCGTTTTGTCCAACTCGTTCGGTTTCGGCGGCACCAACGCAACGCTGATTTTCCAGCGCTATTCCGCATAAGGATTGCCTTCCATGGACGGATTGATGAAGGGCAAGCGCGGGCTTGTCATGGGTGTCGCCAACGACCATTCGATCGCCTGGGGCATCGCCCGAAAACTGTCCGAACATGGGGCAGAACTCGCCTTCACCTATCAGGGCGAAGCCTTCGGGCGCCGGGTCAAGCCGCTTGCCGACAAGCTCGGCTCCTCGCTGGTCGTGCCTTGCGACGTCGAGGACAGCGCATCGGTTGCCACTACTTTCGAGACCTTGGGCAAGGCCTGGGGCGGGCTGGACTTCGTCGTCCACGCCATCGGCTTTTCCGACAAGAACGAGTTGAAGGGCCTTTACGCCGACACCAGCCGCGATAATTTCGTCCGCACAATGGTCATCTCCTGCTACTCCTTCACCGAGGTCGCCCGTCATGCCGCCGCGCTGATGAAGGACAGCGGCTCGATGATCACGCTGACCTACGCCGGTTCCGTTCGTGTCATGCCGAACTACAACGTCATGGGCGTCGCCAAGGCCGGGCTGGAAGCCAGCGTCCGCTATCTCGCCAACGACTATGGCCCGCGCGGCATCAGGGTGAACGGCATATCGGCCGGCCCGGTGCGGACATTGGCGGGCGCCGGGATTTCCGACGCACGCCACATGTTTTCCTACCAGCAGCGCAACTCGCCGCTGCGCCGCACGGTGACCATCGACGAAGTCGGTGGTTCCGCGCTCTACCTCCTGTCCGACCTGTCGTCGGGCGTCACCGGCGAAATCCACTATGTCGATTCCGGGTACCACATCGTCTCGATGCCGACGCTCGACGAGTTGAAGCGGACCGACAACGGACGAGAGTAATTTCGGCCTTTAGAAGTTGCCTTGATCCCCGTGAACGCCGCCTCAGCGGCGCGCCGCGAGAATCTTGAACATCCCGTCGCGGGCGATCTCGGCATGGCTGGAGAAGGCGGCCGCCAGCACCGGCTCGTAGGGAAGCTGGCGGTTCGCCACCATGAACAGCCGCCCGCCCGGCTTCAGCGCCTTTACCGCGGCGCGGATCATGCCGGCACCGACCTCCGGCTCGGCCGCCCGGCTGCGATGGAAGGGCGGGTTCATGACGATGGCGTCATAGCGCCGCTCGACCGGCTCGCTCAAAAGATCGATCCAGAAGAAATCGGGTTCCGCCGCTGTATTGCCGATATTGCCTTTCGCCGCCTCCAGCGCATCGAACTCGGCCTCGTAGAGATCGAGCGCCGATATGCCAGGTGAGCGGGCGGCGACTTCGGCCGCCACATAGCCCCAGCCGGCACAGAAATCGGCAACTTTGCCACGCAGGTCGCCGGGCAGATTGTCGACCAGCAATTTCGAACCTGTATCGATCCTGTCGAAAGAGAACATGCCTGGCGCGGTGCGGAAACGGCCCTCGACCAGAAGGGTCGGATTGGCGGCGCGAAGTGCCGCTGCGACCGCAGCATCGGCAGGTCGATGGAACCAGAAGGCGATGCCGTGATGTTTCGGCAAATGGCCGTCGAGCGGCACAAGCTCGCCGATGCGCTTGCGCAGGCTGGCAATGCCGTCGTCCTTGGCGCCGGCGACGACGATCAATCCGCCTGGTGTTAGACGCTCCATCGCCTCAGCGATGTGCAATTCGTTTTGCCCGCGATGACGGCCGGCAAGCACCAGGGCCGCATCGAAACCTTCGCCGTCCTGGCGCGGCGTGACCGTGAAGCCCGACCCCTGCAGCGCGCGAAAATGCGGGCGGAAGCCTTGCACCAGATGCAGTGCTGCATCGAAACCTTCGGGCAGGCGGAAGCCGGGTTCAGCGCCGAGAAAGAGGACACGCTCGCCCTTACGCGGCAGGGAGACAGCCTCGGCCTCGAACGGATGGAACAGTGTCTTCAGCGGCTCGGCGTACATTCTTCGATCTCGAAATGCAGCTGGCTTGTCTAGAAAATGAAAACGGGCGCGACCTGTCGGCGCGCCCGTTTCGATTGTATCGTCAGATCGCTCAGGCGGCGTCTTCTTCGCCTTCGGCCTTCTTGTCGCGGGCGATCTCCTTGCCCGTGGCCTGGTCGACGACCTTCATCGACAGGCGGACCTTGCCGCGTTCGTCGAAGCCCATCAGCTTGACCCAGACCTTGTCGCCTTCCTTGACGACGTCGGAGGTCTTGGCGACGCGATCGGTAGCGAGCTGCGAGATGTGGACGAGGCCGTCACGCGGTCCGAAGAAATTGACGAAAGCGCCGAAGTCGGCGGTCTTGACGACCGTGCCCTCGTAGATTTCGCCGACTTCCGGCTCGGCGACGATGGTGTGGATCCACTTCTTCGCCGCCTCGATCTCCTTGGCATTGGACGAAGCGATCTTAACCGTGCCGTCGTCCTCGATGTTGATCTTGGCGCCGGTCTTTTCGACGATCTCGCGGATGACCTTGCCGCCCGAGCCGATCACGTCACGGATCTTGTCGGTCGGGATGTGCATGACCTCGATGCGCGGCGCGAATTCGCCGAGTTCGGCACGCGCGCCGGACAGCGCGTGGCCCATTTCGCCGAGGATATGCTGGCGGCCGTCCTTGGCTTGGTCCAGCGCGATCTTCATGATCTCTTCGGTGATGCCCTCGATCTTGATATCCATCTGCAGCGAGGTGATGCCGTTGGCGGTGCCGGCAACCTTGAAGTCCATGTCGCCGAGATGATCCTCGTCGCCGAGAATGTCGGAGAGCACCGCGAAGCGCTCGCCTTCCTTGATGAGACCCATGGCAATGCCGGCGACCGGCTTGGCCAGCGGAACACCGGCATCCATCAGCGCCAGCGAGGTGCCGCAGACGGTGGCCATCGACGACGAACCGTTGGACTCGGTGATCTCCGAGACGACGCGCAGCGTGTAGGGGAACTGGTCTGATGTCGGCAGCATCGGGCGGATCGCGCGCCAGGCCAGCTTGCCGTGACCGATTTCGCGGCGGCCGGGCGAACCCATGCGACCGGTTTCGCCGACCGAATAGGGAGGGAAGTTGTAGTGAAGGAGGAATTTCTCCTTGTACATGCCGGTCAGCGAATCGACATACTGCTCGTCCTCGCCGGTACCGAGCGTGGCGACGACCAGCGCCTGGGTCTCGCCGCGGGTGAACAGCGCCGAGCCGTGGGTACGCGGCAGGACGCCGACTTCGGAGACGATCTTGCGGACCGTCTTCAGATCGCGGCCGTCGATGCGCGAACCGGTGTCGAGGATGTTCCAGCGCACGACCTTGGCCTGGAGCTCCTTGAACACGGTGCCGATCTGTTCGGACGTGTATTTTGCTTCCTCGCCTTCGGCGGGTGCGAACGCAGCCTTGACCTTCGCCTTAACGGCGTCGACGGCGGCATAGCGCTTCTGCTTGTCGGTGATCTTGTAGGCATCGCGAAGCTCGCCTTCTACGATCTTCAGCATCTCCGCTTCAAGCGCCGAATAGTCCGGCGCGGTGAAATCGCGCGGATCCTTGGCGGCGACCTCGGCCAGCTTGATGATCGCGTCGATCACCGGCTGGAAGCCGCGATGGCCGAACATAACGGCGCCGAGCATCAGGTCCTCGCCGAGTTCCTTGGCTTCGGACTCGACCATCAGCACGGCGTCGGAGGTGCCGGCGACGATCAGGTCAAGCTTGGATTCCTGCATCTCATCGACATGCGGATTGAGCACATATTCGCCGTTGATGTAGCCGACGCGGGCGCCGCCGATCGGACCCATGAAGGGGACGCCGGACAGCGTCAAGGCCGCCGAGGTGGCGACGATCGACAGAATGTCCGGGTCGTTTTCGAGATCATGCTGGACGACGGTGACGACGATCTGCGTGTCGTTCTTGTAACCGTCAGCGAAGAGCGGGCGGATGGGACGGTCGATAAGGCGGGAAACCAGCGTTTCCTTTTCGCTCGGACGACCTTCGCGCTTGAAATAGCCGCCCGGGATCTTGCCGGCGGCATAGGTCTTTTCCTGATAGTTGACGGTCAGCGGGAAGAAATCGAGGCCGGGCTTCGGTTCCTTCATCGAAACGACGGTGGCGAGAACCTTGGTTTCGCCGTAGGTGGCGAGCACCGCGCCGTCAGCCTGGCGCGCAATCTTGCCGGTTTCGAGGATGAGCGGGCGGCCGCCCCATTCGATTTCCACTTTGTGGTGATTGAACATGTCTTGTCCTTCATATGCGGAAAGGGCCGCGCCATTTCACCGTGCGCGAGTGCCCCTTTCCCTTGGCTTCGTTTCTAGGGCAGCCACGGGCAAGACAACGGGAAGCTCGGGTAAATCCGGCGCGGTGCCGGGCGAGCGTCCTGCAATCCTGCCCCATGACCGTCCATGGGCGGTTTCGAATGGCCCTGTGCTATCTCGAAACCGGGTCTGGCCAATCGATCCGACTGGCCTTGCGCATGACCCCGAAAACCGCGGCTCTCGGAAAATGCCTTGCGCAAATTCAAAGTTTCAGAGCGTCCTATGTGCGCGTCCAAATCGATGCGCGGCGCTCTACTTCCTTCATTAGAGCAATGGACTGCTCCAATACGCGACCGGCGGGCTCTCGAAAGAACCCGCCGGTCAATTCGTCAACGGCGCAGACCGAGCTTCTCGATCAGCGTCTGATAGCGCGCGTCATCCTTGCGCTTGAGATAATCAAGCAGGCTGCGGCGCTGGGAGACGAGAGCGAGCAGACCACGGCGGGAATGGTTATCCTTCTTGTGGTCCTTGAAATGGTCGGTCAGGTTCTTGATGCGCTCGGAAAGGATGGCCACCTGGACTTCCGGGGACCCGGTATCGCCCTTGGCGGTTGCGAATTCACCCATCAATTCCTTTTTGCGCTCGGCAGTAATCGACATCGTGTTTTTCCTTATCAGTTTGAGGAAACGGGACGCCCTCGGCCGGGATGTCGTCCAGCAGGGGCCGGTACAAGCAACGTGTCATTGCACGATGCTGCGGCGCATATAGTGCAATTCAGGCAAAAACACCAGCCCAATTCACAAGCCGGCTTTTTGCTGCACAAACGAAGATTTCCCTTCGGCTAAAGCCATTTCTTCCATCTGAAGAAGGCGACAAGCCCGAGCGCAACAAGGGCCATGAACACGAGCGCCGCCGGATAGCCGTATTGGGCCTTCAGCTCCGGCATGTTCCATGGCGAGGTTTCGGGATCGAAGTTCATGCCCCACACGCCGGCGAGAAAGGTGAGCGGGATGAAGATCACCGAGACGATCGTCAGATAGCTGATGACGTCGCTGGTGCGCGCCTGGCTCAGCGACAGATGCATCTCGATCAGACCGGTCAGCATGTCGCGCTGGGTTTCGACCAGTTCGATGAGCCGAAGCGAATGATCGAGCGTGTCGTTCAGGAAGATCTTGGTCTCGGGCTTCACATAGGGCACGTCGTTGCGGATCAGCGTCGCCAGCGCATCGCGCATCGGCCAAAGCACCCCCTTCAGCACGTTGGCGTCGCGCCGCAACTCGTGAAGCCGCCGCATCTGGTGCTTGTCCGCCGCCCGCAGCATCTGATCCTCGATGCTGTCGACCAATTCGCCGGCAGTCTCGATCGGCGGGAAATAGCTGTCGACAATGGCGTCGATCAGCGCATAGGCGAGATAGTCAGCGCCGCGTGCGCGCAGCCGGTTGGGCATCGAGCTTTCGATGCGCTTGCGCACGGGATCGAACGGATCGCCTTCGCGCTCCTGGAAGGTGACGACGAAGTTCCTGCCGAAGAAGACCGCGATCTGCTCGTAACGATGCGCGGTGACGTCGTCGATCATCCTGACGACGACGAAGGCATGGTCCTCGAAGAAATCCACCTTCGGCCGCTGGCCGGTGTTGACGACGTCTTCCAGCGCCAGCGGATGCAGGCTGAAAATCCGACCGATCTCCTCGATCAGCGGGATGTTGGCGAGACCGGTACAATCGAGCCAAATGACCGGCCAAGTGTCGCAATGAGCGTTGACGTCGTCGATGCTGGCATTTTCGATTGTCTCGAATTTGTCGGGCGACATCAGCGTCAGTCGCAGTTCGCTGCGCCGCGCCGCCGGGTCGGCGATCAGCGTGCCCGGTGATGCGCCGACCGGCGGCCGCCGTGCTGTCACCGGCGCCCGCTTCTTGATCGTCTCGGCCTTTGCCATGTGGCCCCTCGGATGTTAGGTCTGATCGAGATTAGACGACGGGACTCACCCGGCAAAGACCCGCTTCGGCTTGAACATGCCTTGTTCGACGGCGCCGATGGCGACCAGCTTGCCGCGCGCAGTAGCGCAGGCTTCCTCGGCTTCCACCGGCGCGTCGCGGCCACGGATGATGACCGGATTGCCGAGGCGGATTTTTGTTGCAGCGTCGTCGCTGATCGCGATTTGCGGCAGGCAGTCGAGCGCGGCTGATGTGTCGACCAGGAGCGCATCGATGGCGTCGAAATCGACCGGCACCGTGTCCGCTGAATCCGAACGTTCATCGCCCTGTTCGCCGAATCGAGCGGCTTCCAACTCGGCGATGGTGACGAAGTCTTCCTGCGTGAACGGCTCGACCTCGATCCGGCGCAGTTCGGCGATGTGACCGAAACAGCCGAGGTCGCGGCCCATGTCGCGGGCCAGCGAGCGCACATAAGTGCCCTTGCCGCATTCGACCTCGAAAATGGTGCGATCAGGATTGTGCTCGATCAGGTCGAGACGGCCGATCTCGACTTCCCGCGCCGGGATGTCGACCGTCGCGCCGTCACGGGCAAGGTCATAGGCGCGCTCGCCTGCGATCTTGATGGCCGAAAATTGCGGCGGCGTCTGCATGATGACGCCGGTGTATTTCGGCATCAGCAAAAGCACATCGGCTTCAGCCGGACGCTGGTCGGAGCTTTTCGTCACCGGCCCTTCGAGGTCATCGGTCGAACGCTCCTCACCCCAGGCAACCGTGAAGCGGTAGACCTTGGCGCCATCCTGGACATAGGGCACGGTCTTGGTCGCTTCGCCGAGCGCAATCGGCAGCATGCCGGAAGCGAGCGGGTCGAGCGTGCCGGCATGGCCGGCCTTTTCCGCCTGGAACAACCATTTGATCTTGGAGACGGCTTCGGTCGAGCCCATGCCGACGGGCTTGTCCAGCACCAGCCAGCCGGAGATCGGCCGGCCCTTCTTCTTGCCGCGACGCGCCACTATTTTTCGTCCTTGTCGTTGTCTTTATTCTGATCGCCAATCTGGGCGCCCGGGCCGAGATCGCGCGCCACTTCGGGCGAGTGCAACAATTCGTTGATCTTCTGGAAATTGTCGTAGCTGGTGTCGAGCCGGAAGCGGAATTCCGGCATATACTTCATCTGCCGGAGCGCGCCGGAAACGCGGCCGCGCACGAATTTCGCATGCTTGTTGAGCGCTTCGACCACCGCATCGGCATCGCCAGCGCCGAGCGGCGAGACGAAGGCGGTGGCGATCTTCAGATCGGGCGACATGCGCACCTCCGAGACCGAAACCACCGCATTCTCGATCAGCGGATCGAGGATTTCGCCGCGTTGCAAGGTTTCCGACAGCGCATGGCGCACCTGCTCGCCGACGCGAAGCATGCGCTGGGATGGACCTGACGTGGTTGAACGGGGCATTTTTCTCTATCCTGAAATCGTGAGGCACGGGATGGGACCGCGCCGCATGTCTCATATGCTTTGGGCGGCAGCCTTTCGACCACCGCCCGGTCTCAGTAGATGCTCGAACTCAAGTTGCTCGAAACTCAGAGCGTCCTGGTCACCATCTCGACGCGGAAGCACTCGATGACGTCGCCGACGCGCATGTCTTCGTAGTTCTGGAAGGCCATGCCGCATTCCTGGCCGCCCGGGACTTCCGCGACTTCGTCCTTGAAGCGCTTCAGGGTCTTCAGCGTGCCTTCGTGGATGACGACGTTGTCGCGGATCAGGCGAACGCCCGCACCGCGCTCGACCTTGCCTTCGGTGACACGGCAGCCGGCGATCTTGCCGACCTTGGTGATGTCGAAGATCTCGAGGATCTCCGCATTGCCGATGAAGGTCTCGCGACGCTCCGGCGACAGAAGGCCGGAGAGCGCCGCCTTCACGTCATCCACGAGATTGTAGATGATCGAGTAGTAGCGGATCTCGATGCCCGCAGCCGCGGCAGCAGCACGCGCCTGCACATTGGCTCGGACGTTGAAGCCGATGATCGCGGCACCCGAGGTTTCCGCCAACGACACATCGCTTTCGGTGATGCCGCCGGCCCCCGCATGAACGATGCGCGCACGCACCTCGTCGGTGCCGAGCTTGTCCAGCGCCGCGCTGATCGCCTCGATAGAGCCCTGCACGTCGCCCTTGATGACCAGCGGGAATTCCTTCAGCCCGCTCGTCTGCAGTTGCGACATCATCTGTTCGAGCGAGCCGCGCTGGCCGGCATGCTTGGCCACCGCCTTCTCGCGCGCCAGACGCTGGCGGTATTCGGTGATCTCGCGGGCGCGGGCTTCATTGTTGACCACGGCGAAGCGGTCGCCGGCCTGCGGGGTTCCCTGCAGACCGAGCACCTCCACCGGCATCGCCGGCGGCGCTTCCTTGATCTGCCCGCCGCGGTCGTTGACCAGCGCGCGCACCCGGCCCCATTCGTTGCCGGCAACGAGGATGTCGCCGGGCATCAGCGTGCCGGTCTGGACCAGCACGGTGGCGACGGGGCCGCGGCCCTTGTCGAGCTGGGCTTCGATGACGACGCCCTCGGCGGTGCGGTCCGGATTGGCCTTCAGGTCGAGGATTTCGGCCTGCAGCAGGATCGCTTCGAGCAGCTTGTCCAGATTGGTACCCTTGGTCGCCGACACTTCGACGTCCAGCACCTCGCCGCCCATCGATTCGACGAAGACTTCGTGGCGCAGCAGTTCCGAGCGCACCTTCTGCGGGTCGGCGTCATGCTTGTCGATCTTGTTGATCGCCACAATGATCGGAACGCCGGCCGCCTTGGCATGGCTGATCGATTCGATCGTCTGCGGCATCACGCTGTCGTCGGCCGCCACTACGAGGATGGCGATGTCTGTCGCCTGGGCGCCGCGGGCGCGCATCGCCGTGAAGGCGGCGTGGCCGGGCGTATCGATGAAGGTGATCTTGTGACCGTTCTTCTCGACCTGATAGGCGCCGATATGCTGGGTGATGCCGCCGGCCTCACCGGACACGACATTGGCGTTGCGGATGGCATCGAGCAGCGACGTCTTGCCGTGATCGACATGGCCCATGATGGTCACCACCGGCGGACGCGGCTCGAGATCTTCGGGACGATCAGCGATGTTGAAGAGGCCTTCCTCGATGTCGGACTCGGCGACGCGGCGAACCGTGTGGCCGAATTCGGTGGCGACCAGCTCGGCCGTGTCGGCGTCGATGACGTCGCCCGGCTTTAGGATCTGGCCCTGTTTCATGAAGAACTTGACCACATCGACGGCGCGCTCGGACATGCGCTGCGCCAGTTCCTGGATGGTGATGGTTTCGGGCAGTATCACTTCGCGCATGACTTTCTCGCGCGGTTCATTATGCAGCGCGCGCTTGAATTTCTCCTGCCGCCGACGCATCGACGACAGCGAACGCGCACGCGCATCCTCATCGGAAAGTGCGGCATTGAGCGTCAGCTTGCCGCGGCGGCGATCTTCCTCGCCCTTGGTCGGCTTGGCCGGACGCGCCACTTCGGGCGTGACCGGACGGCGCACCGGGGCGCCGGCGCCGGTGCGCTTCGGCTTGATGTCCTCGTCGTCGACTGTCGCCAGTTCGGCGGCCAGCGGCGCGCGGCGGCGCGCATCTTCCTCGGCACGCCGGCGCGACTCGGCCTCGGCCTGCAGCCGGGCTTCTTCCTCGGCCTGGCGGCGCGCGGATTCCTCGCGCTCGCGACGGCGGCGCTCTTCATCCTCGGCGCGGCGCTTGGCCTCGTCGATGGCGCGCTGACGATCCTCGACGTCGCGCACCTTCGAACCCTCAAGAGCCCGGCGGCGCGCCTCCATCTCGTTGCGCGACAATTCGTTCAGCACCATGCCGCCGCGTTCGACAGGCGGCAGAGGCGGCGGCGCCTTGGGCGCCTCCTGCACAACGGGCGCTGCCGCGACCGGCGCCTTCGGCGTGAAGACGGACGGGGCAGCGGCCGGCTCCGGCTTGTCACCGGGCAGCGAGAACTTGCGCTTCTTGGTCTCGACCACGACCGCCTTGGTGCGGCCATGCGAGAAGCTCTGGCGCACGGTGCCCTGTTCCGTACCGGGGCGCTTCAGCGTCAAAGTCTTCTTCGGCGTAACACTCAACGTCTTGTCGTCGCCCGATTTCGTATCGTTCATTCCATATCCTCTGCGGCATCATCTTCGTCAGCAACGGCCGCAAGCATTGCCAGATCGTCCGGGGAACCGCCCCGATACCGGTCGAGCGCAACCATGCGCTTCTGGACCGCCCTGCCCGCGTCTCCCGCGAGAACGGCAGCATGTATCACATTTGTACCCCCCAATGCCAAGCTCAACTCGGCCTCGGAGAAAAGTTTGTAGGCAGGAATGGCGGGGCCGCCAAGGTAGACAGTTGCCCGTCGCGCCTGGCTGATCTTGCGGACGCCGTCATCTGACGCCTCGGTCGCATGCAACACGAAAAGCGCCAGCCCACTACGCACCGCGCTTTCGACTTTGGTGGCGCCGAGCGCGATCGCGCCTGCCTTGCGGGCAAGACCGAGCATGCCCAGAGCGGATCTGGAAAGCAGCCCGTCGACCATGCCGCCGAGATCGGTAGGCACGGTCACCTGCGCCTTGAAGGCGCGAGCGAACAGGTTCTTCGCTGCCGCCTTGTCGATATGTAGGCGGTCGGCCGTCACCCAGCAACCGCGGCCGGGCAGGTTTTTCTTGATGTCCGGAACGACGGCCGAATCCGGGCCGACGACGAAACGGATCAATTCATCCGGTTCGGCCTGTCTGCGCGTGACGATGCAAGTGCGATCGTTCATCTCTTCCAAGGGCGGGTTGTGTGCGATGCGGTTTCACCTCACGCACCAACGGCTTCGTCAGCCGGCACGTCTTCGGCTGCAAGCTCGTCTTCGGTGATCCAGCCGGCCTTGAGGCGGGCGGCCAGAACCATCTGCTCGGCATCGGCACGCGACACGCCGTGACTGGCGAGCACGCCGGGGAACACCTTCGTCTCGCCGTCCTTGCGTTCCTTCCAGCCGGTCAGGTCATCGGCCGCATAGCCGGCGAAATCCTCGATCGTCTTCACGCCGTCCTCGCCGAGCGTCACCATCATGGCGGTGGTCACGCCAGGAATCTCACGCAGCTCGTCCTTGACGCCCAGCGCCTTGCGCTTCTCGTCATGCTCGGCTTCGATCTTCTCCAGATACTCGCGGGCGCGGGCCTGTATTTCCGAGGCGGTGTCCTCGTCGAAGCCGTCGATCGACGCGATCTCGTCGGCATCGACATAGGCGACTTCCTCGACACTGGTGAAGCCTTCGGAGGCGAGCACCTGGCCGACCATCTCGTCGACGTTGAGCGCATCCATGAACAGAGCTGAGCGTTCGACGAACTCCTTCTGGCGGCGCTCGCTCTCTTCCTGCTCGGTCAGGATATCGATATCCCAGCCGGTGAGCTGCGAGGCGAGCCGGACGTTCTGGCCGCGGCGGCCGATGGCCAGCGACAGCTGGTCGTCCGGCACCACGACCTCGATGCGTTCGGCGTCCTCGTCGAGCACGACCTTGGCGACTTCCGCCGGCTGCAGCGCGTTGACGATGAAGGAAGCGGCCGAAGGCGACCACGGAATGATGTCGATCTTCTCGCCCTGCAATTCGCCGACCACTGCCTGAACGCGGCTGCCGCGCATGCCGACGCAGGCGCCGACCGGATCGATGGAACTGTCACGCGAGATGACGGCGATCTTGGCGCGCGAACCCGGATCGCGGGCGACCGACTTGATCTCGATGATGCCGTCGTAGATTTCCGGCACTTCCATGGTGAACAGCTTCGCCATGAACTGCGGATGGGTGCGCGACAGGAATATCTGCGGACCGCGCTGCTCGCGGCGCACGTCATAGACATAGGCGCGGACGCGATCGCCATATTTGTAGTTTTCGCGCGGGATCAGCTCGTCGCGGCGGATGATCGCCTCGCCGCGGCCGAGATCGACGATGACATTGCCGTATTCGACGCGCTTGACGGTGCCGTTGACGATCTCGCCGATGCGGTCCTTGTACTCGTCATACTGGCGGTCACGCTCGGCCTCGCGCACCTTCTGCACGATGACCTGCTTGGCCGACTGGGCGGCGATGCGGCCGAAATCCATCGGCGGCAGCTGTTCGGCAATGAAGTCGCCGAGCTGGGCGTCGGGATTGCGCTCGCGCGCCGAGGAAATGGCGATCTGCGTCGCATAGTCGTCGACCTTCTCGACCACCTCCATCAGCCGCTGCAGCTTCATCTCGCCGGTATTCGGATTGATGTCGGCACGGATGTTGGTTTCCTGGCCATAGCGCGAGCGCGCCGCCTTCTGGATCGCATCGGCCATGGCGGCGATGACGATCGACTTGTCGATCGACTTTTCACGCGCGACCGCATCGGCGATCTGCAGCAGTTCAAGCCTGTTGGCGCTTACAACCATCGTTTTTCTCCCGAGCTTGTTGCCGAGCCTTGCGCCCGGCAGCCCAATCACATTTCCTGTTCGGTTTCATCTTCCGCGCCCGCTTCTACGCCCTCTGGCGCGTCTTCGGGTTCGCCGCGGCGCTTCTTGGCTTCCTTGCGCGCCCTGTTGTCCTTCGACAGTGCGTCGCGGATAAGGTCGTCGGTCAGGATCAGCCGTGCTTCGGCAATCGCATCGTAGGGCACACGCACCGTCGGCTGTTCGCCATAGGCCGCCTTGTCGCGCTCGATCAGCACGCCGTCCGCGTCGCTCTCGGCGATCTTGCCCTTGAAGCGCTTGCGGTCGGCGACAAGGACCGAGGTTTCCATCTTCACCAGATGACCCGTCCAGGTCGCGAAATCCGACTTACGGACCAGCGGCCGGTCGATACCCGGCGACGACACTTCGAGATGATATGCCTTTTCGATCGGATCATCGACATCAAGCGCAGGCGACACCGCCCGGCTGACCTCTTCGCAATCCTCGACGGTCATGGTGCCGTCCTCGCGCTCGGCCATGATCTGCAGCGTCAGCCCATTCTGGCCCGTCAGATGCACCCTGACAAGGCGGAAGCCGATGGCACGCAGCACCGGCTGCACGATCAGCGCGATGCGCGCATCGATGCCGCTTTCGCGGATGATGCGGTCGTCGCTGTCGGGTACCGTTGCCGTCATTCTATTCCTGTCGCTTCATTGGTGGTCGGAAGGTAATAAAAAAGAGCGGGACCGGGTGGACCCACTCTTCGCCATACCGACCAAGAATTTGAGGCTGATATAGACGATCGCGGCCGTCGTTTCAAGTCCGCATGCGTGGCCCGCGTGCAGGGCCGGGCGAAACTGCCGGAGGTGGCAGCCTTGCACAGAACGCATAGCGGCCATGCGGCGACATCCCTGTGATATCAGGCAATACGCGCCTATCTATGTTGCGCTGCACAAATTCAATCACGCATTGCAGCGGTGAAAGGGCATAATCATGACCAACCGCAAGGTTTTCTCGGCCATCGGCGATTTCTTCACCGTGTTCGGCAGCGCCGTCGCCGCTTCGCACGCCGTCGAAGCCGGGCGCAAGCCGCGCGCGCACGATCTGCGCAATCTCGGCATGGATCCGGCCGCCTTCAACAAGATCGGCCGCTTCTAAGACCGGCGACGCAGGGCGAGGACATCTTTGGTCCTCGTCGACGGCAAAGCGCGCGATGCGCGATGCTTAACGAAGTATGCCTATCTTCGGACGAAGGTGAGATAGGCCGGCCGCCGGCCTTCGCGAATGGCCTTGGCCTCGTAGCGGGTACCCGGCCAACCCTCATAGGGCCGATGCCAGTCGGCTGCCTCTTCAGCCTGCCACGCAAACGCATCATGTGCCCGGCAGTGCAGCAGCGTCCAGTTCACATAGCTATCGATATCGGACGCAAAGCGGAATTTTCCGCCTGACTTCAGCACGCGCGCGAAACGGTCGAGATTGACCGGACTGACGAAGCGGCGCTTCCAGTGTTTCTTCTTCGGCCAGGGATCGGGATAGAGCAGGTCGATGCCGTCGAGCGAGGCTTGCGGGAGCCAGTCGAGCAGGCGTGTGGCGTCGTCGTCATAGACCCGAAGATTGGCAAGCGGCCGTTCCCTGACCGCCATCATCATCTTGGCCATGCCGTTGACGAAAGGCTCGACGCCGACGAAACCGGTCTCAGGAGCCGCGGTCGCCCGATGCAGCAGGTGCTCGCCGCCACCAAAACCAATTTCGAGATGAATGGCGCGGACATCGGCTTCGAACAGGCTGCGCAATTCGGCCGGCGGTCCAGCCGTCAGATCGAGCCGGTAGGTGCTGAAGCCGCTTTCCAGTGCCGCCGCCTGCTGCGGACGGATAGTCTTGCCGCGCCGGCGACCGAAAAATGCTTCGGTCGCACGGCTTGGCCGGTCTTTCGGATCCATGGAAGCCGCGGCTAGGCCGCGACTGCTTCGGCCGGCGCTTCGGCGAGTGCGTCCTTGAGCGCCTTGGCGAGATCGGTCTTTTCCCAGGAGAAGGACCCGTCGCGGCCGGCCTTGCGGCCGAAATGCCCATAAGACGACGTCTTGGCGTAAATCGGCTTGTTGAGATCGAGGTGGCGGCGGATGCCGGACGGCGACAGGTCCATCACGGTGCGCAGCGCCTGCTCGAGCTTTGCCTCATCGACCTTGCCGGTGCCGTGCAGGTCGACATAGACCGACAGCGGCTGGGCGACGCCAATGGCATAGGATAGCTGGATGGTGCAGCGATCGGCGAGCTTGGCGGCCACCACGTTCTTGGCGAGATAGCGTGCCGCATAGGCTGCGGAACGGTCGACCTTGGTAGTGTCCTTGCCGGAAAAAGCACCGCCGCCATGGGGTGCAGCACCGCCGTAAGTGTCGACGATGATCTTGCGCCCGGTCAGGCCGGCGTCGCCGTCTGGCCCGCCGATGACGAATTTGCCCGTCGGGTTGATGTACCAGTTGCAGCTGTCGGCGATCTTCAGTTCGCCCAGCGCCTCGCGGATATAGGGTTCGACGACCTTGCGGACCTTCTTCGAATCCCAGCTGGCGTCGAGATGTTGGGTGGACAGCACGATTTGCGTCACTTCCGCCGCCTTGCCGTCGACATAGCGGACGGTGACCTGGCTCTTGGCGTCCGGCCCGAGCCGGCCGGCATCGCCGTTGCCCTCATGGCGCGCGGCGGCCAGCAATTCGAGGATCTTGTGGCTGTAGTAGATCGGCGCAGGCATCAGATCCGGCGTCTCGCGGCAGGCATAGCCGAACATGATGCCCTGGTCACCGGCCCCTTCCTCGCCTTGCCGGTCGGAGGCATTGTCGACGCCCTGGCCGATATCAGGCGACTGGCCGTGCAGCAGAACCTCGATCTTTGCCGTTTTCCAGTGGAAACCGGCCTGTTCATAGCCGATTTCGCGGATCGCCTTGCGGGCGGCCGACTTGAACTTCGCCGGATTGACGAGCGGATGACCGGCGGCATCCATCAGGATGTTGCCGGCCTTGTCCTTCTTGAGCAGGGTCTCGGGGACGCGCACCTCGCCGGCGATGACGACGCGATTCGTGGTCGCCAGCGTTTCGCAGGCGACGCGGACCTTCCAGGGGTCCATGCCGGTCTTTCTGGCCTCGCGATAGACCAGATCAACGATCTCGTCGGAGATACGATCGCAGACCTTGTCGGGATGACCCTCGGCAACGGATTCCGAGGTGAATAGATAGTTTTGCCGCGTCACGGGTGTCCCCTCTTGAAAAAAATATCGGCACGCTGCCGATTGGCGCGCCACGTGTTAGCCGTGCCGGGCGGCGCTCGTCAAGCGGTGCGGTCATTCTGGTGTGAAAATCGCGCTATTATCTGGTGCCACTGTGACCGGCGGCAGAATGCCGCCAGCGTGCTCAGCTCCAAACCCGTGTTTAGCTTCAACACGTTGATGAAAAAGACTTTGAGCATGGGTGTCGAGCAAAATCGATCCGCTCTCCGCCATGCCTATGGGATGTAAATTCCACGATCTGCGAGATCGCGAGAATTTGCCTGCCCCGCTATGACGGCCTCGCCATTTCCGGCTTTCAAGGGCCCGCCAAATCAATCGACTTCGTCGGTGGAAAGGGCCTTCACAAGCTCGATGATCTTGCGGCGTATCTTCACGTCGGCGATCTTGACGAAGGCCCGGTTGAGTTGAAGACCTTCAGGACTGCCGCAGAATTCGACGGCAAAAGCCATTGATGCATCCTCGGCAAATCCGCGGTTGCCCACGGTCTCCTGGCCCGGCGCGTCCTCGAAAAAGAAAGCGACGGGAACGCCGAGTATCGAGGCGATTGCCTGCAAACGGCTGGCGCCAACGCGATTGGTCCCCTTTTCGTATTTCTGTATCTGCTGAAACGTTATGCCGAGATTCTCGCCCAGCTTCTCCTGACTCATTCCCAACATATTGCGACGAAGCCTGATGCGACTTCCGACATGGATATCGATAGGATTCGGCTTCTTCTTGTTTTCTTCTGCCATTTTTTCCTCGCCGAATTTTTCCGGCTTTTTGTGTTTTTCTGCCCAAACGAAGCCGGCGGCCAGTGCCCCAACACAACGACGTACCGACTTCGAGAAATTTCAAGCCGTTACAGTATGAGTTTCTAATGTGTCGACTGTCAATTCGCCCGTAGCTTTTGCCTTACATTCAATGTGAAAGCGGCCAGGGCACACAGCAACAAGATCAGCAGTCCGTTAATGCGTCTTTGGCTGGAAGAAACGATGGCTTGATTGGAAATCGGAACATGGACGTCGACGGCTCCGCGTGCGTCGATCGCCAGTGCATCGAGGATGCGCCCGCGCGGATCGACGACAGCGGAGATGCCGTTATTGGCTGCACGCAACAAGGGCACCCCGTTCTCCACAGCACGAACCTGCGCCTGCCTGAAATGCTGGTATGGACCCGGCGTGTCACCGAACCACGCGTCGTTCGTGACATTCACAATAAGCTCGGCTGACGTAGCGTCAATCGCAACCAGATCGGGAAAGATGACTTCATAGCAAATGAACGGAAGCACGCGGATGCCACCGGACAGCGTGATCGGATGCCGCTCATTGCCGGCCGCGTAGGTCGTCGGCCCGGCGACGAGCTGTTTGAGCCCTAAGCGGCCAAGCAGGTCGGCAAAAGGCAGATATTCGCCAAAGGGCACCAGATGAACCTTGTCGACAGCATCTGCGATTTCACCCTTGTCGTCGATCGCCACCACCGAATTGTAGTACCGCCTGTCGGCATCTGCCGCCGAGCCGCCCTCCTCCCGGACGACGCCGGCGATCAGCATCTGGCCGTCGCCAAGCATCTCTCCCAGCGCGGTCAGCGCATCGGGACGTTCGGCGAAAAAAAACGGCACGGAGGTTTCCGGCCACAGGATCAATTGCGGCTTGTCATGGCCAGTCGCTGGGCCGGCCTCCGGCGCCTTGGCCGAAAGCCCCATCAGCGTGGCGAAGATCCGGTCGGGCACCGAAGCGTCCCACTTCTCGCTGAGGTCGACAGCCGGCTGCACGATGCGGACGTCGATTGCGCGGGTTGCGGGCTCGACCTTGGCAGCAAGCCTGATATAGCCGAAGCCGACATGGGCCGCGACGAGAACGGCAAGCAGTGCAGCTCCCAGGCGGACATGCCGGCCCGCCGCAAGCAGGGCCGGCAGTGCAAAGACGAAGACCGCCAGCGCGTTCATGCCGACCATGCCGGTCACCGACACGCTCTGCATAAGCAAGGGCACCGGCATCGCCGCGTAGCCGACGGCATTCCACGGGAACCCGGTGAACAGAAAATCGCGCAGCCATTCCGCCAGGCCGAAGCCGAAGGCAAGAGCAGCGATGCGGCCGATGTCGTTGCTCCACAGCAGCCGGGCAACCGCTGTCGCGAAGCCGTAGAAAAAGGCGAGCGCCAGCGGAATTCCGACCACTGCGAAGGGAAGCGCCCAGGCGAAACTGTCGGCCTCGACCAGAAGTGCCGAGCCGATCCACCACAGGCCGGCGAGAAAATAGCCGAAGCCGAACCACCAGCCGACGGCGAAGGACGGCCGCAAACGCCGGAACCAGCCATCGGAGGCTTCGCCGGTCGCGCCGTCGAGGAGCCAGACCAGGAGCGGAAACGAAACGAAACAGACAGCGAAGAAATCGTAAGGCGCCTGGGCAAGAACCGCCAGCGCGCCGGCAAGAAACGCCACAAGCGCGCGGCGCCAGCCCCACAGCAGAATTATCCGGCCGGCCAGGCGCTTCATCAATGCTTCCGAGTCGTGCGAATCACGGCAGAAGATTTATCAGGCCGCGGTCCACGCTCCAAACGGCCACCGCTTCAGCCAGCGTGCCGGATTGAATTTCGGCTCGCGACCCGTTGCTGTCATTCGCAATCGTCGAGCCAATGGCAAAACACTGGATGTCTTCGGACCTTGGTAATACGCCCGCTCTCGGCATCAGTGCTTCGAATTATGTGAATTTCAGGCGAGTGGTTCGATCGGCAATCCGGCGGCTTTCCATTCCGGATAGCATGTGAGATATGGGAGTTTGTTCACGTCACACGCTGGCGGTGCAGTGCCCCATCGGGAGGCCGCATCCGGAATGTCAACCTGCATGACTCGTGGCGGTGCGGGCGATCGGCAGGATGTGGGCGAACATGCTGCGGGCGTTCCAGGTCGGGAAGGCTCTTGCGAGCGACAGGTCGCCGTCGAGCTGGATGCGGTCCTCGCGGGTGGCTTGGGACCAACTGAGCTGGCCGGCGTGCCATTTTACGAAAGCTTCGGCTTCCGCCGTGATGTAGAGGTCCTCGTCGAAGCCAGGGTAAGTCTTGCAGATCTCGGTGTCTCCGAGCTCGATGAGTAGCCAATAGCGCTCCCGGTGTGGGCGGCCGGTGAAGTCGAAGCGTATGACGACGCGTCGATCCGGGAGCCTGTCCCGGCGGAGCGCCTTGCACATCGACCACAGGGCCACAAAGGGGTCTAGGTGTTGGGGGGCGATCTCGAGCCAATGCGCGCCCCACTCGCCGAGCGACTGGCAGACCGTGAAGAGGTCGTGGCCCGCGGACGTGAGCTCGTAGTGTCGCCCGCGCCCGTCGGGCTTGGGATTCGACTCGACGACACCGACCCGTTCGAGCTGCTTGAGCCGCTCTGAGAGCAGGGTACGGGAGAGTCCGGGCGCGCCCTCCAGGATCTCGCTGAAGCTTCCGCAGCCAAGGTGCAGGTTGCGGATGATCAGCGGCGTCCAGCGCTCGGCGAAAATCTCGGCGCCACGGGCGATGGGGCAGTACTGGCCGTATGTCCTCATGACAGACGTCCTCACAACAGCAGTGTTGCGCATCCGCCTCCGATTGTGGAGTCCAGATTGTTGACTATACGGCAGCGGCCCGCCGTGGTCCGATGTGGCCTCTCTCGACGAGAGGAGGACACGATGACGACACCTATGATGACGACAACAACGTACGCAGAAGCCCACCACGGGAGCATGCAGCCAACCGTCGTGGAAATCGACGGGTTCCAAGGCCGGCTGATCAATGCCAGCCACGCCGACTACGATGTCGCCCGTGCAATCTGGAACGGCGCCATTGACCGGCGCCCGCATCTGATCGCCCGATGCATCGGAACCGCCGACGTGGTCGCGGCCGTGCGTTTCGCTCGCGACCACAATCTGGAGATCGCCATACGGGGCGGAGGTCACGGCGTGGCGGGCACCGCCGTTTGCGACGACGGGATCGTCATCGACCTCTCGGCGATGCGGGGCGTGCGGGTCGATCCCGCCGGCCGCAGGGCGTGGGTGCAGGGTGGCGCGCTGTGGGGCGACGTCGACCGCGAGACGCAGGCGCACGGCCTGGCCACCACCGGCGGAATCGTGAGCCATACCGGAGTCGCCGGGCTCACCCTCGGCGGTGGCATCGGCTGGCTGATGCGCAAGCATGGCCTCGCGGTCGACAACCTCCTCGCCGCCGACGTCGTGACGGCCGACGGCGAGCGGCTGCGGGCGTCCGAGGACGAGCACCCCGACCTGTTCTGGGCGTTGCGCGGCGGCGGCGGCAACTTCGGCGTGGTCACCTCGTTCGAGTTCCGCCTGCACCCCGTCGGGCCCACGGTTCTGGCCGGGCCTATCCTCTGGGACGCGAGCGACGCCGGGGAGGTCCTCCGTTTCTACCGCGACTTCATCCGCGACGCTCCCGACGAGCTCGGCACGGTCGTAAAATTCTGCACCGTGCCGCCTCTATCGGTCATTCCCGAGGAACTGCACTGGCGCCCGGTGGTGATGGTGGGCGCGTGCTACGCCGGGCCGATCGAGGACGGTGAGAAGGCGCTCCGCCCGCTCCGCACATTTCGGACTCCCCTCCTCGATCTGGCCGGGCCCAAGCCGTACGTGGTATTCCAGAGCGCGCTCGACTCGACCGTCCTCCACGGTTGGAACTACTACTGGAAGGCCACCCACCTCCCCGCGCTCCGCGACGACCTCATCGACGTGACCGCCGGGCACGCATTCTCCTGCTCGTCGCCACGGTCGTATGTGGCAATGTTCCATCTGAAGGGGGCGGTGAGCCGAGTGGCCGAGGGCGCGACGGCGTTCGGGAACCGGCAAGCGTCGCACGCGATCATCGTCCACGCTGCGTGGCGGCCCGGCGAGGACTTCGGCGACCGAGAGACGGCCTGGACGAGGGGGTTCCTCGCCGCTCTTGGCCGCTTCCGCGAAGGCGTCTACGTCAACTTCCTCGGCGGCGACGAAGACCCGGGCCGGGTCCGAGAGGCGTACGGCGACTCCGTCTTTGACCGGCTGGCTGACGTGAAGTCCTCGTACGACCCCGACAACGTCTTCCACCATAACCAGAACATCCGCCCGGGGCTGAGTGCCGGTGTGAGCGGTTCCGACGGCGCGGGCGATACTTGATAAATTTGGGGTGGTGTTGGATGGGTGCGACGCTGCCGGAGGCGCCTGGGCGAGTGCATAACCGGGCGCTAGGGCTGCGCGGCCGTGAATGACCGGTATCGGCGCATCTTCCCAATTGAGCACAGGCGTGGGAACTTCCGCTCACCAACCGTAGCGGAAATTCGCGGAATCGAAGATTATGCGCTGATGCACGACTACAATGTTGAATATCGAAGGCTGCGCGAAGCGGGTTTCTCCGGCTGGTCGGGAGCCACCATTGATTGTTGGGTAACGAGACGCTATTGGTGCCAGCCTTCGATCTGTAGATCGCCCAGCCGCTCAGCCTCCTCGCGTGGAACGGAGCGTACGGTCTGGGAAAAGGTCCAGACGTGACCTTCAGGATCGCGCGCCCTGTACTGCCGTTCACCGTAGAACTGGTCAGCAGGCTCCTGGACGATCTCGGCTCCCGCCGCCCTTGCACGATCGCAGTGGGCATCAATGCCGTCCTTGAGGCGCACATAGACCGACTGCGTGTTCTTGCCGGCGACCGACGCGGGGCTGGCGACATGGTCGGCCCATTCGGCATCGACGATGATATAGCCGTCACCGAACCGCATCTCGGAATGGACGAGCCTGCCATCAGCGTCGCTGACCACCATGCTTGGCTCGAATCCGAAAGCCTTTTCAAGCCAGATCAATGCGGCGCGCGGATTCTTGTAGAATATGCCAGAGCCCAAGGTTGAGTGCTTGAACGGATCGTCGACCGTCATCGGGCGAGCGGCGTCTCTCAGGCCTGCTCGGCGCGCACCGCGCGCCGGCGGCGCTCGCCCTTCTGGGTCTCCACGATGCGCACGCGTTTGACGCGGCGTGGATCGGCGTCGAGCACGAGGAATTCGAAACCAGGTATGGCCTGCACCACTTCGCCGCGGGCCGGAACACGGCCAAGCGTGTTGAAGATCATGCCGCCGATCGTGTCGACATATTCGCCATGCTCGCCGGCGGCGAAATCCTCGCCGATCATCTTGGTGACTTCGTCGATCTCGGCCTTGCCGTCGACGACGAACACGCCCTCGCCGGTCTGGGTGATCATCGGCTCGTCCTCGTCATGCTCGTCCTCGATGTCGCCGACCACCATCTCGACGATATCCTCGAGCGAGGCCAGACCATCAGTGCCGCCATATTCGTCGATGACCAGCGCCATCTGGGTGCGCATCGCCTGCATCCGCCCCATGAGATCGGAGGCGAGCATCGACGGCGGCACGAAAAGCACCGGGCGGATCAGGTTCAGGTCGCCGATGGTGCGCGCGAGATCGACCTTGGCAAGATCGAGAAGCGTGGTGGCGGCGGCTTTCCTGGTCGTCCTGCCCTTCCTGACGCGGGCGATCTTGGTGATGTGAGCGAGCACGTCGCGGATGTGGACCATGCCGCGCGGGTCGTCGAGCGTTTCCGAATAGACCGGCATGCGGGAATGGCCGGACTGCTCGAACAGTCCCAGAAGATCGCCCAGGTTCGTCGTGATCTCGACCGCCTCGATATCGGCGCGCGGCACCATGACGTCCTCGACGCGCACCTCGCGCAGGCGCAGGATGTTGTTGAGCATGGCCCGCTCGCCGGGCGAGAAGGATCCGGGATCGCTCGCCGTTTCGGCAAGCGCGTCGGCGATCTCCTCGCGCAGGCTGGTGCCGTTGCGTTGCCTGAACAGGCCGAGCACGCGATCGAACAGAGAAGGACCGGCAGGCGATGGCTCGCTGGCGAAGCTGCCGGTCGTGGTACTCGGACTAGAGCCCTCTTCCGTCTGTTCGGATGGCTTGGTCGCACTGCCGGCGTCTGGGCGGGCGGCAGTCTCTGGTTTGTCGTTCATCGTCGTCCGGTCATTTGATCTTTTTAGTTACGCGTAGGGATCGGGAATGGCAAGCCTCGCAAGTGCTGCGCGTTCGACGGCTTCCATTTCCTCGGCCTCGGCGTCGGTCTCGTGATCGTAGCCCAGCAAATGCAGCAGGCCGTGGATGACGAGATGGATGATATGGTTCTCGACAGGCTTGTCTTCCAGTGCGGCTTCCCGCGCGACCGTCTCGGCGGCCAGCACGATGTCGCCCAGCATGGGGGGCAGCGGACCGCCCTTCGCGAGCGGAAAAGCCGGGAAAGACAAGACGTTGGTCGGTTTGTCCTTGCCGCGCCAGCCGGCATTGAGGCTGCGGATATGGGCATCGTCAGAAAAGACGATGCTGAGCTCGGAACGGCCGGCCGCGCCGGTTTCGGCAAATGCAGCGGCAACGGCGCGATCGACCAGCCGCGTCAGCGCGGCCTCATCGGGCCAGTCGCCCGCTTCGACCGCTATATCGATGTCGACGGGAACCGGAAGGTCCCCGCCTACAGACTTTTTGTCCTCAGCCATAAGGCCGCATCTTCAGCCTTCGGCGCCCAGGCCCCGGGCCAGCTTGCCGTCGCGGTCGTAGGCCTTGACGATCTCGGCGACCAGCGGATGCCTGACGACGTCGCCTTCGTTGAAGCGCACCGTCACCATGCCGGTGACGCCGTCGAGGATCCTGAGCGCCTCAACCAGACCGGATTTGGTGTTTTGCGGCAGGTCGATCTGGGTCGGATCGCCGGTGACGATCATGCGCGAATTCTCGCCGAGGCGGGTCAGGAACATCTTCATCTGCATCGGCGTGGTGTTCTGCGCCTCGTCGAGGATGACGGCGGCATGCGCCAGCGTGCGGCCGCGCATGAAAGCCAGCGGCGCGATCTCGATCACCTCGGCGGCAATCGCCCGCTCGACCTTGTCAGCCGGCATCATGTCGTAAAGCGCGTCGTAGAGCGGCCGCAGATAGGGATCGACCTTCTCTTTCATGTCGCCGGGCAGGAAGCCGAGCCGCTCGCCGGCCTCGACGGCCGGCCGCGACAGCACGATGCGCTCGACCATGCCGCGTTCGAGCAGCATCGCCGCATGCGCCACCGCCAGGAAGGTCTTTCCCGTGCCAGCCGGGCCGATGCCGAAGACGAGTTCGGACCGCTCCAGCGCGCGCATATAGGCGTCCTGATTGAGCGAACGGGCGTAGATCGTCTTCTTGCGCGTCGATATCTGGGCGGCGGACACCTTGCCCTTGCGCTCCAGCGTCGGCAGCGTCAGCTGGTCGTCGGCGGCGATCGCCATGCGCACGGCGCCGTCGACGTCGGACTGGCCGATGTCAGCGCCTTTCTGGAGAATGCCGTAGAGATTATCCAGGGCGCGGCGCGCCTGCTCGGCGGCCGAGGCGGAGCCCTTGATGGTCAGCTGGTTGCCTCGCGAGCGGATATCGACGCCAAGCTTCTGCTCGAGCCTGGCCAGATTCTCGTCGAACTGGCCATAAAGGGCGCTGGCAAGCTTGTTGTTGTCGAAAGTCAGAACGATGTGCGCCATATCCGAAGCCCCCGATGGTAGGTTCTGGGGCAGGTTCTTCACTTCCGCAGCGCTCAACCGTCTCTCCTCATCTGCCGAGACCTTCAGGCCAATTCGGCGAACAGGCTGTTGTAACCCGTCTTCGTGATTCGTACCTGGATAATCTCACCGATTTCGCCGGACTTTTCATCAACAATAACCGGCTGCAGCCACGGCGAGCGGCCGACCTTCTGGCCGGCTTGACGACCGGGCTTCTCGATCAGCGTGTCGATGGTGCTGCCGACCAACCTGGCGCCGAAATCCTGCTGCTGCTTCAGCAGCAGCGCCTGCAGCCGCTGCAGGCGCTCGTCCTTGACGGCTTCCGGCACATGATCGGCCATCTCTGCGCCCGGCGTGCCGGGGCGCGGCGAATATTTGAACGAGAAGGCCGAGGCATAGTTCACCTGGCGGACGAGTTCCATCGTCGCCTCGAAATCCGCATCCGTCTCGCCGGGAAAGCCGACAATGAAATCGCCCGAAAGCGCTATATCGCTCCGCGCGGCGCGGATCCGGTCGAGCAGCGTCAGATAGTCCTTTGCCGTATGCCTGCGGTTCATCGCCTTGAGGATGCGGTCCGAGCCGGATTGCACAGGTAAGTGCAGATAGGGCATCAGCGCCGGCAAGTCACGGTGGGCGGCGATCAATTCGTCGTCCATGTCGCGCGGGTGGCTGGTGGTGTAGCGCAACCGCGCCAGCCCGGGAATCTCGGCCAGCCGGAACAGCAGGCGGCCAAGACCCCATTCCTCGGCGTTTTCGCCCTCGCCATGCCAGGCATTGACGTTTTGGCCAAGCAGCGTCACCTCGCGCACGCCGGCTTGCGCCAGCCGCTCGGCCTCGGCGACGATCTGCGCCACCGACCGCGACACTTCCGAGCCTCGGGTATAGGGCACAACGCAGAAGGTGCAGAACTTGTCGCAGCCTTCCTGCACGGTCAGGAACGCGGTGACGCCGCGTTTGATGATCTCGGCGTGCTTCGGCTGCGGCAGGTGCTCGAACTTGTCCTCGATGGCGTAGTCGGTCTCGACGATCTTTTCGCCGCCGCGTACCCGTGCCAGCACGCCGGGCAGTCGGTGATAGGTCTGCGGGCCGATGACCAGATCGACGGCCGGCGAGCGACGGATGATCTCGGCTCCCTCCGCCTGCGCCACGCAGCCGGCGACACCGACCAGCATCTCGCGGCCGGCCTGAGCCCGTTCGGCCTTCATCTCACGAATGCGACCGAGTTCGGAATAGACCTTCTCGGCGGCTTTCTCGCGGATATGGCAGGTGTTGAGCAGCACCAGATCGGCCTCGCCGATGGCATCCGTCGCCGTATAGCCATCAGCGGCCAGTGCGTCGGTCATACGCTGCGAATCATAGACATTCATCTGGCAGCCATAGGTCTTGACGAAGACCTTCCTGGTCGCGGCAGATGGTACGACCGCACTTTCGGCCGCACTTTCGATGTCGTCCCGTTCTATCGTATTCAGTTCCATCCGGCGGCTTCTAACGCCTTTCCCAGACAAAAAACAGACGATTCTGCTTTATAGCACCGCGTCCTCTTGGACGCGCAAAGGATGCTCGTGCACTTGAATTTGCGCTGGAGATTTTCCTACCGGCTCGGGTGCGGATCGGCGAGCGCCGCCTGCACCATATCGCGCACCTGACTCTCCATCAGCCTTGCCGTTTCCTTGCGGTTGGAGCCCTTGGAAAAGGCGACCGGCTCGCCGAAATGCACTTCGACATCGAGCCCGCCCTCTGCCATCAGGACCTTGAGATGCGGCATCAAATCCTCGTCACCGATCCAGGCGGCAATCGGCCGGTGCCTGCGGCCGAGCGGCACGCCGTGCAGGCGCGTATAGACGATCGCCACCGGCTGGATGAAGACCCTTTCGGCCGCCCCTTCCGAAATCGCCATCGAGGCGGCGCCGAACAGCGTGCTCTTGAACGGCAAGATCATGTTGCCGTCACCGGTCGACCCTTCGGCAAACAGCACCATGGCGTCGCCCTTGGCCATGCGGTTGGCGATCTCGCTCGCCTGGTCGCCCGACGAACGCTTGCGCTCGCGCTCGATGAAGACGGTGCGCTGCAGCTTCGACAACATGCCGATCAATGGCCAGCCGGCCATGTCGGCCCTGGCGATGAACGTCACGTCGGACATCGACCCCAGCACCATGATGTCGGTCCAGGAGATGTGGTTCGACGCAACCAATAACGGGCGCTGATTGGATATGGCCCCCTTGACATGAACGCGCATGCCCAGCGCCCGGATGATGAGCCGGTGCCAGATCTTCAGGATGAACGTCTCGCGCCAAAGCCCGGTCTTCATCGACAGTATCTGCAACGGCACGAGGATCAACGAGCCTACGACAACGAGGCCCAGCGCCAGGAAAATCCTTATTTTTCCGATCATCCGCTCTTGGCCCTGCCCCACCTATGGCTAGAGCGACGTGCGTCCAATTGGACGCACAAAGTGCTCTCTAGCATTTTTGAATCTGCGCATCTGAATCTACGCATCGTGCTTTCCGAAAATCGGTTCCGATTTGCGGGCCGATGCGCTACCGAAGATCGCGGCGCATGACAAGCGCCCCGGTCGGGCCGTGCTCGGGCGATCTGTAATAGTTGGCACGTTTGCCGACCTCGCGGAATCCCAGCCGCCGATAGAGCGCGATCGCGGCGACGTTGGTCTCGTCGACCTCGAGGAAAAGCGCCTCGGCGCGTTGCGCATGCAGTTCGCGCAGAACGGCATCCATCAGTTGCCAGCCAAGGCCCTGGCGGCGATGGGAGCGCGCCACCGCGACAGTCAGGACCTCACCTTCGCCGGCCGCCAGGCGCGCCAGCACGAAACCGACCGGCGGCTTGGCACCCTGTCCGGTCTCGCGCGCGGCATAGCCGAACACCGTGTCCTGCTCGAGCAGTGCGGCGAATTCGTCGTCGGTCCACGGCCGGACGAAATCCTCGCGATGCAGCACCGACATGGCCGCGCTGTCGGCAATCGTCAGCGGCTCGAGCGCAAAGTCCCTGCGGCGCGGCTGGAGGAAAGGAATGCGCATCAGTTTTTCTTCCCGGCTTTCTTCCTGGACAGGATAAACCCGGCCTGCGGCTTGGCGTCCGCCCCGCGCAAATAAAGCGGTTTCGGCTTTTCGCCTTCACCCTTGGTAGCGGCCAGCCGGGCATAGATTGCGATATCCGCAGTGGCACTTGTCGGGCCGATGTCGAAGGCGCGCCCGACCGAAGCGGCAATTTGCGATGTCGCCGTGCCGGCCATAACTGGAGACCTATCCACCGCCATGGCGGCGGCTTGCGAAAGCGTGGTCACCGCGGGACCGTAAATCAAAACGGATGCTTCGTCGTAAAGTGCTGCATGGATTTCCTCGCGACCGGCGTCGAGCGCGACCAGCACGGCGCGGCCGGGAAATGTCTCTTTCGCCTGCGCAGCCAGCGCTTCCAGCGTCATCACCCCGATTGCCGGAATTTTCAGCGCCAGCGCCAGGCCCCGCGCCGCCGAGACACCGACGCGCAGGCCGGTGAAGGAGCCCGGACCGGTGGAGACAGCGATGGCGCCGAGGCCGGCATAGTCGGTCCCGGCCGCCTTCAACGCCTCCTCGATCACGGCCATCAAATGCTCGGCATGGCCCTTGCCGAGATCGAACACCGAACGGCCGAGCTCTTTCCCGACCGCCGCGTCGTAGACACAGGCGGCGCAGAGATTGGCGGCGCAGTCGATGGCAAGCAGCTTCATGAGGCGGCCGGTTGGAGCACCCGCTTGGGCACAGGGTTCGAGACAATTTCCCTGTGCCCGCCATAGCTCATCCCCGCAAGGGAATAATGCATAAATCGTTTGGCGGCTTCGTTTCGACCTCGCCTGAAGGCGGTAACCTCTAGCGAACGTAACCGTCAGGGAACCGGTGCCGGAAGCACTTATCCGGCCTGCTCGATGCGCAGCATGTGATTGTCCCAAACATAGTCAGGCTCGGACCGTGTCGCGCCGCCCGCTTCGACGATTTCGCCGGTGCCTGTCGTCGCCATGAAGCTCGCCCCGTCGGGCGCCACGCCGCAGACCTCGGCCAGCGCGCTGGTGGCGACGATCCGGCCGCTGGCCGCATCGATCACCGCAAGCGAGTTGCCTTCCGGCGAGGACACCGCGACGGTGCCGGCGGCGGGGTTGGCGGCGACCGAGCCGATGTAGTTCCTGAAGCCGGAGAGCACGTCGCGCGGCATGTCGAGCAGTTGCAGATCCTTGCCGCGCGCGGCGCGGCCGACCAGCAGCGGACGATCGGTACCCGGCCCCCTGTACTGGCAGCCGAACCAGACCGTGCCGGATCGGTCGGCATCCATGTGACGGATCGAAAGCTGGTGCAGCGCCGGCGGCAGTTCGTGCTTTTCGACGAGGTCGCCGGTGAGGCGGTCGACCAGCACGTAGGACGGCTTCATCGTCGCGATGTTGAGCTCGGCGCGGCCATAATCCGGATGCGTCTCAATGCCGCCATTGGCGACGGCAATCGTCCTGCCGTCGTCCAGCAGCAGAAGCTCGTGCGAACCCATGCCATAGGTCGGGAATTCACTGATGCGCTTGAATTTCGCGCGCGCGTCATAGACGCCGACCACACCGGCGGCATTGTCGAAATCGTTCTCGGTGGCGTAGAGCAATGCGCCGTCGGTCGAAAACACGCCGTGGCCGAAGAAATGCCGGCCACTGACGCTGGCAATGGTCAGCGGCTCGTCGCGGCCTGTGTGGTCGAAGACCACGGCAAAGGTGCCGGGCTGCCTGGCAAAGACCACGGAGCGCCTCGACACCGGATCGAAAGTGACGTCGTGACCACGGGCGGGCAGGTCGATGGCGTGCAAGACCTTGCCGGCCTCGGACAGGATGGCCGCGCCATAGCTGCCGTCGCGCTTGACGAAAGCGGTGGCGAAGACGGCGTCGGCGGCAAGCGTCTTCGCCCATGCGGACGGCGCCATCGCCGCAACAAAGCCAACGCCTGCGGCCCTGAGGAAATCACGACGATCGATCAGCGGCGTCTTCAGAGCTAGTCCCCATCTAATGACGAGAAGCCGGCGGTCAGGCCGAATTCGGCGGTCAGCCTGGTGCCGATCAGGGTCGACAGGCTGGATGTCACCAGCGAGAAGTGGTCGAGCTTCTGGCGCAGCGCCGGATCGGCGAGTGCCTTGTCAATCGGACCTCTGATGGCCGTGGCGTCGGCGGCCCCGTTGACGAGCTGGATGTGGATCGATTCCGCCATCCAACGCGCGTCAGGCGGCAGCGCGTCGCCCAGATGCGAGGCCTGGAACAACGCGTCCATGCCTGCAAGATTTCCGGTCAGCGAGCGCGCCGTGTTTTGCGAACGCCAGTAGATCGCCTGTTTGGGCTTGTCGGCTTGCGGATTGCCGCCCAGAAAGCCTTTCAGGCGCACGTCACGGACCATTTCCAACTCGTTGATGAAGACGCCGACCAGTTCGGTCACCGCTTCCGTGCCGTCGCGGTAGAGCGCGTTTTGCGGCCCCGGATTGGCCCAAAGCGCTGCAAAGCCGTCGGGCCTGTTCCAGGCGTTGCTGACGTCGGCGGCAATCGTTTCGATGTTGCCGGCGACGGCCGCGCCGTAAGCGCAACGATAGAGGTCGTCCTTGCCGGCGAGCCGCTCGGCGCCATCGCCGTAAAGCACGAATTCCAGCGCACCGAGCCCTTGCATGGCGACGCTCTTAGCCGCCAGTTGGGCCGGGTCGGCGGCGGTCTGATCTTTACCGGCCAGCGCCGCCTGCACCTGCCTCAGGCCGATGCTCTTGCGGTCCGGCCAGAACAGCATGCGCTCCAGCCGGTTGTTCTGCGTGATCGGTCCGATGCGGATGATCTCGACGACCGACCAGGCATCCACGGTGCCGGAAAATTCGGCGCGCGCCGCATCGAGATGGTCCTGCGAGGGCGCGTCGCAAAGCGTAAGCATTGCCTTGGTCAGGCTGTCCGCATGGTCATGCAGTCGTGCATAGGCCGGGCGGACAAAGCCGTCGATCGCCCGTTGGATCACGTCGGAGGCCTTGACCGCCGCGGCCCCAGGCAATGCGCCTGCGAGGACCAGCGGGAGAACCAGGACAAACGCCAGACCCTTCGACATCAGAACGACTCCAGGAATTTGACCAGTGCGTCGCGATCGGCCGCATCGGCGGCGGCAAAGCGGTCGCGCGCCTTCTGCCCCTCGCCGCCATGCCACAGGATCGCCTCGGTCAGGGTGCGCGCGCGCCCGTCATGCAGGAAGAAGCTGTTGCCGTTGACGGTCTGGGTAAGACCGATGCCCCACAGCGGCGGCGTGCGCCATTCGCTTCCGGTAGCCTCGCCCACCCCTTGCCCGTCGGCGAGGCCCGGCCCCATGTCGTGCAGCAGAAAATCGGAATAGGGCCAGATCAGCTGGAAGGCCTGCGCCTTGTTGGGCGTGCCGCGACGGGTGACGAATTTCGGCGTATGGCAGGAAATGCAGCCCAGGTCGTAGAACAGCTTCTTGCCGGCCAGCACATCGGGTTTGTCGAGATCGCGCCGCGCCGGCACGGCGAGATTTTGCGAATAGAAGGTGACGAGGTCCATCACCGGCGACGGCGCCTCGACCGGGCCGAGGCGCTCCTGTGCGCCGTTCGGCATGGCAAGACATGCCTTTTCGGCCGCGGTGCAATCGCCCCAGTGGTTCGGCACTTCCGGCGTCGAAATGCCGATGTCGCCGGCGAATGCGTCCGCCGCTTGCTGGCGGATCGATGGCGTCTGCGCCTTCCAGCCGAAGCGGCCGAGCGTCAGTTCGCCGCTTTGGCCGTCGCGCACGATGTTGGGCCTGCCGGAGATGCCGTCACTATTCCGATCGTCCGGATCGGCATGGGTGAGAACGTCCGCCGGCGCGATCTGCTCGACCAGGCCGAGGCCGATCATCGGCGGCGTCATGCGCGGCGAAAGCGTGGTGTGCGGATCGAGCGGCCCGTTGGCGAGACCATCGACCGAATAGCTCGGCTTGCGCAGCGAAACCACCGTGCCGTCCGGCAGCGTGACTTTCTGCTCCTGATAGTCGACACGCATCCTGCCTTCGCCCCGAAGACCCGGAACGGCCAGGTCCTGCAATTGCGAGCCGTAGACCGGATCGGGGAAGTTGAGCACTTTGCGAGCGGCCAGCGCTGCCTTCTCCTCCTCGGTGCTCGCCTGCCGCGCCAGCCGCAGGAACATGGAGGTGGTACCGGTGTCGCCTTCCGGCGGATGACCGCGGCCGTCCTTCAGATGGCAATTCTGGCACGCCCGTTCGTTGAACAGCGGCCCAAGCCCGTCCGATGCCTGCGTCGACGAGGGCGACGACACCCAATTCTTGCGAAAGAGGGCATTGCCGAGCTTGAAGGTGCCTTCTTCCTCGAAGGTTATATTGGCAGAGGATTGCGAGAAAGCGTCCTTGTTGGCATCTTTCCGTGACGTGCTGGCGCCGCCCTGCATCGGCTCGAACTGCTCGGGCTTTGAAAAATCCTTGGTCGGCCTGGTTATTGCGATGACGCGCGCCAGATCCTTCGGCGTCAGATCGGTACGGCTGGTGGCGAGGCCCGCCGGTTCGGGCGCGCCGGCCAGCGCCGAGGCGGTCAGCGCGACCACTACGGCAAGCGAAAGCCCGCGAAGCCATCCGTATCGCGGGTTTTGCTGGGACGGCAGGCCGTAATCCTCGGCCCGCCGCAAGCGGCGCAAGAAATCTAAGGGGCGCCGCATTCCCGCATGTCCCTATTCCGCCTCGTCGGCCGATGCCGCGTTGAGCTGGCCGTATTTTTCCTCGCCGATCGAGGCGAGCAGGTCGAGTTGGGTCTCAAGGAAGTCGATGTGAGCTTCCTCGTCGGACAGCAGATCCTCGAACAGCTTCATCGTCACGTAGTCGCCTGCTTCGTTACAAATCTCGCGCGACCGTTTGTAGGCAGTGCGCGCGTCATATTCGCCGGCAAGATCGGATTCGAGCACTTCCTTGACATTCTGTCCGATACGCAGCGGTGCTACCGACTGCAGGTTCGGATGACCTTCAAGGAAGATGATGCGGGCCACGAGCCGGTCGGCATGGTGCATCTCCTCGATCGATTCCGCGCGTTCCTTCTTCGCCAGCTTGGCGTAGCCCCAGTCTTCCAGCAGCCGGAAGTGCACCCAGTACTGATTGACCGCTCCAAGTTCCAGAAATAGAGCCTCGTTAAGCCGCTCTATGATCTGCTGTTCGCCTTTCATGGGTTCTGCTCCCGTATTGGACGCGCAGGCCTCTGACGCGATCCAGGTGTGAAACGACATCCACGCCGCTCGCCTCCGAGCGGGCGTGGTAATTTTCGGTTACCCGAATGATCGTTTCGACCACATTTGGGAAGCAGCCGCAACAGCGACCACGCTTCTGCATGGCATGATAGATCTTCGCCGGCACGATAAGCTGCCAGGGATCCTGATCCAGCAGCCCGACGATCGTCTGCTCAATCTCCTTTTCGGTGATGATGTTGCAATGGCAGATCAGCATTATTTGCTCTGTATGGCTGACGGCACTTGCTCGGCGCCGTGTGGCTTATTATTTTCTCAATCGAACCGAAAACCGATTTCCACTTTTCTCTTTATGCGGACCTTCGGTTCGGGATCGTGCTCAAGGCCCTTGACGCCTTACTGGAACACTTTGTCTGGTGCATCGAGGCTGTCGGAGCCCTCGAAGGCGATGGCATTGAGTTTCAGGGTGCCGACGGCGCGTTCGATCGATTTGGTCTGGTCGACCAGCGCGTCGATCGCCGCCTGCACGGTGGCATTGCCTTCCGTGTTGCCTTCGCCGATCTGCTGGTCATAGGCCTCGCCGCCAAGCGCCCGCGCCTTGATGGCTTCCATCTTGGCGACGGTGACATCCAGCTTGTCCGACAGTTCCTTGTCGATCGCCGGATCGGCCTCCTTGACCATGTCGGATACCGAGGGGCCTTCGACGACGGTGCCGTCGAGGCGCGTGTAGCTGCCACGGTAGGCGGCGCGAATGCCGACGGCATCGTAGAGATGCGAGTCGTAGGTGTTGTCGGAGAAGCAGTCGTGCTCCTCTTCCGGGTCGTGCAGCAGCAGGCCGAGCTTCATGCGCTCGCCGGCGAGTTCGCCATAGGACAGCGAGCCCATGCCGGTGAGGATGGTCGAGATGCCGGTTTTCGGCTCGGCATCGACAAGGTTCTTGCGGGCGGCGCCGCCCTCCTTCCAGTCGTTGACCATGTCCTGCAGATCGGAAACCAGAAGGTCGCTCGCCGACTTCAGGTACTGCGCGCGACGATCGCAATTGCCGCCGGTGCAGTTGGCGAGATCGTAGTCCGTGTAGGGCCGTTCGCCGGCGCCCGGACCAGTGCCGTGCAGGTCCTGACCCCACAGCAGGAATTCGATGGCGTGATAGCCGGTGGCCACATTGGCCTCGATGCCGCCGGCCTCCTGCAGCGTGCCGGAGAGGAACTCCGGAGTAAGATTGCTGGCGTCGATCTTCTTGCCGTCGATTTCGATCGACTTGTTGGCGATCACATTGGCGGTGTAGAGCGCATTCGCGTCGGACTCGGTGCCGTAGCCGGCGGCGACATAGTCGATCAGGCCTTCGTCCAGCGGCCAGGCATTCACCTTGCCTTCCCAGTCGTCGACGATGGCATTGCCGAAGCGGTAGACTTCGGTCTGCTGATAGGGAACCCGCGACGCCCTCCAGGCCTCGCGGGCGGCAGTCAGCGTTTCCGCCGAAGGCTTGGCGAGCAGCGCATCGACGGCCTTGTCGAGCGCCTGGGCCGTAGTCAGCGAATCCTCATATTTGGCGAGCGCAATTTCCGAATAGGTCTTGATGACCGCTTTGGCATCGGTTTCCGCCTTGGCCGGCAACACGAATATCGCCGCCGTCAATGCCGCTGTGGCGCCGATCGCGGCGAGCCTGCCATATCGTGCCGTGATCATCGCTCTCATGACTGTCATCTCCTCGGAATTCAGTGAAATGCCGGCGCCAAAGGCGCGTCGGCAGGCAATCGGCGCCAAGGCAGGTCCATGCCATTGGGCGAGAAACAGGCCGCGGCATAGCGCGGTTTGCGGAAGAAAGACATCGAAATGCCTCCAATCGAAAGGGTTCAAGGCCAGACATCAAAGGGATGCGCTTGACGCGCAAGCTTCCATAAAGCGATGAAGGCACCGGAAGTCAACCAAATTCAGAGAGAAAAGCCAATCGAAACAATAGTTTAGAATAATTCTAAACTGCAAGTGTCAACTTTAGCCGCATTTTGCCGAGCCGTAGTTATAAATTGCACTATTGACGGACCGCCAGTCCGGGTGCGACCCGCAAAGGCGGTCTTGCGGCGGCGTCAGACAATCGCCACTTGGCGAGACGTCCTAGACTTGGATTAAGGAATTGGGGCTGCGATGAAGAACGGTGTGGTCATTGTCGGTGCGGGTCATGCGGGCGTGCAAGCCGCCGCCAGCCTGCGCGAGGACGGTTACGACGGACCCGTGATCCTCGCCAGTGACGAGAACGAACTGCCCTACCACAAGCCGCCGCTGTCGAAGACCTTCATCAAGGATCAAGAGGCCAAACCGCAACCGCTGCGCGGCGAGGCGTTTTATACCGGCAGTGCGATCGACTACCGGCCGGGCATTCGCGTCGATCGCATCGATGCCGGCGGACGCAGGCTGGAGATATCAGGTGGCGGCGTGCTGCCTTTCGACCGGCTGATCCTGGCGACCGGTTCGCGACCGCGCATTCTGCCGCTGCCGGGTTCGGATTTTTCAGGCGTTGTGTCACTGCGCTCGCTCGCCGACGCGCGCCTGATCCGCGAATTGAGCGCTCAGAGCGAGGCTGCCGTCATCCTCGGCGGCGGCTTCATCGGGCTGGAGATCGCCGCGACGCTCAAGGCGGCCGGCCGCAAGGTCACCGTGGTCGAGGCGATCGACCGGCTGCTTGGCCGGGCGGTGGCGCCGGTCATCGCGCGCCACGTGCGGCAGCGGCTGGAAGCCGCCGGTGTGCGCATCCTCACCGGAACCACGATTGCGCGGCTCGAAGGTGAGAGCGGCCGTGTCGCGGCCGCGGTCACCTCAAGCGGCGAGCGCCTGCCGGCGCAGATGGTCATCATCGGCATCGGCGTCGTGCCGAATGTCGAACTGGCGCAAGCCGCAGGTATCACCATCGCCAACGGCATCCGCGTCGACCAGCAGATGCGCACGTCGGTGCCGGAAATCCTCGCCATCGGCGATGCCGCCTCCTACCGGCACTGGCTCACCGGCGGCGATGTGCGGTTGGAATCGGTGCAGAATGCCACTGACCAGGCACGTCTTGCCGCCCGCACCATCCTCGGCCATGCGGACGCCTTTGCGGCGGTGCCGTGGTTCTGGTCTGATATCGGCGACATCAAGCTGCAGATGGTCGGCCTGATTTCGGGCGGCGACAGCCACGTCGTGCTCGGCGATGTCAACGCGAACAGATTCTCCATTTATCACTATGCTGGAAATCGTCTGCTCGGCATCGAATCGGTCAACCGGCCGGGCGACCACATGCTTGGCCGCAAGATGCTCGGCGCCGGATTCTCGCCGACACCGCAGACGGTTGCGGCGGGACCGGACGGGCTGAAGGCGGCGCTCGCCGCCTTTCAGCAGGAAGAGCCTGTCCGCGCCGCTGAATAGGATATGTTTGTATTCAGGTGATGCCGGCGAACGGCGGTTTTCTGCGCTGATCCTTCCCTTCTCCCCTTGTGGGAGAAGGTGGCCGAGCGAAGCTCGGTCGGATGAGGGGTGTTCCAGCTTGGCACCGACCGCACTCCGTCCAACACCCCTCTTCCGTCTCGGCGCTCCGCGCCGATCCACCTTCTCCCACAAGGGGAGAAGGGCAGCCGATCCGCTCAGGTGGCGCGGACCTCGCGGATCGAGCTTTCCAGGATGTCGAGCGCTTCGTTCATGACGCCGTCCTGGATTGTGATCGGCGCCAGGAAGCGGATGACATTGCCGTAGACGCCGCAGGTGAGCAGGATCAGGCCCCTATCGAGCGCCTTCAGCCGGACCGCATTGGCGATCTCGGCCGATGGCTGGCCCTTCTTCACTTCGTTGAACTCGACAGCGTTCATGAAGCCGGGGCCTCTGATATCGACGATCTCCGGCGTGTCGTCGCGGATCGATTGCAGCCGCTGCTTCAGCCGGTTGCCCAGCGTGTTGGCGCGGTCGCAGAGCTTTTCCTCTTCGATCACGTCGAGCACGGCATGCGCCGCGGCAACGCCGATCGGGCTGCCGCCATAGGTACCGCCGAGCCCGCCTGGGTTCGGCGCATCCATGATCTCGGCGCGGCCGGTGACCGCCGCCAGCGGGAAGCCGCCGGCCAGGCTCTTGGCCATGGTGGTGATGTCGGGCGCCACTTCGTGATGATCCATGGCGAACATCTTTCCGGTGCGGGCAAAGCCGGTCTGCACCTCGTCGGCGATCAACAGCATGCCGTGCTGGTCGCAGATCTTGCGCAGCGCCGTCATGAACTCGCGCGGCGCCTCGTAGAAGCCGCCCTCGCCCTGTACCGGCTCGACGATGATGGCAGCGACGCGGGCCGGATCGACATCGGCCTTGAACAGCCGGTCGAGCGCGGCCAGCGAATCGGCGACCGAGATCCCGTGCAGCGCCACCGGGAACGGCGCGTGGAAGACATCGGCCGGCATGGCGCCGAAGCCGACCTTGTAGGGCACGACCTTGCCGGTCAGCGCCATGCCCATGAAGGTGCGGCCGTGGAAGCCGCCGGCAAAGGCGATGACCGCCGGCCGGCCGGTGGCGTTGCGGGCGATCTTGATGGCGTTCTCCACGGCCTCAGCGCCGGTGGTGACGAAAATCGTCTTCTTGTCGAACTTGCCGGGCAGCATGCCATTCAGCCGTTCGGCCAGCCTGACATAGCTCTCATAGGGCACCACCTGGTGGCAGGTATGGGTGAAGCGGTCGAGCTGCGCCTTGACCGCCTCGATCACCTTGGGATGACGGTGCCCGGTGTTGACGACGGCGATGCCGGACGAGAAATCGATGTAGCGGCGGCCTTCGACATCCCAGATTTCCGAGTTTTCGGCGCGGTCGGCATAGATCTGCGTGGTCATGCCGACGCCGCGCGAGATCGACTGGTTCTTGCGTTCGGAAATGGCTGAATTCTTCATGATGTCCCTCACCAGGCCGGCGCCCGTTCTCGTTTGGTGTATGCTAAGACCTGTTCTGACCTTATTTCACGTTTTCCTCAAGTTGGCACCGGCGGCGGGCGATTGGGCCTGCCGTTGGTGTCGTGATCCTTCCCACCCCCCTCTGGCCTGCCGGCCATCTCCCCCGCAAGGCAGGGCTGTCCGGGGAAAGTTTTGAGTGAATCGAAATGCCACATGTGCATGCCCCGTAAAACGGGTTTTGTCCGTCTTCTCTCTGGTTGTCGAGACTCAGAAAAGGAACGGGGCATGCGCTTTGCACCTAGCATCTTCGGGCAGCTTCTTGAACCCATCGATCGGCGTCAATTCCAAGCAATTGTGGATCGCCACGACGGGGATGCGTACGACAAATCGTTCAGAAGCTGGGATCATCTGGTGGCGCTGATCTATGCCCAGTTCTGCGGCAGCAGCGGCTTGCGTGGCCTGGAAGCCGGCTGGAACGCCAACAGCCAGCATCATTATCACCTGGGCAGCGGTCCCTTGATGCGTTCGACCTTGTCGGACGCCAACAGACGGCGTCCGGTCGCCATCTTTGCCGAGGCGTTCGGTCTGGTGGCGGGTCTGCTTGACCGGCAGACGCGGCGCGAGGGCACAGAAATGCTGCGGCTGATCGACTCGACCCCCATTCCGCTCGGCAAACTGTGCGATTGGGCCAAGTCGAACGGGCGCATCCGCGGCATGAAGGTGCATGTCGTCTATGACCCGAAGGCCGACTGTCCGCGCGTCCTCGACATCACCGACGCCAACGTCAACGACGCCCAGGTCGGCCGCCAGATCACGATCGAAGCTGGAGCGACCTACGTGTTCGACAAGGGCTACTGCCATTATGGCTGGTGGACGGCGATCGCCGAAGCCGGATCGATCTTCGTGACGCGGCCCAAGGCCAACATGGGGCTGGCGCTGGTGTGCGATCGCCCTATAGCCGAGCCGCAGGGCGACGGCTTCCTGGTTGTGGAAGACAGTGAGGTAAGCCTGGTCAGCAAGGGCGTTTGCAAGCTGCCGATGCGCCTGCGTCGCCTGCGCGTTCAGCGCGAAGAGGGCGACACCATCACGCTTTTGACCAACGATCTGGAGCGCTCCGCCATCGAGATTGGACGGCTCTACAAAGGCCGCTGGCAAATCGAGCTTCTGTTCCGATGGATCAAGCAGCACCTCAAGATCCGCAAGTTCCTCGGCAACAACGGCAATGCCATTCGCCTGCAACTCTTTGCCGCAATGATCGCCTATGCGCTGCTGCGCATTGTCGCGCGCACCCGCCGCGTCCCTATTCCAATCTTGAGGTTCACAGAACTGGTCGCTCAATACTTGTTCGGGCGGCGGAAAATGCACACCATCCACAAGCCGCCACCGGTCAATCAAAGCCGACCAAAAGACCGAGCCTCTCCCAATCAGATGGCCTTCATATATGAATAACTTTCCCCGGACAGCCCTGCCCGCAAGGGGGGAGATCAGCAGCTTCGGCGCTTCGCTGACTCCTGCAACGATGACAGTTGGCGAAAGCGGCTGAGCGCTTAATCTCCCCCCTTGCGGGGGAGATGTCCGGCAGGACAGAGGGGGGTGGGAGGGAACGCGACGTAAGCGATAGACGATAGACGTTACGTTCGCACGAACCCCTCGCTGGCCCTGAGCAGGTTGCGCGTATAATCCCTGGTCACGCGGCGCTCGATGAGGTCGCCTGCGGTGAGGTGCTCCACCGCCTCGCCGTTCTGCATCACCATCAGCCGCTCGCACATATGGGTGATGATGGCGAGGTCGTGGCTGACCATCAGGAAGGTCAGCTTGCGCCGCCGCCGGATCTCTTCCAAGAGGTTGAGCACTTCGGCCTGCACCGAAGCGTCGAGCGCCGAGGTCGGCTCGTCGAGCAGCAGGATCGACGGTTCGAGGATCAGGGCACGCGCAATCGCCACGCGCTGGCGCTGGCCGCCCGACAATTGATGCGAATAACGGAAGCGGAAGCCGGTTCCGAGGCCAACCTCATCCAGCGCCCGTTGGATGCGCTTCTCACCATCGGCAAAGCCGTGGATGGCGAGCGGCTCCTGCAGCAGGCGGTCGACGGTCTGGCGCGGATGCAGCGAGCCATAGGGATCCTGGAAGACCATCTGCACCTCGCGATAAAAGGCCTTGTCGCGGCGCGCACCGAGTTTTTTCCCGTTCACGGTGATGCTGCCCGAAGCGGCCGGCGCGAGACCGGCGATTGCCCTGAGCAGCGTGGATTTGCCGGAGCCGGATTCGCCGACCAGGCCAAAGGATTCGCCGGATTGCACTTCGAGGCTGACGCCCTTCAGCGCGCGAAACCGGTCGAAGATCACCTCCAGCCTGTCGACGGAAAGCGCTGATGTCATGCCGCCCACTCCGGCCTGCGGTCGAGTACCGGCAGCGGGTGACGGTCGGCGCCGATCTTGGGCATGCAGTTGAGCAGGCCGCGCGTATAGGGATGCTGGGCGCGGCCGAGTTCCGATGCCTTGAGCTGCTCGACCACCTTGCCGGCATACATGACGATCACCCGGTCGCAGAAGGAGGAAACCAGCCGCAGATCGTGCGAGATGAAGATCAGCCCCATGCCGCGCTCGCTGACCAGCCTGTCGAGAATGCCGAGCACGTCAAGTTGCACGGTGACGTCCAGCGCCGAGGTTGGCTCGTCGGCGATCATCATTTCCGGCCCGGCGATCAGCATCATGGCGATCATGGCGCGCTGGCCCATGCCGCCCGACACCTCGTGCGGATGCAGGTCGAAGACACGGGCCGGATCGCGGATCTGCACGGCCTCCAGCATGGCAAGCGCGCGGTCGCGGGCTTCGGCCTGGCCGACCTTCTCATGCGTGCGCAGCGTCTCGACGATCTGCCGGCCGATGCTCATCACCGGATCGAGCGAATATTTCGGATCCTGCAGGATCATGGCGATGCGCTTGCCGCGCAGCGCCCGGCGTTCGCGGGGCGAGGCGGCGAGCAGGTCGATGCCGTCGAAAGCAAGTTTCCTGGCGGTGACCTCGGCCTGCGGCGGGGTCAGGCCCATGATGGCGCGGCCGGTCTGCGACTTGCCGGAACCGCTCTCGCCGACGATGCCGAGCCGTTCGCGGCCGAGCGAGAACGAGACGCCGCGCACCGCCTCGATCCGGCCGGTGCGCGTCGGGAAGGTGACGCGCAGATCGTCGACGTCGAGAAGCGTGCTCATTGGTCGCCGCTCATTGATCACCACTCCGGGGGTCGAGCGCGTCGCGCAGGCCGTCGCCGAGCAGGTTGAAGCCGAGGCTGACGATGAGGATGGCAAAGCCCGGGGCACCCGCCACCCACCATTGGTCAAGCACGAAGCGGCGGCCCGAAGCGATCATCGCGCCCCATTCCGGCAGCGGCGGTTGCGCGCCGAGGCCGAGGAAGCCGAGACCGGCGGCGGTCAGGATGATGCCGGCCATGTCTAGCGTCACCCTGATGATCAGCGACGAGATGCAGAGCGGCATGATGTGGCGAAGCACGATGCGAAACGGCGAGGCGCCCATTAACTGCACCGCCTTGATGTAATCCGAATTGCGCACGGTGAGCGTTTCGGCGCGCGCAATACGCGCATAGGGCGGCCACGAGGTGATGGCGATGGCGAGCACCGCATTCTCGATGCCGGGGCCAAGTGCGGCGACAAAGGCCAGCGCCAGGATCAGCTTCGGAAAGGCCAGAAAGATGTCGGTGATGCGCATCAGGATCGCATCGATCCAGCCGCCGGCATAGCCGGCGACGGTGCCGACCAGCAGGCCGATAGGGGCGGCAATGACGGCGACGAGAATGACGACGTAAAGCGTCCATCGCGAACCGAAGATGACGCGCGAAAGGATGTCGCGGCCGAGGTCGTCGGTGCCGAACCAGTGCTCGGCACTTGGCGCCAGCAGGCGCGAGCCCTTGAGGTCGCCGAATGTTGGCGAATAGGGCGCCAGCACATCGGCAAGGGCTGCGACCACCAGCAGGGCGATGATGATGAGCAGACCGAGAAACGCCAGCCGGTTGGCGGAAAAGCGCCGCCACGCCACATAGGCGCGGCCGAGCCTTGCCTGCATGCGCGAGGCCGGCCGCTCGCTGAGCAGCCAGTCGCGACGGCTTTGTATCGCTTCAACGCTCATCGTACCTTGGTCCTTGGGTCGAGCACCCGGTAGAGCAGATCGGACAGGAGGTTGATGCCGATGAAGACCGAGCCGATGACGATGGTGCCGCCGAGCACCGCGTTCATGTCGGCATTCTGCAGGGAATTGGTGATGTAGAGGCCGATACCCGGCCAGGAGAACACGGTCTCGGTCAGCACCGAGCCTTCGAGCAGGCCGGCATAGGAGAGCGCAATCACGGTGACCATCGGCACCGCCGCGTTACGCAATGCGTGGCCCCAGATGATGCGCGTCTCAGACAGGCCCTTGGCGCGCGCCGCTACGATATATTCCTGGGCAAGCTCGTTCAGCATGAACGAGCGGGTCATCCGGCTGATGTAGGCGAGCGAGAAATAGCCAAGCAGCGAGGCCGGCAGGATGATGTGGCGAAAGGCGTCGCGAAACACATCCCACTGCCGCTGCCACAGCGCATCCAGAAGATAGAAGCCGGTGATCGGCGTGAAGGTGTATTCGTAGACGATATCGAGGCGGCCGGGAAAAGCCACCCATTGCAGCCTGGCATAGAACAGCACAAGCGCCAGCAGTCCCAGCCAGAAGATCGGCACGGAGTAGCCGACCAGGCCGATGATGCGCACGATCTGGTCGATGATGCTGCCGCGCCGGACCGCAGCCAGCACGCCGAGCGGCACACCAAGGAATGCACCGATCAGCGTTCCCAGCGTCGCCAGCTCGATCGTCGCCGGAAAGGCGCGGCGAATGTCGGTCATCACCGGATTGGTGGTCAGCACCGAGGTACCGAAATTGCCGTTCAGGGCATTTTTCACATAGATGTAGAACTGTTCGATCAGCGGCAGGTCGAGCCCCATCTCGCGGCGCGTGCGCTCGACGACATTGGCCGGCGCCCGGTCGCCGAGCACCGCCAGCACCGGGTCAATGGGGATCACCCGGCCGATGAAGAAGGTCACCGCGAGAAGACCGAGATAGGTGGTTATCGCGATGACCAGGAAGCGGGCGATCGACGACGCGACAGCGACAGCACGGGCGCTACCGCGCCCTGCCGTCGCTTCGCTTTCAACAGTGCTCATGCGGCGCGTCCGCGGGAATCACTCCTTGGAGATCTGACCGACGAAATTGGTGTCGAAGCTCGGGCCGAGCGCAAAGCCCTTGAGGTTCTTGCGCAGGCCGGCCACTTCCAGCTGCTGGTGGATGATGATGAAAGGACTGGTTTCGAGGACCTTCTTCTGCAGATCCTGGTACATTGCGGCGCGCTTGGCCGAATCCTTCTCGAGCAGGGCCGCTTCCGTTTCCTTGGTCAAGTCCGGAATGTCCCAGGCGTTGCGCCAGGCGAGCGTCTTGGTCTTGCCTTCATCCGAATTATCCGGGTTGCTGGCAAAGGTCTGGGCGTTGGAGTTCGGATCGAAATAGTCCTGGCCCCACTGGCCGATATAGATGTCGTGATTGCGGGCGCGGTATTTGGTCAGCGTCTGCTTGCCGTCGCCGGGGATAATCTCCAGCTTGATGCCGGCCTGTCCCAGCGTCTGCTGGATCGATTCGGCCATGCCTGTCTCCGGCTGTCTGCTGCGCACGTCCATGGTGACACTGAAGCCGTCGGCGAGGCCGGCCTTGGCAAGCAGTTCCTTGGCCTTGGCGACATCGAATTTGAACGGATTCTCGTCCAGTTCCCCGAGCACGCCTTTCGGCAGGAAGGTCTGGTGGATCTCGCCGATGCCCTTGAGGATAGTCGAGCTCAAGGCATCGTAGTCGACAAGATATTTAAAGGCCTGGCGAACCTCGGGCTTGGCGAGGTTCGGATTCTTCTGATTGAGGCTGATGTAAAAGACCGTGCCCTTTGGTGCGCTGGTGGTGGTGAGATCGGCGTTCTTGGCGATGGCGTCGAGGTCGTTCGGCTCGAGATTGCGGGCAACGTCGATGTCGCCGGCCTCCAGCGCCAGGCGCTGGCCCGAGCTTTCCTTCATGTTGCGATAGATGACGCGGGCAAGCTTGGCCTTTTCGCCGTGATAATTGTCGTTGCGCTCCATGACGACGACCTCGTTGGCCCGCCATTCGCGCAGCTTGAAGGCGCCGGAGCCGGCATAGCCGGTCTTCAGCCAGGCGTTGCCGAAGTCATTGTCGTATTTGTAGTCGGCACTCGGCGTCACCGCGGCGACATGTTCCTTGACCAGCTTGGCGTCAACGACCGAGGCGACCGTTGCCGACAGACAGTTCAAGACGAAGCTCGGCGCATAGGCCTTGTCGACAGTGAACTGGAACGTCGTGTCATCGACGGCCTTGGCCTTCTCAGTGACGTTGTCGCCATTGATGCCGAACTGCCCGATGATGAAGGCCGGGCTCTTGTCGAGCTTGATGGCGCGCTCGAACGAATAGGCGACATCAGCTGCGGTGATCGGGTTGCCCGAGGCAAATTTCAGGCCGGGCTTGAGCCTGAAGGTGTAGGTCAGGCCGTCGTCGGAGACAGTCCAGCTTTCGGCGAGATCGCCCTTGACCTTGGACGTATCGCTGAGATCGAGGCGGACAAGAAGATCGTAGGTGTTGCCGGTGACCTCTGCAGTCGAGAACTCGAACGCCTCGCCCGGATCCATCGAGATGATGTCGTCGATCGCCAAACCCTCGACCAGCGTGTCGGCGGGCGTGACGGCAAGGGCAGGCGCACCGGCCAGAAGCAGCGCGGACATGGCTGCGCCCGCGAGCAAGAAGCGGGAGCGTAGAGCAAACTTTTCCATCATCATTTTTAACTGTTCCCTGTTTTTGTTGACCTGAGTTCCCAGCCCAGGCTTGTGGCGTTCTCTTGCCAAATCAACGGTGCCCCCTGAACCGGTTGTCTTGGGCAACTTTTATCCAGTTCCGCCTCACCATATCCGGCGCTTTCAAGCGCGGCAACGAGCATTTGCAAAGCTGTTTGTTGGACCAGATCAGGCAGCCACCACCGCCGGAAGCGACAACCCGGAGTGCAGCTATTTCAACGCGGTGACCAGGTCGGCGTTGGGAAAACAGGTGGCGGCGCGACCTTCCCTGGCCTGCCATTTGCCGATCGAGCGGCGCGTCTTGAAACCGGGCAGGCCGTCGGCGCTGCCGACGTCATAGCCCTCGGCCTCCAGCGCCCGCTGCAAGGCGGCGATATCCGACCTCTGGAGCCCGCCGACCGCGCCCCAACGCCCTGAAAAATTGCTGTCGCCATGGGCGATTCGGTCGGCGCCGTGGCCGATGAACAGGGCGTAGAGATCGCTGGTGTTGTATTGCTTCAGCACGTAGAAATTGGGCGTGACGATGAAGGCTGGACCGCTGCGCCCGGCCGGCATCAAAAGAAAGCCTTCGGCCCTCAACTCGCGCGCCGCAAACGGTCTTGCCGCGACGCGCTCGATGCCCATATCAGCCCACTCGGAAATCCTCTTGCCCTGGTCCGGACCTTCGAGCGAGCAGGAGACCGCTTCAGGCACCGTCACCTCGAAGCCCCAGCCGCGGCCCTTCACCCAGCCATAGTGGACGAGATAGTTGGCGATCGAGGCCAGCGTGTCCGGCACCGAGTTCCAGATGTCGGCCCGACCGTCGCCATCGAAATCGACGGCATGTCTGAGGAACGAACTCGGCATGAACTGCGGCTGGCCAAGCGCGCCTGCCCATGACGATTTCATCGCCCCAGCCGGGGCCAGCCCGCGCTCGACGATCTCGAGTGCTGCCATAAGCTCGGTGCGAAAGAAGTCCTTCCTGGTCGCCATGAATGCCTTGGTGCCCAGCACTTCGAAGGCGTCGTAAGGCATCTTCGCCGCGCCAAAACCGCTCTCGCGGCCCCAGATCGCCAGCAGCACCTCGCCCGGCACGCCGTAGCGCTTCTCGATCGCGGCGATCGTCCTGACATTGGCCGCTGCGCGCGTGCGGCCACCAGCGGTGACGGCGCGAACCGTCTTTTCGGCAAAATAGGCGCCGGGCGAACCGAACTCCGCCTGATGCTGCTTCTGCGGCGTCGTCGCCTTTTTGCCCGGCATCACCAGGTCGGGCAGTTTGAGGTTCGGTTTGACGCCGTCGAAGGCGGCGTCGAAGGTTTTTCTGGAGATGCCGTTGGCGTTGGCTTCGGGCCAGAGATCGGCTTGCAGCCAAGCGTGGAACTGGTCGTCGATTTTTGTGGCTGAGGCGGGGGTGGCGAGGAGGAAGGCAGTCAGTGCGACGAGGAGAAAAGCGACGGCCAGCCTGCAAAGTCCGCGTTCTGTCGCGCCCCCCTCTGTCCTGCCGGACATCTCCCCCACGAGGGGGGAGATTGGCAGCTGCACTGACCGCGCCTTCTCTTCAACGTTGAAGATAAGCGAAGCCTTCGATGACAGCCGATCTCCCCCCAAGTGGGGGAGATGTCCGGCAGGACAGAGGGGGGCACGACGGAATGCAATCATCTCAAGAGCACCCCTCCCGCCTCAAAACGCCGTCCGCGAGCGCAGCGCGGCGGCCAGCGTGCCTTCGTCGAGATAGTCGAGCTCGCCGCCGACCGGCACGCCATGCGCCAGCCGCGTTACCTTGATGTCGAAGCCGGACAATTGGTCGGTGAGATAATGCGCGGTGGTCTGGCCCTCGACCGTGGCATTGACGGCAAGGATCACCTCCTTGACCTCGCCGCCGGCGACACGGTCGACCAGCGAGCGGATGTTGAGCTGCTCGGGGCCGATGCCGTCGAGCGGCGACAACGATCCGCCGAGCACGTGATAGCGGACATTCATGGCGGCCGCCCGCTCCAGCGCCCACAGGTCGGCCACGTCCTCGACGACGATAAGCGTGCCGGCGTCGCGGCGCGGATCGGTGCAGATCATGCAGGGGTCGGATGTATCGACATTGCCGCAGGTCGAGCAGATGCGCACCTTGTCGACCGCCTCGCTCATGGCGGCGGCCAGAGGCGACAGCAACTGCTCCTTCTTCTTGATGAGGTGAAGCGCTGCTCGCCTGGCCGAACGGGGCCCAAGCCCCGGCACCTTGGCCAGAAGCTGGATCAGGCGTTCGATCTCGGGACCGGCGATTCGCTTCGACATCGCATCGGTTTAGGATTTTTCCGCGCGCTTTGGAACACTCCAGCGGCGTGCGGCCCGTTCACGCGCAGGGATGCTGCTGCCGTCAGTACGCTTCCAGCGGCCGTGTCTCGCCGGCGATCATCGCGCCAATGGCGTCGGTGTTCTCGGGTGTCGATTCAAACGACATGGTCGGCTCAGCCGGCACCGCCGGGAATGACGTGACCGGTCGCGCACCGGCGGCGCCGCCGAAACGGGCCGCGTCCGGCTCCTGCATCGGCTGTTGCATCGCCACAAGGGTCGCCTTCTCCGGCGTCGCCTTCTTGGGGATCGCCGGTTGCGATGCGACCGCGGTTACATAGGTTGCGTTGGTGGATGTTGCCTTGGCGAATTCTGCCTTGGCGGCCGGCGCCGCGGAGGCCACGAGCGTCACTGGTGCGGCGCGCGCCGAAGTCCGCGGTGCGGACTGTGCCATGGCGACCGTGGGCTCGTCCGGCAACGGTTTCCAGTTCCGGCCGCGCTTTTCGTAGAAGGCGTTGCCGCCGGCGACCATGGTGTAGTGCATGTTCTTGTAGGGGAAACGCAGGCCGGCGGTGTGAAAGAACATCGAGTTCTTCAGCTTGGCCTTGCGCTCGCCCTTGAGCACCGCCTCGGCGGCTTCCTCGACATCGGGCATCGCCTTCGAATTCATCCGCCGTGTCATCACGCCCGGCGCGAACTGGCCACGCTCGCCGACCACCTGGCAGATGGTGTTGCCGTGCTTGCCGGAGCGCAGCCGGTTCATGACCACCGTGCCGACGGCAATCATCCCGTCACGGCTCGACCGGTTGGATTCGAAGAACATCGCGCGCTGGAGGCACTCCTTGTCCTTCGCTGTGTGGCTGTAGGGCCGGGACCTGACGGTATCGGTCAGGCTGGCCACGGACAGACCGTGCGTGGTCTGACTGCAGGCTGCCAAAAACAGCGGAGAGGTGATGACGCCGAGCAGCAACGGCGTCTTCCATCGGGTCGCGATCAAAGATATCCCCTCAATTCTGTCGCCAGCCCGCCCCTGGTTGCGGCAAGAATGAGACACTTTCAGGCAAAAAGATGGCTAAAGCGTTATTAAGTGTGCGGAGTTGCCGAATGGACACGGTGGAGCAAGCGACCGCCGGATCGCGGCATGGCACTCCATGGCCACTATAACGGCATGGATCCTATCTTAGGATCTCCACAGGAGGGGCTTCCCCAAGGCTGGAGCAATGGGCTCAGTCGATCGGCATAGCTATAACACACCTTAGAACGGCAGCTTCATTCCCGGCGGTATCGGCAGTCCTGCGGTCAATGCTTGGGTCTTTTCCTGCATCATCTGCTCGACCTTGGCCCTGGCGTCATTGTGGGCAGCGAGAAGCAGATCCTCCAGAATCTCGACCTCGTCCTCCTTGAACAGCGACGGGTCGATTTTCAGGGACTTCATCTCGAATTTGCCGGTCAGCGTCACGCTGACCAGGCCGCCGCCGGCCTGTCCGGTGGCTTCCAACGTGGCGATCTCGTCCTGCATGGCCTGGAACTTGGCCTGCATTTCTTTCGCCTTGCCCATCAGGCCGAGAAGATCTTTCATCGCGTGGTCCTCTACGATTGATATCAGGTTTCGTCTTCGTCTGTGGCCGGCTCGATCGGAACCTCGGCCTCCACCGCATCGGTTTCCGGTGCGTCGGGAATGCGCACGTCGATGATCTTGGCGCCGGGAAAACGCGCCAGGATGGCGGCGACGGTCGGGTCGCTCTTGGCATCGAGGAGCGCGTTTTCGCGTTTGGTTGATTCCATCTCGGCCAGCGTCTGGCCGCCTTCTTCCTTTGACAGCGAGACCAGCCAGCTGCGGCCGGTCCAGGCGCGCAATTTGGCGGTCAGATCGTTGAGCAGCATCTTCGGCGCGTCATCGGTCAGGCTGACGTCGATACGGCCCGGCTCGATGCGCACCAGGCGCACGCAGCGCTTCACCAGCACCTTGAAGGCCATGTCGCGCTGGGCATCGGCAAGGGCGACGATGTCGGCCAGCGACTTCACCGGCACCGGCGCCGGCACCGGCACCGGCGCATCCGCGACCGGCTCCGGCGCCGGACCGAAGGCTGCAGGCATCGGCTCGGGTTCGACAAGCCGCATGGTCTGCGCGCCGCCATTGGCCGTCGGCATCCGCGTCTGCGCCACAGCGCTGGCGCCGCCATTTCCGGGATTTGCTGGGCCGGGATTTGCGACGACAGAGCTTGCGGGCGCACCATTCGAACGTGGCGCGCCATTGGGCACCGATGCTCCGCTCTCCAGCGATTTCAATGCCTCGTCCAGCGTCGGCAGGTCGGCGGCGTGCGCCAGCCTGATCAGCACCATTTCGGCGGCACTGACCGGCCGGTTGGAAGACTGCACCTCGGGAATGCCTTTCAACAGCATCTGCCAGGTCCGCGACAACACCCTGACCGACAGCGTCTTGGCGAAATCGGCGCCGCGCCGGCGCTCGTCCTCCGACAGCGAGGCGTCATCGAGGGCCGTCGGTACGAAGCGCAGCCGGGTGACGAGGTGGTTGAACTCGGCAAGGTCGGTCAGCACCGCGGCCGGATCGGCGCCGGTATCGTACTGGTTACGGAACTCGGCCAAAGCGGCCGCCACATTGCCCTTCATCACATGTTCGAACAGGTCGACGATACGGGCGCGGTCGGCCAGCCCGAGCATGGCGCGCACCGCTTCGGCGCTGACCGCGCCGCTGCCATGGGCGATCGCCTGGTCGAGAATGGACAGCGAATCGCGCGCCGAGCCTTCGGCCGCCCGGGCGATCATCGCCAGCGCGTCGTCGTCGACGGCAATGCCTTCTTTGCCGGCGATCGAGGAGAGATGCGCGACCAGCGCGCCGGCATCGATCCGCCTGAGATCGAAGCGCTGGCAGCGCGACAAGACGGTGATCGGAACTTTTCGGATTTCGGTGGTGGCGAAGATGAATTTGACGTGCGGCGGTGGCTCTTCCAGCGTCTTCAGCAGGCCGTTGAAGGCCTGGGTCGAGAGCATGTGCACTTCGTCGATGATGTAGACCTTGTAGCGCGCCGAGACCGGCGCGTAACGCACGCGCTCGATGATGTCTCTGATGTCGTCGATGCCAGTGTGCGAGGCGGCGTCCATCTCAATGACATCGACATGGCGGCCTTCCATGATCGCCTGGCAATGCTCGCCCAGCACGGCAAGATCGACCGAAGGCTGGTCGACAGTCGCGGTCTTGTAATTGAGCGCCCGCGCCAGGATGCGCGCCGTCGTCGTCTTGCCGACACCGCGCACGCCAGTCAGCATCCAGGCTTGGGCTATCCGGCCGGTGGCGAAAGCATTGGTGAGGGTGCGGACCATCGGCTCCTGGCCGATCAGTTCGGAGAAATTCGCAGGACGGTATTTGCGCGCCAGAACGCGATAGGCGGCGGCCTTTTCCGTTCCCGAATTTCCGGCTTCGCTCATTCGCCCGTAAAGCTCCAAGGGCCGCGCCTGCAGGCGGCCGATTCCTGCGCATAGTTTCGCCCGCAGGGCTTGGCGCCGTCAATGTCGCGGGAGAAAGGCGAAGAGGTGGGAGGCTGGAACAATGACCCGTTCCGGGCTCGTTAGGGCTGCTTCCTTCCGGACCTGACCCGGTTGGCGAGTGGACCGTCCACCACCAACCTCCCGCTTTCCATATCGGCAATTCGGCGATGAAATGCAAGGGCGCAGGATCAATCAGCCGGGAGTGGCGCCGAAAGCTGAAACAAAAAACCCGCCTCGGGGCGGGTCATTGGCGCAAATCAGCACCATAGCCAAACCGTTAGCATAACTGCCGTCACAAAGCAATGATTCGCTTGCCGCCTCTTGCGGGCCACCGGCAGCCGCTCTAGCGTTCAAAAGTCTAAAAAACACTACAAAAGTGAAGGAAACGCCGATGCTGCCGGGCCTCGAGGCCGGATTCACGCTGGATGCTCGTCTGGAGGCGGACAGCGAGCAGTTGATGTGGCTCGGCCTGTGCGAGTTGCGGGTGATGAACGACCGCCGCTGGCCGTGGCTGCTTCTGGTGCCGCAGCGGCCGGGCGCGGAGGAAATCCACGATTTGACGCCGCTCGACCAGGCGATGCTGACGTTCGAGACCAACATGGTGGCGCAGGCGCTGAAGACGGTGACCGGTTGCACCAAGATCAACACCGGCGCACTCGGCAACATCGTGCGTCAGTTGCATGTCCATGTCATCGCGCGCTCGGAAGGCGATCCCGGCTGGCCGGGCCCGGTGTGGGGGCACGGCATGCGCGAGCCCTACCAGCGGTCGGACCTCCGCCGGTTTGCGCAGAAGATAAAGGCGGCGCTATAAGCCTGTCCCGTGTCCATCCTGAAGTTGAGTCCCCATGAGCTTCCGCCTGTTTGACGCGCCCTTGCGTGAGCCGAGCCAGTTCGTCGGCTTCGCCGGCAACATGATCGACCGGCAATCGGAAAACCGCGCCGACGATTCCGTCGAAAAGGCACTCGCCGATCCCTCAGCCAGGCTTTTGCTGATGCATGGCGGGCGGCTCTATCTCAAGCTCAAAGATGGCGGCTTCGACCCCTGGTTCGGCGCCGAGGAAAGCCAGCCGCTCGAGCTGTCGCTCGACCATGGCGTCCTGCTCGGTTTTTCCGACAGCGGCCCGGTGCTCGCGGTGCCGGCCGGCATCGACCCCGAACACCTGCCCGAAACCATCAAGGCCATCGACTATCGCTCGGTCTATATGCAGGGGCTGATCGACGAGGCGGCGGCCGGCGCGATGGCGCAAGGAGCAGCGCTGCTCGCCTGGCATGCCAGCCACCGCTTCTGCAGCAAATGCGGCGCTGAAGCCGAAATGCGGGCCGGCGGCTACAAGCGGCTTTGCCCGGCCTGCGCCACCGAGCATTTTCCGCGCACAGACCCGGTGGCGATCATGCTGACGGCGACGCGCGAAAAATGCCTGCTCGGCCGCGGCCGGCATTTCGCGCCCGGCATGTATTCGGCGCTTGCCGGCTTCATCGAACCCGGCGAGACGATCGAGGCGGCGGTGCGCCGTGAAACGCTGGAGGAAGCCGGCATCCGGCTTGGCCGCGTTGTCTACCATGCCAGCCAGCCCTGGCCGTTTCCCTATTCGTTGATGATCGGCTGCTTCGGCGAACCGCTCAACGACGACATCCAGGCCGACCTCAACGAACTGGAGGACTGCCGCTGGTTCTTTCGCAACGAGGTGCTCTTAATGCTGGCCCGCGAGCATCCGGGCGGCCTGATCACGCCGCCGAAGGGGGCGATCGCCTATAATCTCATCCGCGCCTGGGCAGACAGCGCGTAAAACTCATAGGGGGACAAAATGATCCGTCACACAGTGGTGTTCAGGCTGAAGCACAAAGACAGCTCGGCCGAGGAGGCAAAATTCCTCGTCGACGCGAAAATACTGGCGGCGATACCGGGCGTCGAAAAGTTCGAGCAGCTGCGTCAGGTCAGCCCGAAGAACGATTTTCGTTTCGGCTTCTCGATGGAGTTCGCCGACCAGGCCGCCTATTCCCGCTACAACGACCATCCCGACCACGTCGCCTTCGTCCGCGACCGCTGGATCCCAGAGATCGAGGCGTTTTTGGAGATCGACTACGCGCCGCTGAGCTAGCATCAATCATTCGAGCAAGTTCGACCGAGAGCAGCCCTCATCAGCCGGTCGGTGACTTGCCAGTGAAAACCGCCAGTTGAGCGGCGAAAGCACGCTTGTAGGCCGGCCGGGCTTGGCCGCGGGCGACATAGGCGGAGAGGTTCGGATATTCGTCCAGTATACCCGACCCGCTCAACCTTAGCAGCACGTGCACCATCATCAGGTCCCCCGCGCTGAACGCACCATCGAGCCAGTCGGCATCGCCCAGGCGACCGGAAAGTTCGCCCAGCCGGTCACGGATGCGATCCTCGACCATAGGCAGGCGCTGTTCGTGCCAGGTCTCGTCGCGCTCCAGGAGCACGGCGGTTTGGCGCTCAAGGATCGGCGGCTCCACCGTGTTGAGCGCGGCAAACATCCATGAGATCGCGCGCGCCCGCGCATTCCCATCGTCTGGCAGCAGGCCACCATGGCGCTCGGCGATATAGAACACGATTGCCCCCGACTCGAACAGGGCGAGATCGCCTTCCTCATAGGTCGGAATCTGCCCGAAAGGATGGAGTGCTCGATGCGCGGGTTCGTTCATCGCTTTGAACGAAACAAGACGAACCTTGTAGGGCTGGCCGACTTCTTCGAGCGCCCAGCGAACGCGCATGTCACGCGCCAGTCCCCTTCCGCGATCGGGCGACCGTTCAAAGGCGGTGATGGTGGGGGTCATTGGAAGGCTCCGGATGATTGCATGACGCCATCGTGCGTGACGTCGTCGGTTGAGATCAGTTTCCTCATCTCGTCGTCTCCCTTCTTCGATTGTGGCAACCAAAGGACGAATGTCGAGCCGGAATTCCGACATCTGGGAACTGCTCGTCAATCGCGCGTGACCGCTGCAACGGAGGCGCGTAGCGCTCCGGCGAAATCGGGATGACCATAGAGGTCGTTGTGGCCAGCCGCTATGGCGATGTGGCTGCGCAGATCACGGGCAGCCTCGCGCAGAGGTGCCGAACGTGCGGCAGGAACGATGGTGTCGTTTTCGGCGGTGATTACGGCCGTGGGCACATCGAGGTCACGCAGAGATCCGGCCGCCTCCATGCGGTGCCGCAGCAAGAGGCGAACCGGCAGCCAGGGATAGTGGTGAGCGGCGAGTTCTCTCAGCGAATCGAAGGGCGTAACCATGACGATGCCGCGCAACGGCCGGGCCGTCGCCAGATCGACCGCAACCGCAGCGCCGACGCTAAGGCCGATGGCGACGATGCCGGCTTTGGCATCGGTGGCCAGGTGGTCATGGGCGCGTTGGGCGTCCTCGAACAGGGCGGTGGCCGACGGGCTTCCGCTGCTCGGCGCATAGCCGCGATAATGCAGCGCAGCGACCTCATTTTCGGGGAATAGCTGGTGCAGCATGAGGGCAAGCGCGTCGGCGTTCCAGGCATTGCCGGCGAATCCCAGCAGGAGCGGGCGCGGCGCGGCCGGCGTCTGCCTTGCCGGCAGGCGCACCAGAACGACGCGCTCGCCGTCCTCCGTCGCCAGTTCGACATGGCGGGCCCCGGCCGGCAGATCGGGTCCGAAAGCCGCAAGACCGGCCGGAAAGATCAGCCAGGACTGAAGCACATACACGACGGCGACAATCACCGCATACAATCCAGCGACTGCGAGCATCAGTTTCAGGAGCCACATCGCAGCAATGTCGCCCGGCGCCCGTCACCTGGCAAGGCGCTGAGCTAATCCGCCACCTTCCATTGCTCGCGCGACTGGCTGGCCGGATAGACGCCAAGGATCCGCATTTCGCGCGAGAAGAAGGCAAGCTCGTCAAGCGCCAGTTTTACCAGCGGATCGTCGGGATGGCCCTCGATATCGGCGTAAAACAGGGTCGCCGTGAATGCGCCGAGCTGGTAGCTCTCGAGCTTGGTCATGTTGATGCCGTTGGTGGCAAAGCCGCCCATCGCCTTGTAGAGCGCGGCCGGCACGTTGCGGACGCGGAAGATGAACGTCGTCATCATCCTGGTGTCGGCCGAGGGACGTTCCGCCCACTGCCTGTTCCTGGTCAGCACGACGAAGCGGGTGACGTTGCTGTCGGTGTCCTCGACATTCTGCTCGATGATGTCGAGCCCGTAGAGCGTCGCGGCCAAGGCCGGCGCCAGCGCCGCCATGGTGCGGTCCTTCAGCTCGGAGACCAGCTTGGCGGCGCCCGCCGTGTCGCCGGCGACCACCGGCTTCCAGCCGTTCTTGCGGATATATTTGCGGCACTGGCCGAGCGCATGGATGTGGCTGTGCACGGTCCTGATCTCGTCGCGCCTGACTCCGGGCAGAACCATCAGCTGGAAATGGATCGACAGGAAATATTCGCCAACGATGTGCAGCTTCGATTCCGGCAGGAGGTGGTGGATGTCGGCGACGCGCCCGGCAATCGTGTTCTCGATCGGGATCATGGCGAGGTCGGCTTTGCCGGTCTCGACCGCATTGAAAGCATCCTCGAAGGTCGGGCACGGCAACGGCTCCATATCAGGGAACATGTTGCGGCAGGCAGTGTCGGAATTGGCGCCCGGCTCGCCCTGGAAGGCTATTCTGTTGGTTTTTTCAGGCATGCCAAATGTCTCAGGTGTCCAAATATCTCAGGTTGAAAGGACGGTTCTGGCGCGTTCGAGATCGTCCGGCGTGTCGACGCCGAACGGCGCCGACTTTACGATCTCGGCATCGATGCGCATACCGGCCTCCAGCGCCCGCAACTGCTCGAGCTTCTCGCGCCGTTCCAGCGGCGACGGCTTCAGCGCGACGAAGCGTTCGAGCGCTGAGCGGCGATAGGCATAAAGGCCGATGTGGTGATAGAGCGGCCCCTCGCCCCAGGGTGCCGTGGCGCGGGTGAAGTAGAGCGCCCGCAGCCGTGTCTCCGACAGCGGCGAGCCGACGATCTTGACGACATTCGGATTGGTCTTTTCCTCGTCGCGCACGATCTCGATGCCGAGCGTGGCGATGTCCACCGTCGCATCCTCGAAAGGCCTCAGCGCAGCATTGATGATGTCGGGATCGATGGTCGGCAGGTCGCCTTGCACGTTGACGATCGTTTCGACCTTGCGCCCGGGATCCAGCGTGGCCAGCGCCTCGAAGATGCGGTCGGAACCCGATTCGTGGCCGACGCGCGTCATCACCGCCTCGAAACCGTGCGTGCGCACCGCCTCCGCCACGCTTTCAGTATCGGTGGCGACCACCACCCGGCCGAGCCCGGCCGCGGCGGCGCGGCGGGCGACATGGACGATCATCGGGACGCCGGCGATGTCGGCCAGCGGCTTGCCCGGCAGGCGGGTCGATGCCATGCGGGCCGGGATGAGAATGAGCGTGGACATCGGGTGATGAAGCGTCCGAAAAAGAGGAAGGGAAAAGTGGCAAAAGGTCTCACTGGAAGCGCCCTTATAGGTGTTGCAACGCCAGAGCAAAAGACCTAGTTTCCGCCCGATTTGACCGCCTCGCGGGGTGGTTCACGATTACCGACGGACGGAGTGGACGGATCGGTCCGCCGGAAAAGGGAGCCTGGGGCGTATGGACTCTTTCGAAATCAACAAGCTGATCGGCGGCCTGCTCGGAACCGTGTTCGTCGTCTTCTCGGTCGGCATCATATCCGACGCGCTGTTCGCCTCCCCCGCACCGGAAAAACCCGGCTTCGCCATCGAGGCGACCGAGGAGCCTGCCGAGGGCGGCCCGGCAGCCCCCGCTGCCGAAGCCAAGCCGATCGCCGAGCTTCTGGCCAACGCCAATGTCGAGGCCGGCGCCGCCGTGTTCAAGAAGTGCCAGGCCTGCCACACCGGCGAGAAGGGCGGGCCGAACAAGGTCGGCCCTGATCTGTGGGACCTCATCGACCGTCCCGTCGCCGAGCATGCGGGCTTCGCCTATTCGGCCGGCATGAAGGAGTTTTCCAAGGGCGGCGCCGAGAAGTGGACCTACGACAACCTCAACCATTTCCTCCTCTCGCCGAAGAAGCTCGTGAAGGGCACGGCGATGGGCTTTGCCGGCCTGCCGAAGGACGAGGACCGCGCCAACGTCATCGCCTATCTGCGCACGCTGTCGGACAGTCCGAAGCCGCTGCCGACACCTGGCGCTTCGGCGGCTGCGCCCGCAGAGGGTGCAGCGCCCGCCAAGCCGGCAGAGGGTGAAGCACCGGCCGCCCCTGCGGCGCCTGCTGCTCCCGCGCAATAACGCAATTGTAATCGATTCATTCCTTGAAAAAGCCGGGTTCAGCCCGGCTTTTTTAATGGGAAAAGCCCATGTGCGGCGACATGGCCGGCCTGTCGCGGTTTTCATAGGCGTTAAATGATCTAGATTGTCCGCTGACAGCTATCGCAAAGAGGAGAAGGCATGACGGTTGGCCGAACGTTTCTCAGATCGATGCTGGTTGTGGCGGCTTTTGCCGGCGGCCTGCAGGCAGCCTTCGCGAACGAATGGCGCACCACATCGTCGCTGATCGGCGAATCCAAATATGGCAACAACTTCCAGCACTACGACTACGTCAATCCGGACGCGCCGAAGGGCGGCACGCTGAATTCGGTGGTGCTCGGCACGTTCGACAGCTTCAATCCGTATATCGTGCAGGGTTCCTTCGCCGCCGGCTTTGTCCCGTTCGGTGGCGGCTTGCTCTACGACACGCTGATGGAGCAGGCGACCGACGAAGGCAGCGTCAGCCATCCGCTGATCGCCGACGCCTACAAACATCCGGACGACTATTCCTCGGCGACCTACCGTCTCGATCCGCGGGCCAAATGGCATGACGGCAAGCCGATCACCACCGACGATGTAATCTGGTCGTTTCAGGTGCTGAAGACCAACAGCCCGATGTACAGCCGCTATTTCGAGAATGTCACCGATGCGGTCGCGGTTTCCGACCGCGAAGTCGAGTTCCATTTCGACCAGAAGGGCAACCGGGAGTTGCCGAAAATCCTCGGCGATGTCGTTGTGCTGCCGAAGCACTGGTGGGAAGGTACCGACGCCACCGGCAAGAAGCGCGACATCACCAGGCCGACACAGGAGCCGCCGCTCGGCTCGGCCGCCTACAAGATCGCCAGCTTCAAGCCGGGCTCCGAAATCGTCTGGCAGCGCGTGCCGGACTACTGGGGTGCCAAACTGCCGGTAAAGATCGGCCGCGAGAATTTCGACAGGCAGCGTTTCAGCTACTTTCTCGACGACAATGCCTCCTGGCAGGCCTTCACCAAGGGCGGCTTTGAGGATTTTCGCGTTGAGTCACGTGCCCAGCGATGGGCGGTCGAGTACACCTTTCCCGCCATCAAAGCGGGGGACGTCATAAAAGCGGAATATCCCACAACCTCGCCGGAACCCATGCAGGCCTACGTGATGAACACGCGCCGGCCACTCTTTCAGGACGTGCGCGTGCGCCAGGCCCTGACCTACGCCTATGATTTCGAGAGCATGAACCGCACCATCTTCTTCGGCGCCTATACGCGCACGGACAGTTATTTCGAAGGTGGTGATTTGGCCTCAAGCGGCCTGCCGCAGGGCAAGGAACTGGAAATCCTCGAGCCATATCGAGACAAGCTGCCGCCCGAACTGTTCACCCAGGAGTTCAAGCTGCCGGTCTACAGCACGCCGCAATCTGGGCGTGAAAATCTTCGGAAGGCCTATGACCTCTTCAAGCAAGCGGGTTGGGTCAATCGCGGCGGCAGGCTCGTCAACGAAAAGACCGGCGAACCGTTCAGGATCGAATTTCTCGGCAACGACCCCGTAGACGAACGCGTCGCCGGGCCCTTGATTGACAATCTGAGGCGCCTCGGTATCGACGCCACGCTGCGCATCGTTGACGACAGCCAGTACACGAATAGGACCCGTGCTTTCGATTTCGACATGCTGGCGGTTGCAGGCTTCCAGCAATCCAACTCGCCGGGTAACGAACAGCGCGATTTTTTCAGCTCCACTGCAGCCGATACACCCGGGGCACGCAATTTGGCAGGGATCAAGAACCCGGTGGTCGACGCGCTTATCGACCGGGTGATCTTCGCCACCGATCGGGACGATCTCGTAGCGGCCACCCACGCACTGGACCGGGTGCTGCTCTGGAATTACTACATGATCCCACAGTGGCACCTGGGAAAAATTCGTATCGCCTATTGGAACAAGTTCGGCATCCCGGAAAAGCAACCGACGTATAGCGGCGTCGATCAGAATTCCTGGTGGATCGATGCGGACAAGGAAAAGGCGCTGGCGGCAAAATACAAGAGTGGCAATTGATGGCGGCGCTCCCCCGCCGCGTCTCGCTGGCCCGCCGTGACTTTCTGGCCCTGGGCGCTGCTGCCACGGCGGCAGCGCTGCTGCCAGGCCGGGCCTTCGCCGCCATCCCGACAGGCGTAAAGCTGCACGGCCTGTCGGCCTTCGGCGACCTCAAATACTCCCCAGGTTTCAGGCATTTCGACTATGTCAATCCGGACGCGCCCAAGGGCGGCCAGATGAATTTCGCACCGCCGAACTCCACCTTCAACCAGAGCTTCCTGACGTTCAACACCCTGAATTCTCTGGTGTTGAGGGGGGAATCGCCGCCGCGCACCGAACTCTGTTTCGATTCGCTGATGGCAAGCGCACTTGATGAGCCGGATGCGGTCTATGGCCGGCTTGCCGCGTCCGTTACCCTGTCGCCGGACCGCAATGGCTTCCGCTTCAGCCTGCGACCGCAGGCGCGCTTCCACGACGGCTCGCCACTGACAGCGGAGGACGTCGCCTTCGCATTGAAGCTTTACAAGGACAAGGGCCATCCGAACCTTTCCCAAGCATTGCGTCATATGACGGAAGCGGTCGCGGTCGATCCAATTACAGTCGACCTCACCTTCAACGGCAAACAATCCGCGCAGAATATTCTTGCGGTCGTCGCAATGCCGATCGTGTCCAAAGCCTTTTATACGGTCAATGATTTCGATGCCTCGACGATGAAACCGCCGCTCGGCTCCGGACCTTACAAAATGGGGCGCGTGGCCGCGGGACAGACCGTCGAATATGAGCGCGTCGCCGACTATTGGGGCCGCGATTTGGCCGTGAACCGCGGCCTCTACAATTTCGACCGCATCCGCATCGACTTTTACATCAATCGTCAGGCAGCGTTTGAAGCCCTGAAAAAGGGGGACACGCATTTTCGAGAGGAATTTACCTCGCGGGTATGGGCGACCGGTTACAACTTTCCGGCGCTGCAGGACGGCAGGGTCGTCAAACGCGAATTTCCCGGCGAGAAAACGCCATCCATGCAGGCTGTCGCGCTGAACCAGCGTCGTCCACAATTCCGCGATGTGCGCGTCAGGCGGGCTATCGCCAGTTGCTTCGATTTCGAATGGACCAAGCGGGTTCTATTTTACGGCGCCTACGAGCGCTCGCAATCGAACTTCGAACGGTCGGATTACAAGGCCGAGGGCCTGCCCTCGCCCGAGGAATTGGCCCTGCTCGAGCCGTTCCGAGCCGAATTGCCGCCGGAAACCTTCGGCGAAGCGGTGATGCAACCTGTCTCCGACGGTTCGGGCCACGACCGTAAGCTGCTGCGCGCAGCTTCGAGACTGCTTGCCGAAGCCGGCTGGAAGCGAGCCGGCAATTTCGTCGTCAATGAAAAGGACGAGCGACTGCGGGTGGAAATGCTGGCCGAGGACGACGGCATAGTTCGGCTTTTCTCCCCGTGGGCCGAGAATATGAAGGCGATCGGGATCGACGCTTCGATCCGGCAGGTCGATTCGACGCAATATGAACAGCGGCAGAGCAATTTCGACTTCGATTTCAACCTGCTCGCGTGGTCGATCGGGGCGACGCCGACTGCCGACGGCCTGGAAATCCTCTATGATTCCCGGATGGCGAAAACGCCGGGGATGCGCAACTATCCCGGTACGGAAAGCAAAGCCATCGACGCGCTGATCGAGGCGGCCGGCAAGGCGCAGAGCCGGATAGAACTGGTCACGGCGCTCAAAGCGCTCGATCGGGTCTTGCGCGCGCGGCTAGACTGGATTCCAACGTATTATCTCGCGAATCACCGAGTCGCCTATTGGGACATGTTCGGCTTTCCCGAGCAGAAGCCCGATTTCGGCTTTCCGGTCGAGGCGCTGTGGTGGTTCGACAAGGACAAGGCGGCAAAGATTGGCAAAGCCTGAGATTTTCGCTCAAGCAAGGCAGAGAGCCTGATGGGCGCCTATATCCTGCGCCGCATCCTGCTGATGATCCCGACCCTGTTCGGCATCATGGCGGTGTCCTTCGCCGTCATCCAGTTCGCGCCGGGCGGGCCGGTCGAGCAGGTCATCGCCAGGCTGACCAACCAGGGCGGCAGCGATCGGCTTGGCGGCGGCGGTGGCGACGCCGGCGGCAGCAATGTCGACGTGGCCGGCGACGTCGGTTCGAAATATCGCGGTGCGCAAGGGCTCGACCCCGAATTCATCGCCAAGCTGGAAAAGCAGTTCGGCTTCGACAAGCCACCGCTCGAGCGCTTCGGCATGATGCTGTGGAATTATATCCGGTTCGATTTCGGCGACAGCTATTTCCGTGACATCTCGGTGATCGAGCTGATCCTGGAGAAGATGCCGGTGTCGATCTCGATCGGGCTGTGGATCACGCTGCTGTCCTACCTGATCTCGATCCCGCTCGGCATCCGTAAGGCAGTCAAGGACGGCTCGGCATTCGACGTATGGACCAGCGGCGTCGTCATTGTCGGCTACGCCATTCCTGGCTTCCTGTTCGGCATCTTGCTGATGGTGCTGTTTGCCGGCGGATCGTTCTACGACTGGTTCCCGCTGCGCGGCATCACCTCCGACAATTGGGACCAGCTGTCCTGGCCGGCGCGGATCGTCGACTATCTCTGGCACATGACCTTGCCGCTGACGGCGCTGGTGCTGTCGGCCTTCGCCACCACGACGCTGCTGACCAAGAATTCGTTCCTCGAGGAAATCCGCAAACAGTATGTGGTGACCGCGCGCGCCAAGGGCCTGTCGGAACGGCAGGTTCTCTACGGGCACGTCTTCCGCAACGCCATGCTGATCGTCGTCGCCGGCTTTCCGGGGGCCTTCATCTCGGCCTTCTTCACCGGCTCGCTGCTGATCGAGAACATCTTTTCGCTCGATGGCCTGGGCCTTCTGGGTTTCAGGTCGGTGGTCGAGCGCGACTACCCGGTGGTGTTCGCCAATCTCTACATCTTCTCGCTGCTTGGCCTGATTGTCGGGCTCCTGTCCGACCTGATTTATACCTGGGTCGACCCGCGCATCGACTTCGAGCGGAGAGACGTCTGATGGCCGGGGCCGCAGCCGACACGGCGCCGGGCCGGATTGCCCGACCCTGGCTGTCGCCGCTCAACCAGCGGCGCCTGCAGAACTTCAGGGCCAACCGGCGCGGCTATTGGTCGTTGTGGATCTTCCTCGTGCTTTTCGTGCTGTCGCTGTTTTCCGAATGGATCGCCAACGACAAACCGGTCCTCGTTTCCTACAAGGGCGAGATCCTGTTTCCGGTCCTGGTCGCTTATCCCGAGGAGAAGTTCGGCGGCTTTTATGCGGTCACCGACTATCGCGACCCGGTCATCCAGGACGAGATCAATGCCCATGGCTGGATGATCTGGCCGCCGGTCCGCTACTCCTACCGGACCGTCAACAACGCCATCCCCGAGGCGGCGCCCACCAAGCCGTCCTGGCTCTATGACGCCAAGACACGCTGCAACCAGTATCCGCAAGGCGCCGCCGACCCCAATTGCGTCGTCGGCAACTGGAACTGGCTGGGCACCGACGACCAGGCCCGCGACGTGCTGGCGCGCGTCATCTACGGCTTCAGGGTCTCGGTGCTGTTCGGCCTGATCCTCACCGCCGGCTCGGCGCTGATCGGCGTGACGGCCGGTGCATTGCAGGGCTATTTCGGCGGCTGGACCGACCTTCTGTTCCAGCGCTTCATAGAAATCTGGTCGGCGATCCCGGTGCTTTATCTGCTCCTCATCGTCGCCGCCATCCTGCCGCCCGGCTTCTTCATCCTGCTCGGACTGATGCTGCTGTTCTCCTGGGTGGCGCTGGTCGGCGTTGTGCGGGCCGAGTTCCTGCGCTCCCGCAACTTCGAATATGTCAACGCCGCCCGCGCGCTCGGTGTCCCCAACGGCACCATCATGTTCCGGCATTTGTTGCCCAACGCCATGGTGGCGACGCTGACCTTCCTGCCCTTCCTGCTCAGCGGCTCGATCTCGACGCTGACCTCGCTCGACTACCTTGGCTTCGGCCTGCCGCCCGGCTCGGCCTCGCTGGGAGAGTTGCTCAAGCAGGCGCAGCGCAACCTCAACGCGCCATGGCTGGGCATTTCCGGCTTCGTCGTCATCTCGCTGATGCTGTCGCTGCTGGTCTTCGTCGGCGAGGCGACCCGCGACGCCTTCGATCCGCGCAAGACGTTCAGATGAGCGAAGCCCCTCTCCTCTCCGTGCGCGATCTCAGTGTCGCCTTCGCGCAAGAAGGCCGCCAGTCGATGGCAGTCGACCACATCTCCTTCGACATCGCCAAGGGCGAGACGGTGGCGCTGGTCGGCGAATCCGGCTCCGGCAAGTCGGTCTCGGCGCTCTCGGTGCTGAAGCTGCTGCCCTATCCGGCCGCCAGCCATCCGTCGGGAAAGATCCTGTTCCAGGGCGCCGACCTGCTCGCCACCGACGAGAAGGCATTGCGCCGTGTGCGCGGCAACAAGATCACCATGATCTTCCAGGAGCCGATGACCTCACTCAATCCGCTGCACACCATCGAGCAGCAGATCGTCGAGGTGCTGACGCTGCACCAGGGGCTGGGCGACCGCCAAGCCAAGGCGCGCACCCTGGAACTGCTCAACGAGGTCGGCATCCGCGAGCCGGAGAAGCGGCTCGACGCCTATCCGCACCAGCTTTCCGGCGGCCAGCGCCAGCGCGTCATGATCGCCATGGCGCTGGCCAACGAGCCGGAACTGCTGATCGCCGACGAACCGACGACCGCGCTCGACGTCACCGTGCAGGCGCAGATCCTCGAACTGCTTGCGGAGCTGAAGAGCCGCAAAGGCATGTCGATGCTGTTCATCACCCACGATCTCGGCATCGTCAGAAAGATCGCCGACCGGGTCTGCGTGATGACCAAAGGCAAGATCGTCGAGACCGGGCCGACGAAAGATATCTTCGCCAACCCGCAGCACACCTATACGCGGCATCTGCTTGCCGCCGAACCGAAGGGCAAGCCGCCCGCCGCCAACGCTGCCGCCAAGCCGGTCATGACCGGCCAGGACATAAAAGTCTGGTTTCCGATCAAGAAAGGCTTTTTCCGGCGCACCGTCGACAATGTGAAGGCGGTCGACGGCATCGACGTCACCGTGCGCGCCGGCCAGACGCTCGGCGTCGTCGGCGAATCCGGCTCTGGCAAGACGACGCTCGGCCTGGCGCTGGCCAGGATGATCTCGTCGACCGGGACCATTCAGTTCAACGGGCGCGACATTAATGAACTGACGTTCAGTGCCATGCGGCCGCTGCGGCGCGAGCTGCAGATCGTCTTCCAGGACCCGTTCGGGTCCTTGAGCCCGCGCATGTCGGTCTCCGAGATCATCGAGGAAGGATTGAAGATCCACGAGCCGAAGCTGTCGCCCGATGAGCGCGACAAGCGCATCGTCGATGTGCTCGGGGAAGTCGGGCTCGATCCCGCCACGCGCAATCGCTATCCGCACGAGTTTTCCGGCGGCCAGCGCCAGCGTATCGCCATCGCCCGCGCCATGGTGCTCAACCCACGCTTCGTCATGCTGGACGAACCGACCTCGGCGCTCGACATGAGCGTGCAGGCGCAGGTGGTCGACCTTCTGCGCAGCCTGCAGGCGAAGCACGACCTCGCCTATCTGTTCATCAGCCACGATCTGAAGGTCATCCGCGCGCTTGCCAACGACGTCATCGTCATGCGCAATGGCAGGATCGTCGAGGCCGGCCCATCCGAACAGATTTTCGAACGGCCGCAGACCGACTATACCAAGGCGCTGATCTCGGCCGCGTTCAGGATCGAGACGGCGCCGGTCGGCATCGTCAGCGAGTAGCCTGTACAAAGGGAAGAAAACTCCGGAAATGGAAAAAGGCCGTATTCTGCTTGCCCTCACCGGTATCCATCCACGCCGTTGGCGCGAACTCTTGTCGGCGGAACGCGAGGTGGTGCTCGAGCCGGACGGCGCCAGCGATCCTTCGATCACCTATGCGGTGGTTTGGAAGCAACGGCCGAACCTTCTGTCGTCGCTGCCCAATCTGCGCGCCGTCTTTTCGATCGGCGCCGGCGTCGACCACATCTTCGCCGATCCCACTTTGCCCGACGTGCCGATCGTAAAGGTCGTGGCCGACAACCTCACCCAATACATGACCGAATATGTCGTCTGGCGGGTGCTCGATCACCATCGCCAGGGCATGCTCTACCGGTCGCAGCAGCAAAAGAAGATCTGGCACGAGCCGCCGCAGCGGCCGGCCGGCGACATCTCCGTCGGCATCATGGGGCTCGGCACGCTTGGCCGCGCGGCGGCGTCGGTGCTTTTGTCGCTCGGCTTTGCGGTCAATGGCTGGTCGCGCAGCGAGCGGCCGATGAAAGGTGTTTCGACCTATGCGGGCGAGGCCGGGTTGATCCCCTTCCTCAACGCCACCGACATTCTGGTGGTGCTTTTGCCACTCACGCCTCAGACGCAAGGCATCATCAATTACGGCGTGCTGAAGGAGCTGAGGAAACGCAACGGCCTCGGCGGTTCGGTGCTGATCAATGCCGGGCGCGGCCGCCTGCAGAAGGATGCCGACATTCTGCGCGCGCTGGAGGACGGCACGCTGAAGGAAGCGAGCCTCGACGTGTTCGAGGTTGAGCCGCTGCCGAAGACCAGCCGGCTGTGGAGCCACCCGAAAGTGTTCGTCACGCCGCATGCGGCGGCGACCTCCGATCCCGTGCATCTGGTGCCGATCATGCTGCGCCAGATGGACGCCTTCGAGCGCGGCGAAAAGCTTGAGAACCTAGTGGATCGCGACGCAGGGTATTAGAGCGCCGCCCGTCCAATTGGACGCGCAAAGAACGCCCTAACACTTTGTGAATCGGCGCATGATCCTTTCCGGAAATCGATTCCGATTTCCGGGGTCATGCGCTAACCCGGCAGGCCAAGCTTGTTCTGCTTGGCCGGCTTGCCACATTCGCGGCGGGCGATCGACCGGTTCATGGCGTCGATCCGGCCGCTTGCCTGTTCGACGTCACGCTGGGTCTTGGAACGGACGTCCGGCGTGAACGGGCCGAGGCCCACCCCCGGATCGGAGAAGGACGGCTTGGCATCCTGCGGAAGGCGATATTGCTGCGCCAGCCGGTTGCGTTGCGCCAGCAATTGATCGCAAGGCACGCTATCATATTGCAGCGAGGACTGGACATTCGCGTCCTGTCGTTCGGCCATCGAGCCGCCGGCGCAGCCGGCCATTGCCAGGCAAGATGCCAGGACCACCAAGTTCCAGCGCATGGAACGTCCTCCGTGTCGGTATCCCGCCCTTTCGGGCATGCGAATCGGGCCTTTTCGCAGCCGTCGCCATGCCTGGCGCAGCTGAACGAAAAAGGTCGCCGGACGAGGCCTGATGCGGTTTCGTGACGGAGGTCCCGCCGGCAATTGCCTGTATGCCGAGTCAGCAGTCACTTGCAACAGGCTTCCCGCGCCGGAATTAGCAACTATCTTGGAGCCATGCGCGCCAGCGACCTGCTTCATCCCCGGCCCGAGGGCCTCTATTGCCCACCCGGCGATTTCTTCATCGATCCGGTGCGGCCGGTCAACCGGGCGCTGATCACGCACGGCCATTCCGACCATGCCCGTTCCGGCCACCGCTCGGTGCTGGCCACCCAACAGACGCTGGACATCATGGGGCTGCGCTACGGCGAGGGCTTTGCCGGGACGACGCAAGCAGCCGCACTTGGCGAGACGGTTGCGCTGAACGGCGTCACCGTAACCTTCCATCCGGCCGGCCATGTGCTCGGCTCGGCGCAGATCGAGGTCGTGCATCAGGGCACGTGCATCGTCGCGTCGGGCGACTACAAGCGCCAGAGGGACGCGACTTGCGAGCCGTTTGAACCGGTCAAATGCGACGTGTTCATCACCGAGGCGACCTTCGGCCTGCCGGTATTCCGCCATCCGCCCGATACCGAAGAGATCGCCCGCCTGCTGAAATCGACGGCGCAGTTTCCCGAACGCGCGCATCTGGTCGGCGCCTATGCGCTCGGCAAGGCGCAGCGCGTCATGCGGTTGCTGCGCGATGCCGGCTACGACAAGCCGATCTACATCCATGGTGCGCTGGCCAAGCTCAGCGACTACTATCAGAGCCAGGGCATCGACCTCGGGACGCTGGAGCCGGCGACAGTCGAAAGCGGCGGCAAGGACGATTTCACTGGGGCCATCGTAGTCGGCCCGCCCTCGGCCTTCGCCGATCGCTGGGCACGACGCTTTCCCGATCCGATCTCGTGCTTCGCGTCCGGCTGGATGCGCATCCGCCAGCGCGCCAAGCAGGGCGGCGTCGAGCTGCCGCTGATCATTTCCGACCATGCCGACTGGGACGAGCTGACCGCCACGATCAGGGAGACCGGCGCCTGGGAAATCTGGGTGACGCATGGCCGCGAGGAGGCGCTGGTGCGCTGGTGCGAACTCGAAGGCATCGCCGCCAGGCCGCTGCATCTCGTCGGCTATGAGGACGAGGGCGATTGAGTTGATGGCAGGAACGATCGTCGACGCAGCGCTCTACGGCGCCCCCCTCTGGCCTGCCGGCCATCTCCCCCACTTGGGGGGAGATCGGATGTCGCGCCGGCTTTCGCCAATCACTGACGTTGCAGGACGGGCGGCAAGAACGAAACTGCCAATCTCCCCCCTCGTGGGGGAGATGTCCGGCAGGACAGAGGGGGGCGCGACAGAACGCGACGCTCGCCCATGGTTCTCACAGTCATGAACCGCTTCGCCGAACTCCTCGATCGCCTCGTCCTGACGCCGTCGCGCAACGGCAAGCTGACGCTGCTGACCGATTATTTCCGCAGCGTCGAGGATCCGGATCGCGGCCTGGCGCTGGCCGCCATCACCGGCGACCTGACCATCGCGGCGGTCAAGCCGGCGATGCTGCGCATGCTGGTCATGGAACGCATGGACCCGGTGCTGTTCGGCTATTCCTACGACTATGTCGGCGATCTGGCGGAGACCGTGTCGCTGGTCTGGCCGCAATCGCCTGCGGATATCGCCAACCATGAGCCGACGCTCGCCGATGTCGTCACAAAGCTGCAGGCGGCGAGCCGTTCCGACGGGCCGACGGTGCTGGCCAGACTGCTCGACAGCGCCAGCATCTCAGCGCGCTTCGCCATCATAAAGCTGGTCACCGGCGGCCTGCGCATCGGCGTCTCGGCGCGGCTGGCCAAGCAGGCGCTGGCCGATCTCGGCAAGGTCGACGTCGCCGAGATCGAAGAACTCTGGCATGGGCTGACGCCGCCCTATGCCGAGCTCTTCGCCTGGCTGGAAGGCAAGGCAGAAAAACCCAAAAAGACAGCGCTGGCGCTGTTCCGGCCGGTGATGCTATCGAACCCGATCGGTGACGGCGACCTCGAAAAGCTCGACCCGGCCGACTATGCCGCCGAGTGGAAATGGGACGGCATCCGCGTCCAGGCCGTATCGGAAGGCGGCATTCGCCGGCTCTATTCGCGCACCGGCGACGACGTCTCCGGGGCTTTTCCGGACCTCGCAGAGGCGATGAATTTTTCCGCCACCCTCGACGGCGAGCTTCTGGTCGGCGATCCCTTGCAGGCGACCGGCACGTTCTCGGACCTGCAGCAGCGGCTGAATCGCAAGAGCGTGACACCGAAGATCCAGCAGCAATACCCGGCCTTCATGCGCTGCTACGACGTGCTTCAGATCGGCGACGAGGACTTGCGCGCGCGCTCTTTCCGCGAGCGGCGCGGCCGCCTCGAAGCCTTCGTGCAGACGTTCGATCCGAGCCGCTTCGATCTGTCTCCCCTGGTCGAATTCACCGACTGGCAGGCGCTGGAGGAATTGCGCCGCAAGCCGCTGCATCCGGTCGTTGAAGGCGTAATGCTGAAGCGCTGGGATTCGCCGTATCTCACCGGCCGGCCCAAAGGGCCATGGTTCAAATGGAAGCGCGATCCGCACACTGTCGACGCTGTGCTGATGTATGCCCAGCGGGGCCACGGCAAGCGTTCGAGTTTCTATTCCGATTACACGTTCGGCGTCTGGTCCGGCCCGGAAGGATCGGAGGAACTGGTGCCGGTGGGGAAAGCCTATTTCGGCTTCACCGACGAGGAACTGAGGCAGATCGACAAATATGTCCGCGACAATACGATCGAGCGCTTTGGCCCGGTCCGCTCGGTACGGACCGACCGCAAGAACGGTCTCGTGCTGGAGGTGGCGTTCGAAGGGCTCAACCGCTCGACACGGCACAAATCCGGCGTCGCCATGCGCTTTCCGCGCATTTCACGGCTGCGCTGGGACAAGCCGGCGGCCGAAGCCGATCGCATCGAGACGCTGCAGGCGCTGCTCGACAGTTAGATTTTGTTTTGAGCATCGGATTTTCCCAAAACCGGTTTTCACCCTCGGGTTGGGTTAAGCCCGTGGGCATGCTTTTGAGTCCGATGCTCTACGGAACAATCGAGACGCGGATCTCGTAGATGTCGACCGACTTGCCCTGTTTGTCAAAGTCGGAATTGATGGCGATGGTGCCGGCAGCACCCGGACGCTTGTCGGGAAACGGCACGTCGAACAGATATTCGTTGCGCTCGTGGCCGACCGCGTAGCGCTTGCGGCCGCAGTCGCCGAGTTCGCCGAAGTTGCAGTCGACGGAGATCTGCGTCTCCTTGCCCTCCTCGGAGCGGGCGATGATGTCGAATGTGGCGTGCTTGCCGGCGAGTTTTTCCAGCACGCCTTGCCCGACGTCGAAGCTGATCGCCGAACCGGAGGCGCCCGACCGGATGCGCAGGAAGGAACCGCTGTCGTCCTGCATGACTTCGGCCTTGGCATCCGAAGGTGCACTGACAAGCGTCGGGTCGCTCGGTGAAAACACATTGATCCAGTCGCGCTCCGCATCGCCGGGGTCCAGCGGCGAGGCGGTGTCGCTTGGCGGTGTGAAATCATCGTCTTCCACCGTCGGTACCGTTTGCGGCGGGGCCGTGTCGAGTTCGGCCGCCGACTTGAAGACGCCGGTCTGCGCAGCGAAATAGAGGCCGATGCCGACAGCTGCGAGCAGCGTCACGCCGAGGAAGATCGCGGTGAGAGGCAGGCGGCGGCCCCTCACCCGCCTGTCGTCGCGGTCGGGCATCACCTCTGCGTCGTCGTCTCCGGTCGATGGGGGGGGCGACAAGTCGATCTCCGGCGCACCGGGAAAACCCGCTTCGGGCATGATATCGGGAACGACCGGCAAGACGCGCGAGCGCGGCGCGTCGGAAGCAGGGGGCGCGCCGGATGCAGGAGGCTTCACCGGACCGTCGACAACGACGTCAGGTGGGGAGGCGGGTTCGGCGTCGGCTCCGGCATCCGGTTCGACTTCGACATCGGCTTCGGCTTCGACGGCGCTGTCAGCCGGCTGCTCCACCGCCGGTGCTGCAGCGTCATCATCGGTCTGTGGGCCGACGCCGGGAACCGCCGGCAGGAATTCGGATTCGATTTCGGTTATCTTGGCCTGCACCGCCTTGCGGCGCTTGATGGCGACTTCCACCGTCACGCCCGGGTTGGCCTGCAGGGCACGGTCGAGTGCGGCGAAGGCCGATCGATAGACCCGCTCGCGAAACGCGCGGTCTTCGGCATTGCCTTTCTCGAAGGCATTCCGGATCGCTTTTTCGATCGCGTCCAAACGGGACCCCTCTGCACGTACGGTCACATTGTCATGATCGTTAGCCGTAGGCGATCAATCAATCAACGGGCCAGCGGCCGCATTCTTCCTTCGCGACGCATCCAAAGCTCATTTCGGCGGTTTTCGGTAAAGAAATCAACATTTTTCGCCGATTTCCCGATGCAGCGCCAACGCGATGTCGCGCAACCTGCCGGCGAGTCATCGCGCCACCGCATGGCGGACCGGCGGCTGCCGCTTATAGGCCCGGCACGGGCCCCACACGAAATGCCAAGTCCCATCTTGAATTTGTGGCGGGTTGCGTCTATCACCCAGCGCATCTTGGAAGCCCTGGCTTCCCGGGCCGCTTTAGCTCAGTTGGTAGAGCACATCATTCGTAATGATGGGGTCAGGTGTTCGAGTCACCTAAGCGGCACCAAAAAAATCCCTTCAGATAGATCAAGACATTACCTAACCATCGCCAAGCGAGACGGCTCCAGTCTTTTGGAAAAGGTAGCAAATAGGTACCAGTCCTAGGGTGCGGTAGCACGGCATGGGCCGCGCCGCTGTCATTCTGATAGGTCGCGACGCCGATTCCGTTGGCAGCGTTAATGGCAGCGTCGAGATATTCTGGTGCAGACGTAGGAGAATCCTTCGGTGATGTCTTTTTTGTCGGTTTTGCAGCGTAATATTGTGGCCTCCACCGGAGTGGGGCGCTGTGCGCCTAATTTTTCCTGGAAACTGGATTCCACGCATATGCGGCCAAAGAGAGTAGGTTTCTATGCATGGCTTCTTCTTTTTGGCGTATGTCTCTCGATCCAAGCCTGTGGCAGCGGACGTAGCGGGCAGTCTGTCTCCAGTCAGGATTCGGCTTGCACTGGCGAAGAAGTAGTTGGCGCGATACAGGGTAATGGCGGTAAATTCATATTTAGCATTTCCGAGCTAAAGGCATTCCTTTCAAAGTATAAAGTTTGCGAATTTCGTAAAAATTTGGATGTGCCTATTTTTACTAGAAAAAATATTGAATTTACATTGCCTTACGATGTAAAAATAAAAACTAAATCTGAGGGAGGCAATCTTTCTGGTTGTGTAGAACGTAGATTAGATGCATTTCCACCAGACAGGTATATCGTTTGTTTCGGGCAAGGTCATGATGGCTGGAGAAAAGTAGAAGGATAAGAGCTATTCGATCAGCGTTGGTACGTTCTCCCTACCAGGGAACTGGTCATTTGACATTGGGGTTGAGAGCAGAACAGCATGCTATCACTGCGACGCTGCCGGCGACAGTCGCAATATTCTTCCCGCTGGCTCGTCGGTCAACGCCATTACCGCGCCGTCGGGGGCCTGCACCACGTCTCGGATACGACTGCCGAGAGCGAGGACTTCCTCGCCGGCGACCTGCTTTCCGTCAATCCTGACACGAACGATGCCTTCCGCCGACAGTCCGCCAATCAGCAGGTCGCCTCGCCAATCGGCAAACATGTCGCCGTTGTAGAAGGTCATGCCGGAAGGCGAGATGACGGGCGTCCAGCTATGGATGGAGCCGGCAAACTCCGGCCTCGTCGACGGATCGGGGATGCGTTCGCCCGAATAGTGGCGGCCCCAGCTGACCACGGGCCAGCCGTAATTCTTGCCCGCTTCCGGAATGTTCAGCTCGTCGCCGCCGAGCGGCCCCATCTCCGCCGTCCAGAGCACTCCGGTTTCGGGATGGAGCGCAGCACTTTGCACATTACGATGGCCGTAGGACCAAATCTCGTCGGCGCCGTCCTTGCCGACGAAAGGATTGTCGTCAGGCACCGAACCATCGGGATTGATGCGGACGATTGTCCCGAGATGATTGTTCGGGTCCTGCGCCTGCCGCATCTTGAAGCGCTCGCCGAGCGTGACGAAGAGCTTGCCGTCCGGCGCGAATACCAGGCGGGAGCCGTAGTGGTTCCGGCCGGAGACGGCCGGTTCCTGCCGGAAGATCACATCGAAGTTCGAGAGCGCGCTGCCGTTCTCGTCTAGGCGTCCACGGCCGACGGACGTGGCCGCGCCGCCGCCGCGTTCCTCCGAGTAGGAGAGATAAACCGTCCGGTTGTTGGCAAAGTCCGGGTCGAGCGCCACATCCAGCAGGCCGCCTTGTCCGCCGGCGAGGACGTCCGGCACACCGTCGATCGGATCGGAAACGGCACCGTCGGTCGAGACGAGCCGCAGGCGCCCCGGACGCTCGGTGACCAGCAACGCGCCGTCGGGCAGGTAGGTCGCGCCCCAGGGATGTTCGAGCCCTTCGGCAAAGGTCTCGACCGCAATGCGGCCTGTTTCGCTCTCGACGCTGCTGTCCTGCGCGAGCGAGGGCGCACCGAAGGCAAGAAGAAAAGACGAAGCAATGAGTATCCGCAGCATGATTTCTCCATCCGAAGGGAGGTATAGGGAGGAGCCGCCGGCTCCCCGATATAATGACCGACTGCCGATGCGGTTCCAAGCCGGCGCGCGCGCCTGGATTTTCAGCTGTGACTTATCACGAGACGAGCCCGGCGCATGTGACCATCCCTCAGGGACGCCAGAGGCCATGGTAGAGTTGCCCTCCCATCGCCAACCGGACGGCGTCATCGGCCCCGGATGACGCAGCGGGCCGCGGTGCCGACGGCGCAATTCGCAGATGAAGCACAGGGTGGCGACGCCGGCGAAACCGTCGGTGCGGATACAGCGGCCATGGTTGATGCGGCTCCGCAAAAACTAATCTGAAAACAATTGAGCGCGAATGAAAACCAATTGAGACACAACTGAAACACATCCACGCGCAGGCGACATCTGCGCGAAACGCTTTGGGGGGATTGTCGAGCCTCACCCAAGACAGGAACGCAGGAGAGTCGCCGATGACACCCGACCAGATCAGACTTGTCCAGGACAGTTTTCACGAGGTCGTCGCGATCCGCGTGGCCGCCGCCGCGCTGTTTTACGAACGCCTGTTCGCGATCGATGCGGATCTTCGCGCGCTGTTTCCGGTGAGAGACATGACCAAGCAAGGCGCCAAGCTGATGGCGAGCCTGGGCTTCGTCGTGCACGGATTGGACCGAGCCGACACCATCCTTCCGACGGTGCGCGTGCTCGCCAGGCGTCACGTGACCTACGGCGTTGAGGAGCGTCATTACCCGATCGTCGGGCAAGCGCTCATCGAGACGCTGGCGGCCGGCCTCGGCACGGCATTTACGCCGGCCGTCCGCGAAGCTTGGGAGGCGGCCTACGGATTGCTCGCCAGTGTGATGATCGCGGCTGCCCGTGAGGATCAGCTCGCAGCGTGATTTTTGGGATGCAGCCAGGCGACCATCCACCCGAACGACAATTCCAAATGGAGAGAAACACCATGTTCAGATACACAGCTCTTGCAGCGCTTTGCCTCGTGGCAAGTTCCGCTTCCGCCGGCGAACTCACGGCCCGTCAGGGTGGGACCGTCGATCTCGGCAACTTTCACGGCGTCGTCTACTACACGGAGGCGGACGACGGCTACCGGGTGGTCACCACAATGGCGGCAGGCGAAGAAAGTTTGCCGGTACGCTTCGTTGCGACGCTCACCGAGGGCCAGGCGATGGTGATCTCGGTCCCGGGCGCGTTGGCAGGACCCGGCCAGGCACTCGAAATCTCGCGCGCCAAAGGCAAGCTCGTTGTTGCGACGGTGGAGTCCACCCAGTAAACGGGTTGAAAGTTGACGTTGCGACGCAACCGGATAGTCTGCGCCTGCTTCCGCGCCTTCCACAGCGCGAAGAGACAATCGGCACCGCCATTGGGATGGCTATCGTCCTAACCTCGGAGAAACGAGATGCTCAAGGTGCAAAGTGCGGACGTTCGATTTCGACTTTTTGAGTGTGGACAGTTTTTCTTGATCCTGATGGGCGCTGGTCTACTTGCGCCGGCCGCTTTTGCCGATGTCGTCGAGACGACGACCCTCGCCGTCGCGGATTTCGAGTTCAGGGATACGTCAGGCGAAGTCAGGGACCAGACCGCCGAGCACGAAGCGCGACTGAAGGCATTTGGGGTAGCGTTGCAGGATGGCCTTTCGGAGAAGATCAAGCTCGTCGCGTTACCCTGTCAGGCAGAACAGTGCACCATCAAGGACCCCGGCCTTGTCGATCTTTCGAAACAGGCAAGAACAGCCAGCGCGAAATATCTCCTGATCGGTCAGATGCACAAGATGAGCACGCTGGTCGGCTGGGTGAAGTTTGCAGTGCTGGATTTGAGCAACAACAAACCTGTCTGCGATCGATACCTGACTTACCGGGGAGATACCGACGAAGCATGGCGACGAGCAGCAGAGTTCACGGCGCGTGACGTCGAGAAGCACTGCATTCCGTAGGTATCGCGGAAAGTCCGGCGACCGAAATGGGTCGCCGACAGCAACGCAATGCAATAGCTTCGGTGATCAGACCGGCAGGAATGCGATGCCGTCGCGTGTTCGAGTCACGCAAGCGGCACCAATATTTTCAGCGATCGGCTGGAGTAGCCGGGCCATCGCCCAGCGACGCCACGGTCTTCAGCGCGCCTTCGAGCATGTCGCCCTTCTCGTCCTTCAACGCGGCTTCGCGCAGGCGCCGGATCCAGTCGGCGGCGTCATCGCGGTCCTTGAGCAAATCGAGCGCCGACAGCACGCGATCTAACTTCGGCTGGGCGCGGGCGTGGGTGTCGCTGTAGCCCTTGATCAGCCGGCCCCTGAACCTCAGCATGGCCTGGGAGCCGCGGTTGCGGCGTCAGGCGGCCTTCTTCTTCGCCAGCCTCGCCTTGATGCTGGCGACGTCGGCGCGCGGCGTCGCGGCGAACAGTGTCTTGGTGTAGCTGTGCTTGGGGTCGGCAAAGACCTCGTCGCGTGAGCCGTATTCGACGGCCTCGCCGTAATACATGACCATCACGTCGTCGGCGATGTAGCGCACCACCGAAAGGTCGTGGCTGATGAAGACATAGGTCAGCTCGAACTCGTCCTGCAGGTCGGCAAGCAGGTTGAGCACCTGCGCCTGCACCGACAGATCGAGCGCCGAGACCGGCTCGTCGAGCACCAAAAGGCTCGGATTGAGCATCAGCGCGCGGGCAATGGCGATGCGCTGGCGCTGGCCGCCCGAGAACATGTGCGGGTAACGGTTGTAATGCTCGGGTCCGAGGCCGACCTTTTTCAGCATCTTCATGGCGAGATCGCGCCGCTCGTCGGCCGGCCTGTCGGTGTTGATGAGCAGCGGCTCGCCCAGCACGTCGCCGATCTTCTGGCGCGGATTGAGCGAACCATATGGGTTCTGGAAGACGATCTGCACCTTGCGGCGCATCTCCTTCGACAGCCCATCCTTGGCGATGTCGACCTTGTTACCGTCGATGAAGAGCTCGCCTGCTGTCGCGGGATCAATCAGGGTGATGATGCGGGCGAGCGTTGACTTGCCGCAGCCGCTTTCGCCGACGATGGCGAGCGTCTTGCCCTTGTCGACACTGAAGGAAACGCCCTTGACCGCGTGCACCGTGCGCGAGGGACGAAACAGGCCGCCACCGACATGATAGTCGCGCACGATGTTCTTGCCTTCGAGAACCGTCACACTCATGACGCGGCTCCCGTTGCAGGCCCGCTTCCCGCAGCAGAGGGGGCCGGTTCGAACAGCATGTCGGAAATGGTCGGCAGCCGGTCGCCGACGGCGTTTTCCGGCAGCGCCGACAGCAGCGCGCGCGTGTAGTTGCTCTTCGGCTGCTCGAACAGCGACAGCACGTCGGCCTCCTCCATCTTGCGGCCCTTGTACTGGACGATGACGCGGTCGGCGGTCTCGGCCACGACGCCCATATTGTGGGTGATCATGATCAGCCCCATGCCGTATTTGGCCTGCAGGCCAACCAAAAGGTCAAGGATCTGCTTCTGGATGGTGACGTCGAGCGCGGTGGTCGGCTCGTCGGCGATCAGCAGCTTCGGATTGCAGGCAATGGCGATGGCGATCATGACGCGCTGGCACTGGCCGCCCGACATCTGGTGCGGGAACGAGTTCAGCCGCTCTTCCGGATCGGCGATGCCGACCAGCTTCATCAGCTCGATGGCGCGGGCCCGGCGCTGGGCGCGGTCCATGCCCATATGGAAGCGCAGCACCTCCTCGATCTGGAAGCCGGCGGTGAAGCATGGATTGAGACTGGCGATCGGCTCCTGGAAGATCATCGAGATTTCCTTGCCGACGATCTTGCGGCGCTCGGACGGACTGAGCTCAAGCAGGTCGACACCGTCGAAGGCCATGCGGTCGGCCTTCACTGTCGCCGTGTTCGGCAAAAGCCCCATCACCGCCAGCATCGCCACCGATTTGCCGGAGCCGGATTCGCCGACGATCGCCAGCACCTCGCGCGGCTCGATCGACAGGTCGATGCCTTGCACGGCCATGAACGGTCCGGCGGCGGTATCGAAGGACACGGTGAGGTTCTTGATCTCGAGAAGAGGCATGGTCACGACCTCTTCAGCTTGGGGTCGAAGGCATCGCGCAGGCCATCGCCGATCAGGTTGATGGCAAGCACCGTGATCAGGATGGCAAGGCCGGGGAAGGTCACCACCCATGGCGCGCGCAGGATGAACTCGCGTGCCGTGGCCAGCATCGTGCCCCATTCCGGCGTCGGCGGCTGCGCACCGACGCCAAGGAAGCCGAGAGCCGCGGCCTCGAGAATGGCGTTGGAGAAGGACAGCGTCGCCTGCACGATCAGCGGTGCCATGCAGTTTGGCAAGATCGTCTTCACCATCAGCCTAAGATGACTGGCACCGGCCACCTTGGCGGAGATCACATATTCGCGGTTCTTTTCGGCCATCACCGCGGCACGGGTGAGCCGCGCGAAATGCGGCTGCAGCACCAGTGCAATCGCTAGCATGGCGTTGAACAGGCCGGGTCCGAGGATCGCCACCAGAACCAAGGCAAGGAGCAGCGACGGGAAGGCCAGGATGACGTCCATGATGCGCATGATCAGCGTATCGACCCAGCCTCGGAAATAGCCGGCGAGCACGCCGAGGATGATGCCGCTGGTCAGCGAGAAAACGACGACGACCAGACCGATGAACAGCGAGAACCGCGCCCCGAAAATCAGCCGCGAAAGCATGTCGCGGCCAACGGCGTCGGTGCCGAGCAGGAACATCGACCTGCCGCCCTCCTGCCAGGCCGGGGGCGTCAGCAGCGCATCGCGAAACTGTTCGTCAGGCGAATGCGGCGCGACCAGCGGCGCGAAAATCGCCACCAGCACCAGGGCCGTGAACACGACCAGGCCGATGACGGCGCCTGTGTTCATCGAGTAGTAATGCCAGAACTCGGTGAAGGCGCGTTGCCGGCCGCCAGTCGGAATGGCGGCGGCGGTGGCTTCTGCCGTGGTTTGGTCGGTCATCTCACTGCACCCGGATACGTGGGTTGATGACGGCGTAGAGCACGTCGACGATCAGGTTCACCGCCATGACGATCAGCGCGATGATCAGCAAGCCGCTCTGGACGACAACATAGTCGCGCTTGGCGATCGCGTCGATCATCCACTTGCCGATACCGGGCCAGGAAAAGATCGTTTCGGTCAGGATGGCGCCCGCCATCAGCGTGCCGACCTGGAGGCCGATGGTGGTAACGACGGGGATCAGCGCATTGCGAAAAGCGTGAAGCCCGATGACACGGCGCGGCGCCAGGCCCTTGGCGCGGGCGGTGCGGACGTAGTCCTCGCCCAGCACCTCCAGCATCGCCGACCGCGTCTGGCGCGCTATGACGGCAAGCGGAATCGTCGCCAGCACGATCGCGGGCAGGACCAGATGACTGGCGGCGGACCTGAAAGCGCCGCTCTTGCCGGAGATCAGGCTGTCGATCAGCATGAACCCCGTCGTCGGCTTGAAGAAATACTGAAGGCCGATGCGGCCGGAAACCGGCGTCCAGCCGAGATAGCCGGAGAAGAAGATGATGAGCAGCAGCCCCCACCAGAAGATCGGCATCGAATAGCCGGTCAGCGCCACACCCATCGTCGCCTGGTCAAACCATGATCCACGCTTGACCGCGGCGAAGATGCCGGCGGGAATGCCGATGAGTACGGCGATGATCAGCGCGATCGTTGCCAGTTCCAGCGTGGCCGGAAACAGCGCCTGGAATTCACCGAGCACAGGCCGCTTGGTAGCGATCGATATGCCGAAGTCGCCGGTCAGGACCCTGCCGATATACTCGAGATACTGGACGACATAAGGCCGGTTGTAGCCAAACCGCTCGACAAGTTCGGCGTAGCGTTCGGGGCTGACGCCGCGCTCGCCGGCCAGGGCCATGATCGGGTCGCCCGGCAGAAGCCGGACGAAAGCGAACGCCGCCAGCGATATGCCGAACACGGTCGGGATGATCAAGGCGAGCTTGTGGAGGAGATAGCGGAGCATCTTACTTCATAGAACGGCGGCGCCGGAAGTCCAGCGCCGCCGTCCAATTTCTCAGGAGTTATTCGGTGACGTCGACGCCGTCAAACCGATGAATGCCGAGCGGATCCATGACGAAGCCCGAAACCTTCTTGTTCATCGGCATGAAGACCTTGGAATGGGCGATGGTCAGCCACGGGGCCTCACGCTTGAACACGACCTGAGCTTCCTCGTAGATCTTGGTGCGCTCGGCGACGTCGGTGGTCGCCTTGCCCTTCTGCAGCAGAGCTTCGAACTCCTGGTTGCACCAGATCGCATAGTTGGACTGGCCGATGGCATCGCAGCCAAGCAGGAACAGGAAGTTGTCCGGATCGCCATTGTCGCCGGTCCAGCCGAGCTGGAAGGCGCCGTCACGATCCTTCTGCTTGCCGCGTTCGCGGTACTCGGTCCATTCGTAGCTGACGATCTCGGCCTTCACGCCGATCTTGGCATAGTCGGCCTGGATCAGTTCCGCGACCCTTTTGGCGTTCGGATTGTACGGGCGGCTGACCGGCATTGCCCAGATCTTCATCGACAGGTCCGTGACGCCGGCGTCGGCCAGCATCTTTTTGGCCGCGTCCGGATCGTACGGATCGTCCTTGATGTCCTTGTTGTAGGACCACATCGTCGGTGGGATCGGGTTTATGGCCGCCTGGCCAGCGCCCTGATAGACCGCATCGAGAATGGCCTGCTTGTTGACGGCCATGTTGAGGGCCTTGCGGACCTCGACCTTATCGAAGGGCGCCTGCGTCGTGTTGTAGGCCATGTAGCCGATGTTCAGGCCTTCCTGCTCGTCGACCTTGAGGTTTGGGTCAGCCTGCAGGCCGGCGATGTCGGCCGGCGCCGGGTACGACATGATATCGCACTCGCCTGCCTTCAGCTTCTGCGCGCGCACGGCCGGATCGGTCGTGATGGCGAAGATCAGATCGTCGATCTTCTGGCGGCCGCCATAGTAGCCGTCCCATGCCGCATAGCGGATGACCGCATCGACCTGGTAGTCGACGAACTGGAACGGACCGGTGCCGATCGGCTTCTGGGTGAATTGCTGCCTGGTGCCGGCCTTGTCGAGCTGATCGGCATATTCCTTGGAGACGATCGAAGCGAAATCCATGCCGAGGTCCGGCAGGAAAGCGACTTCAGGCTTGTTCAGCACGAATTTCACCGTCAGGTCGTCGACCTTGACGATTTCCTTGAGAAGATCCGGGAAGCCCATGCCGGCAAAATATTCCCAGCCGGTGCCTGCCAGATAGTCGAACCACGGGTTTTCCTTCTTCCACTGGCGTTCGAAGGAGAAGATCACGTCGTCGGCGTTGAGATCGCGCGTCGGCGTGAAGTAGTCCGTGGTCTGGAACTTCACACCCGGCCGAAGCTTGAACGTGTATTCGAGACCGTCGTCGGAAACCGTCCAGCTCTCGGCGAGGCCAGGCGTGATGGTGGTCTTGCCGTGTTCGAACTCGACCAGGCGCGAATAGATGGTGCGCGACGACGCGTCGAAGTCGTTGCCACCGCTCCACGGCGATGGGTCGAAGCCGGCCGGCGACGCCTCCGAGCAGTAGACCAGCTGTTTCGCATTGGCCATGCCGCCGAGGACGCTTGCGGCCAGCAACGCGGCCGCAAAAGTCAGTTTCTTTTTCATGGAGTACTCCCTGATGTTCTTCCAAGCCCCTCTATCAGGCTCGCGAAGCGCGCATATAAGCACCGTTTTTCCGGCTTTGGAACACCCCGTTTGCCTACCCCATGGGAACCAGAATTTATTTCTGCGCACTCGCCAAAAAGGAGAAGGAAATGTCAATTACTGCCTATCACGGTATTGTTAACGACTGCATTTTTTTATTGATCTTCAACCCGGCGTTGGTGAGGAACTGCGACCTTCGGCTGGTCGTTGGCGCGGAAGATTTTCTTCCCGTCTTGCCGCAGGGGCAGACTTGCACGGCTGCCGATAGTCGCAATACATAGTTGGCATGCTGGTTTTCCTGGGTGCCCGGCAGCAGCGGAGGACGTCTCTGGCATTCGGAGGCAACGCGGCGGGCAAGCAGAGACAATAAGAACAACCGAGGGAGGGACAGGTGGCAAAAACACCAAGGACAACGGCCCCAGCGAAAGCGAAGGCCAAAACTGCCGCAAAACCGGCCAGCTCCGACAAGCCAAAGGCGCCGACGGCCAACGCCGTTGCCAAGCCGAAAGCGGCCCCGACAACGGCTTCATCGGCGTCGAAGCCGGGCCCGGCCAGGAGATTGCCGAAAGCGGTTGGCGCCGGATCGCTGGAAAAGCCTTGGCTCAAGAGCTACCCGAAGGTCGTTCCTGCCGAGATCGGCGCTCTGCCCTTCGGCTCCATCGGCGATCTGCTCGCCGACGCCTGCAAGCAGTATGCCAGCCGGCCTGCCTTCACCTGCATGGGCAAGACCATCACCTATGCGGAAGTCGAGCGGCAATCGGCCGCCTTCGGCGCCTATCTGCAATCGATGGGACTGCAGAAAGGCGCGCGCGTGGCGCTGATGATGCCGAACGTGCTTCAATATCCGGTGGCGATGATGGCAGTGCTGCGCGCCGGCTATGTCGTGGTCAACGTCAACCCGCTCTACACGCCGCGCGAGCTGGAACATCAGCTCAGGGATTCCGGTGCGCAAGCCATCGTCATTCTCGAGAATTTCGCCAACACCTTGCAGGCGGTGATCGCCAAAACGGCAGTCAAGCATGTCGTGGTCGCGACGATGGGCGACATGCTTGGCGGCCTAAAGGGGACGATCGTCAATCTCGTCGTGCGCCGCGTGAAGAAGATGGTGCCGGCCTGGTCGCTGCCGGGCCATGTCAAGTTCAACGCCGCGTTGAAAGCAGGCACCGGCATGAATTTCAAGCCGGTGAAGGTCGCTGCCGACGATGTCGCCTTCCTGCAATATACCGGCGGCACCACCGGCATCTCGAAGGGCGCGGTACTGCTGCACAGCAACGTGCTGGCCAACGTCGCGCAGAACGCGCTGTGGATCGAGGACGCCTTCACGGTCAAGCCGAAGCCGGCGCATCTCAACTTCATCTGCGCGCTGCCGCTCTATCATATCTTCGCCCTGACGGTGAACGCACTGATGGGCATGCAACTGGGTGGCCAGAACATACTCATTCCCAATCCGCGCGACATTCCCGGCTTCGTCAAGCAACTCGGCAAAAGCCCGATCCACATCTTTCCAGGCCTCAACACGCTGTTCAACGCGCTGCTCAACAATGAGGATTTCCGCAAGCTCGACTTCAAGCCGCTGATCCTGACGCTGGGTGGCGGCATGGCGGTGCAGAGGGGTGTCGCCGAACGCTGGAAGGCGTTGACCGGCTGCCCAGTCACCGAGGGCTACGGGCTTTCGGAAACCTCGCCGGTGGCCACCGCCAACACATTCAGCAATGGCAACTTCACCGGGACGATCGGCCTGCCGCTGCCCTCGACCGAGATCGCCATCCGCGACGACGACGGCAATGATTTGGCGCCCGGCGAAGTCGGCGAGATCTGCATCCGCGGACCGCAGGTGATGGCCGGTTACTGGAACCGGCCGGACGAGACTGCCAAGGTGATGACCAAGGATGGTTTCTTCAAGTCGGGCGACATGGGCTTCATGGACGAACGCGGCTACACCAAGATCGTCGACCGCAAGAAGGACATGATCCTTGTGTCCGGCTTCAACGTCTATCCGAACGAACTCGAGGAAGTGGTGGCCCTGCATCCGGGCGTGCTCGAAGTGGCGGCGATCGGCGTGCCGGACGAGCATTCAGGCGAAGTACCGAAGCTGTTCGTCGTCAAGAAGGACCCGTTGCTGACCGCTGAGGTGCTGACCGTCTATTGCCGCGAGAACCTGACCGGCTACAAGCGGCCAAAATACATCGAGTTTCGGACCGAACTGCCGAAGACGCCGGTGGGCAAGATCCTGCGGCGGGCGTTACGGGGATAGGGATAATTTTGCGCGATTGCCTTACTGCCGACGACGCGGCGGACGCGCTTTCCCGTCCCGATCCGCTGACATTCATCAAGGCGAACATGCGTATCGCCCCTGTTCCCGAGCTTCCCGAAATCCGGCTTTATGCAGCCCATCCAGCGAGCGGTTTGTGGCGGCTCACGCATCAAGAAGGACAAGCAGCCGAGCCGGAAGAAGAAGGAACCGAAGCCGACGAGTACGGACCCGAGCCGCAGCCACCTTACTGGGCCTATGCCTGGGCCGGCGGCGCGGTGCTTGCCCGCTACATTCTCGATCGGCCGGAGACCGTGGCCGGGCTTCGCGTGCTCGACCTCGGCGCCGGGTCGGGCCTCGTCGGCATCGCCGCGGCAAAGGCCGGAGCCAGCCAAGTGATCGCGTCCGAGATCGACCGTAACGGCGTCGCCGCGCTCGCTCTCAATGCGGCGGCAAACGGTGTTACGATCACGGTGGTCGGCGAGGACATCACCGCTGCTCCGCCGCCGCCGGTGGATGTCGTGGTGGCCGGCGACTTGTTTTACAGGCAAGATCTCGCCGACCGGGTCATCCCCTTCCTCGATCGCTGCCTGGCCGCCGGCATCAATGTGCTGATCGGCGATCCGGGCCGGGCCTACCTGCCCCGCTCGCGGCTTCGCCTGCTGGCCGAATACCAGGTGCCGGATGTCGGCGAGGCAAAAGATGCGGCAACGAAGCTGAGCGGCGTCTTCTCGTTCGAGCGGGAGCAGCCCTGAGAGTTCAGGTCATCTCCTTGACTCTTGCCGAAAGAAAGTCGGGCAGGTCGGCAACCGAATCCAGAATGACGTCGGCGATCTGCGACAGCGATTCCCGCGTGCCGGTGCCGGAGAGCACGCCGATCGCCAGACCGCAGCCGCCGGCCCGCGCCATCTCCAGATCGTGGCGATTGTCGCCGACCATGGCGATCGCGGCCGGCCTCAGCCCGGTCAGGTCCGAGAAGGCGAGGATCGTATCGGGCGCCGGTTTCGGATTGGCCACCGCGTCGTAACCATAGGCGGCGTCGAACAGCTGCGCGACACCCAGCGTCAGCAATGTCTTTTCCGCGCCAGTGGTCGAATCGTTGGTGGCGACGCCGAGCCGGTAGGATTTCCTGTGAAGAACGCCAAGCGTCTCGACGATGCCCGGCAGCGCCACCGCCATCGACGAGCCCTGCACCGACGTGATCTCGTTGAAGCGAGCGACGGCAAGCATCTGGTCTTCGTCGGACAGTCGCGGAAACCAAAGCTCGACGACATCCATGTTGGTGCCGGAGGCAAAGATGGAATCGGGCTTGAAGCGTTTGGTGGCGAAATCGTAGCCCGCCGCGGCAAGCAGCCTGTCGGCCTTCCAGCGGTCGCCCTCCGACGCATCCATCGCCATGAAATCGGCAACGCCGAGCCATGTCGCATTGAAGTCGACAAGCGTGCCGTCCTTGTCGAACAATATTCCCTTGATCTCGGCCAAGCCGCTTACTCCGATCCGCGCAATCGGTGGATGTGTCCCACCAGTCCGGCGGTCGAAGCGTCCCGCTTTGCGGCATTCTCCTTGCCCTCCACGACAGGCAGCAGGCCGGTCGCCAGTTCCTTGCCGAGCTCGACGCCCCACTGGTCGAAGGAATTGATGTTGAAGAGCGTGCCTTCGACGAAGACGCGGTGCTCATAGAGCGCGATCAGCCGTCCGAACGTATGCGGATCGAGTTGTCTGTAGAGGATCGTCACTGAGGGCCGGTTGCCGGAGAAGACGCGGTGCGGGGCGATCCTGTCGACTTCGGCGGGCGCCATGCCCTTTGCCAGCATCTGCGCGCGCGCTTCCTCCAGCGTGCGGCCCTTCATGAAGGCCTCCGACTGCGCCAGGCAGTTGGCGAGCAGCAGATCGTGGTGATGCTTGAGATCCGGCTCATGGCCGATGGCCGCGGCGAGGAATTCGACTGGAATGAAATCGGTGCCCTGGTGGAGCAGCTGGAAGAAGGCGTGCTGGCCATTGGTGCCGGGCTCGCCCCAGACCAGCGGGCCGGTCGGCGTGGTCACAGTGCCGCCGTCTAGGGTTACGCTCTTCCCGTTCGATTCCATGTCGAGCTGCTGCAGATAGGCCGGCAGCCTGGACAGGCGCTGATCATAGGGAATGACGGCGCGGGCGGGGTATTGGCAGATCACCCGATGCCACCAGCCGATCAGTCCCATCAGCGCCGGCAGGTTCCTGGCCAGCGGCGCCGTCTGGAAATGTTCGTCCATCGCGTGCGCACCATCGAGAAAGGCGCGAAAATTCTTCGGGCCGACGGCGATCATCACCGGCAGGCCGATCGCGCCCCACACCGAATAGCGTCCGCCAACCCAGTCCCAGAAGCCGAAGACGCGATCGGACGCGATGCCGAATTTGGCCACCAGGTCCAGCGCCGTCGAGACGGCGGCGAAATGCTTGCCGACCGCTTCCTTGCCCAGCGCCTTCTGCACCCATTCGCGCGCCGTCTCGGCATTGGTCATCGTCTCGATGGTGGTGAAGGTCTTCGAGGCGACGATGAACAGCGTGGTTTCGGCGGAAAGGCCCTTCAGCGTGTCGTGGATATGGGCGCCGTCGATGTTGGACACGTAATGCGTGCGCGGCCCGTCGTGATAGGGCGCCAGCGCCAGCGTCGCCATGGCCGGGCCAAGGTCGGACCCGCCGATGCCGATGTTGACGATGTCGGTGATCTTCTTGCCGGTGGCGCCGGCGGCCTTGCCGGAGCGCACCGCATCAGCGAAGGCGCCCATCGCATCGAGGACGGCGACAACCTCCGCCTTCACGTCCTGGCCGTCGAGCACGATGCCCTTGCCGTTCAGGTTGCGCAGGGCGGTGTGCAGCACGGCGCGGCCTTCGGTGACGTTGATCCTCCTGCCCGAGAACATCGCGGCGCGCCGGCCTTCGAGATCGGCGGCTCCCGCCAGTTGCTCCAGCAGATCCATCGTCTGCGCATCGACCGCGCATTTCGACCAGTCGAGCAGCAGGTCGCCGTCGGTGGCGGAGAATTTTTCGAAGCGCTGCGGATCAGCAGCGAAAGCCTCGCGCATGCTGCCCGATTTTGCCGCACGGTGATCGCGCAGGGCGTCGAGTTGTTTTTGAAAGGACGATTGATCCACTGCCTCACTCCGAGCCTTGAGATGCCAACATAACAGACCGGATGTTTCCGGCGCGTGTCGTCGCGTCCAAACTATCTAGCCGAAATCCACTGGTTTCAATGCGCAGCGATGACGCACTGCGTCAGGCAGGCGATGACGCGTTGCGTCACGCTGGGGAAGGATCACTGGCGTAAATCCCAGCGATCAGAAAAATTGATTGGCGCAACGCCTTGTGCCACCGGTACATTCGACTGGTCCAGCCAAGTGAAAAGGGCGGGCCATCGAGGAACATTCCCATGCCACAGCGAAACGACACGGCCATATGGTCCGGCCTGTTCCGGATTTCGGCGGAATCCGGCCAGACCCTGCAGGCGCAGATCCGTCAAGCGATCGTCGCCGCTATCCTCGACCGGCAAATCGCCGCCTCGATGCCGCTTCCGTCCTGCCGCATTCTGGCCGAGAAACTCGGTGTGGCGCGCGGCACCGTGGTGCTGGCCTTCCAGCAGCTGGTCGACCAGGGTTTCCTGGTGGCGCGCGAACGGCGCGGCCATTTCGTCAATCCGGACGTGCTGGCGACGCCGGCCAAACCGCATCAGAAGGCGCCCGACCAAGCCAATGAGATCGACTGGAAGGCGCGCCGGCAGATCGCGGCCAGCGACATGCCGCCGCCGGCCAAGCACGACAACTGGATCAAGTCGTCCTACCCCTTCGTCTATGGCCAGTTCGATCCGGCACTGTTCCCGACCGCCGAGTGGCGCGAGTGCAATCGCATGGCGCTCGCCGTGCTCGAGATCCGCAACTGGGCGTCCGACATGGTCGACCGCGACGATCCGCTCTTGATCGAGCAGATCCAGGCGCGACTGTTGCCGCGGCGCGGCATCTTCGCCAATCCCGATGAGATCATCGTCACGCTCGGCGCGCAGAACGCGCTCTACATGCTGGCGACGCTGCTGATGACCAAGGGCTCCAAGGTGGCCATGGAGGACCCCGGCTATCCCGACGCACGCTCGATCTTCCGGCTGGCGGGCGCCGACGTCACACCGGTCCCGGTCGACCATTCCGGCATCGTAACCGCTTCTATTCCCAATGATTCCGGCTTCGTCTTCGTGACGCCCAGCCACCATTGCCCGACCATGGTGCCGCTGTCGGCGGAGCGCCGGCAGGATTTGCTGGCGCGCGCGAATCGCCACAACCAGATCATCATCGAGGACGGCTATGACAGCCAGCTTCTGGACGAGGCGCCGCAGCAGGCGCTGAAGAGCCTCGACCGTTCCGGCCGCGTCATCTATGTCGGCTCGATGTCGAAGACGCTGGCTCCGGGTCTGCGGCTCGGCTACATCGTCGCCTCGGCCGGGCTGATCTCCGAGCTTCGGGCGCTGCGCCGCTTCATGCTGCGTCATCCGCCGGCCAACAACCAGCGCGCGGTCGCGCTGTTCCTGTCGCTTGGCCATCACGAGGCGCTGGTGCGGCGGCTGTCGAGCGCCTTCGACGAACGGCGCAAGCGTCTGATCCATGCGATTTCCGCCTTCCTGCCTGAGTGGCGCTCGACCGATTCCGCCGGCGGCGCGTCGCTCTGGCTCGAAGGGCCGCGCGGCATCGATTCGCGCGGGCTAGCCGAGGCCGCCGCCTCGCGCAGCGTCATCATCGAGCCCGGCGACCGCTTCTTCGACCGCACCGAAAAGCCGTCACGCTTCATGCGGCTGGGCATCTCCTCGATCGCGCTGCAGCACATCGAGCCCGGCATCCGAGAACTGGCGACGGCGGCCGGGCGCAGACCGGCGGCGGCTTGATGCCTCGTCCGGGCCGAGACCGGCCACCGTTCTTTAGCGCTCTGGCATATGCGACGGGACCGTCTGGCTCATAGGCTGTGCCAATGCCGACGGCATAGTTCGCAGCATAGCGCATGACCCCGGAAACCAGTCTTCGGTTTCCGGAAAGGATCATGCGCAAGCAAGAAAGTCTTAGAGCGTCCTTTGCGCGTCCAAGTGGACGCGCGGCGCTCTAACGGGGACGAAGCGGGCCGATGGTGGACCAACCACCGCCGCCCGCTTCGCAGCTAAAGGTGGAGTACCTCCCATGTCAGTGGCTGTTGAGAAGCCGGATACGCCCTCGGACCAACGTTCGCGGCGTTCCGGCGGGCGCGAAGCGCGTCGCGCCATGCGGGCGGCGCCACTTGCCGACGATATCAAGCCGGTGCGCGCCGGCCTCGAAGGCGGAAGCTACGGGCCGCTCAGCGAAAACGACCGCGAGCGCATTCACGAAGCGGTGCTGACGCTGCTTGAAACGGTCGGCTTCGCCAATGCCATCCCATCCTGCATCGAGGTGCTGACCGAGGCCGGCGCCACCCTCAGCGAGGACGGCCGCATCCGTTTTCCGCGCGCGCTCGTCCTCGGCACCATCAAGAAGGCCGCACGCCACTTCACCCTGCATGGCCAGGATCCCAAGCACGACATGCTGATCCAGGGTAAGCGCGTGCATTACGGCACGGCGGGCGCCGCGGTGCATCTGGTCGACGTCGAGAAGCGCGAGTATCGCGAGTCGCTGCTGCAGGACATCTATGACGCGGCCCGCATCGTCGAAGGGCTCGACAACATCCATTTCTTCCAGCGGCCGATGGTGCCGCGCGACATTCCCGATCCGCTCGATATGGATTTCAACACGCTTTACGCCTGCGTGATGGGCACGTCGAAGCATGTCGGCACTTCCTTCACGGTACGCGAGAACGTCAAGCCGGCGCTCGACATGCTCTATGCGATTGCCGGCGGCGAAGAGAATTTTCGCGCGCGGCCTTTCGTCTCCAATTCGAACTGTTTTGTCGTACCGCCGATGAAATTCGCCGAGGATGCCTGCGGCGTGCTCGAGGCCTGCGTCGAAGGCGGCATTCCGATCCTATTGCTGTCGGCCGGCCAGGCAGGCGCCACGGCGCCGGCGGCGATTGCCGGTGCGGTGGTGCAAGCAGTGGCCGAGGTGCTCGCCGGCCTCGTCTATGTCAACGCCATCAAACCCGGCCATCCGGCGATCTTCGGCACCTGGCCGTTCGTCTCGGACCTCAGGACCGGCGCCATGTCCGGCGGCTCGGCCGAGCAAGCGGTGCTGACCGCTGCCTGCGCCCAGATGGCGCAATTCTACGACTTGCCGGGCGGTTCGGCCGCCGGCATGACGGATTCGAAACTGCCTGATATTCAGTCCGGTTACGAAAAGGGTATCACTGACGTGATGGCGGGCCTTGCCGGCCTCAACCTCGTCTACGAATCGGCCGGCATGCACGCCTCGCTGCTCGGCTTCTGCCTGGAAAGCCTGATCATCGACAATGACATGCTCGGCCATTGCCTGCGCTGCGTGCGCGGCATCGAGGTTACCGATGAGTCGCTGTCGATAGACACCATCGCCGACGTCTGCCTGAAGGGGCCGGGTCACTATCTCGGCAACGAGCAGACGCTGCGGCTGATGCAGACGGAATATTTCTATCCGGCGGTCGGCGACCGCTTTTCGCCGAAGGAGTGGAACGAGAAAGGCAGGCCCGACATCTTGCAGCGGGCGATCATCGAGAAGAAACGCATCCTCGCCGAGCGCTTCCCGCGCCATGTCCCGAAGCTGGTCGACGACAAGTTGCGCGCCCGCTTCGGCAATCTTATCCATCTGCCGCGCAGCGGCATGGGCGGCTGAGAACGCTTCTCGTTAAAACGGTCAGTCGGCCCTCAACCCGTAGCGCTCGACGACCTCGCCACTGATCAGCTTGGCATGCAGCGTCATCAGTATGATTTGCGCATCGAAGCTGTCTTCGGCCTCAAGTGCCGCCTCGATCCGGCGCTCCGCATTCAGCCTATGTTGAAGGCCGTTGAATTGCTCGAATGCTTCCGGTCCGGCAATACAATAGCCAAGCAGCTGCGCCACCGGTGGATAGGCTTGTGGTGGCGGCTCGTCAGACCAGTGGTCCTTCATCAGATTGACGATGGTGAGCTTTGCTCCCTCCGGCACAAGGGCGGGATGAAGGTCGACGCCGCGTAACGCGGCGTCGAGTTGCCTGAGGTCGCCTGAGCGACCGAACATTCCGAGGAAGCCTAAGGAAGAGCGTCGCGCCATGATCTTCCTATCCGAATGCCCGACCTACAATGAATCGACGGCCGCACGCAGCCGCTATCCGGTCGCTGCCAGCAACACAACCCCAGCGAGGGCAGATCCCGCAAGCGTCGGCAGCATGCCGATCTTCAGCTTCAGAATGGCGATCATGGCAGCACAGGACAGCAGCGCCGCACCCCAATCGATCGATGAAAACACCGGCACGTCCATGCCAAGACCGATGTTGCGCACTTCGCCGAAGATGACGTGCAAGCCGAACCACAGAGCGAGATTCATGATGACGCCGACGACGGCGGCAGTGATCGCGGTCAGCGCCGCCGACAGCGCCTTGTTGCCGCGAAGGGATTCGATATAGGGCGCGCCGAGGAATATCCAGAAGAAGCAAGGGGTGAACGTGGCCCACAGCGTGAGCATCGCGCCAAGCGATCCGGCGAGCAGCGGGCTCAACGATCCGGATTGGCGGAACGCGGCAAGAAAGCCGACGAACTGCAGGACGAGAATGAGCGGACCCGGCGTGGTTTCAGCAAGCCCGAGGCCATCGACCATTTCACCGGGTGCGAGCCAGCCGAAGGACTCGACCGCTGCCTGCGCGACATAGGCAAGGACCGCGTAAGCGCCGCCGAAGGTGACGACCGCCATCACGCTGAAGAACCCACCAATCTCAGTCCACACACTGGCGGATCCGGTGAACGCCCAGATCAGAAGCACGGGGCCGAGCCAGATCGGCAGCCAGATCGCAATGATGCGCGGCGCATGCCATCGCGTCGGCCTGGTGTGGGCCAGTTCGCCGCGCTCGAACATCAGGTCGACCGCGCCCTTGATGTCGGGAACCGCGTCTTTGCCGTGTGCCGCACCGGAAAAAAGGGCCGGCGCAACACGGTTTCCAATCCAGCCCGTCACGCCGGCAAGCAGGATGATGAGCGGAAACGGCACGTTCAATGCGTAGATGGCGATGAAGGCGGCGAGCGCGATCGAAACCATGACCCGATTCTTCAAGGCACGTCGTCCGATCCGGATCATCGCCTCGATCACGATGGCGAGCACGGCCGCTTTCACCCCGAAAAACAGCGCCTCGACGAGGGGAGCGTCGCCATACAGCGCATAGAGGATGCTCAAGGTGAGCATCACAAGCGCGCCCGGCGCGACGAACAGGATACCGGCGACCAGGCCACCGATCGTCCGGTGCAGCAGCCAGCCGATATAGATGGCGAGTTGCTGGGCTTCGGGGCCCGGCAGCAGCATGCAGTAGTTCAACGCATGCAGGAAACGTTGCTCGCCGATCCAACGCCGTTCCTCGACCAATTCCTTGTGCATGAGCGCGATCTGCCCGGCCGGCCCGCCGAAGCTGAGCAGGCCGATTTTCGCCCAGAGCTTTACGCCTTCGCGGAAGGTTGGCGCAGCCGGCGCTTCCGGGGCGCTCATGATGGCTTGCTCGCGCTTGGCCAGTTGTGCGTCTCCTCGGTGGCGTCGCGGCACCATCGGAAAAACGCATCGTAGAGCAGCATGCCTGCCTCCAGCTGTTCCAGATCGTCGCGAAACATCCGCGACAGGCCAAGCGAGGCGGCCAGGAAGCCGGCTGCCTGGGGAACCAGATCGAGGCTTGCGGTGTCGGCTGCGCGCACGATCACGGCGAGGCGGTCGAGCGCCTCGGATTCGAGCCCGAACTCTTCGATCATCGTGTCGAAGGTGCAGCGTTCGCCCCGGTGAGTCCAGAACACATTGTCGATGTCGAAAGGCACGGCCTGAAAGCGATCCGCAGTGGCCGACACTTCGGCCGCCTCGACAAAGAGGAAGACCGCGCTCGGATCGATGAAGCGCCTGATCAGCCAGGGGCAGGCGATGCGATCGACCTTCGGGCGGGTCCGCGTCACCCACACGGTGCGGCCTTTTTCATCGCGGGGCGGTATCTTGCCGGCGTGAACCAGAAGCCCCTTGGCATCGCGCCAGGCTTCGAACCCGCCTTCGAGGGATTCGGCACTGATGCCCTCGTGCCGCAGCCATGCGGCCACACCTTGCGAGAGCTTTTGTCCTCTTTGGCAAACGACCGCCACTCGGCTGCCGGCGAATTCGGATGCCCAGGTCGAGACGGTTTTGAAATCACGCCGGCTTGAGGCCGGCAGCAGGCGCGGATCGGCGTTGTAGTCCTCTTCGATGCGAACATCGATGATCGCGGGCGCACCCGGCAGACCAATCAGACGGGAAAGTTGCGATACGGTGATAGCGGTTGTCGACGGCATGGCGTCCACCTCCTTGAGAGAGAAGCTTGGACGCGAACGTTGGGCTGACGCCTCACGGGGTCGTCGCGATGCACCCCTTGCCATGATCGTGGATTTGTCGCGCCCGCTTGTCAAGCGTCATGCCTGGAGCAAAGGATGCTCTGGCTCCGGCGGCCGGCTTGGCGGAGCCAGAACACGTCTGGGAGGAACCATGAAAAAGACCTATCACGGCAGCTGCCATTGCGGTGCGGTGCGTTTCGAAGCCGAAATCGACCTCGCCGAAGGCATCCGCAAATGCAATTGCAGCTTCTGCTGGAAACTCGGCTACCGGAAATCCTTCGCAGCCTATGAAGCCGTGCGGGTGACGGACGGCCGCGACCGGATGCGGGAATACCAGGCGACGCCGTCGAACTGGCCGGAAGGCGACATCAACCACTATATGTGCCCGAACTGCGGCGCGAATTTTCTCTCGCGCGGCTATCTCGACTTCATGGGCGGGAATTTCTGGGCGGTGAACGTCGCCTGCCTCGACGACGTCACCGAAGAGGAACTCGGCGCAGCACCGATCGTCTACGAGGACGGCAAGCGCGACAGGCAGGATCAGGCGCCTGATATCACCGGATATCTATAGGCGCTGCTTGGACGCGGCTCTTTCCTTCTCCCCTTCGTGGGAGAAGGTGGCCGAGCCCACGGGTCTTGCCTCCGGCAAGCCCGAGGACAGGCTCCGCTCGGTCGGATGAGGGGTGTTCCAGCTTGGCACCGACCGCACTCCGTCCAACACCCCTCTTCCGTCTCGGCGCTGCGCGCCAATCCACCTTCTCCCACAAGGGGAGAAGGAAAGAAGAGGCGTTCAGTGATTGTCCCGCGGCACGCCCCTGGTGTGCGCCACATCCTGGTATTTCACCGCCGGTTTCAGCACCATTCCTTCGGAAAACTGGTCAACCATGCCGCGCTGGATCTCCTGCCATGGCGTCTGGTGCTTGGGGTAGTGATAGCCGCCACTGTTCTGCAGCTCGGCGCGCCGGCGCGTGATCTCGTCGTCGGTGACGAGAATGTCGGCGGTGCCCTTGCGCAGGTCGATGCGGACGCGGTCACCGGTCTTCAACAGCGCCAGCCCGCCGCCTATGGCGGCTTCGGGCGAGGCGTTGAGGATCGACGGCGAGCCCGACGTGCCCGACTGGCGGCCGTCGCCGATGCAGGCCAGCGCATGAATGCCCTTCTTGATGAGATGGGCCGGCGGCTGCATGTTGACGACTTCGGCGCCGCCCGGATAACCGATCGGACCGGCGCCGCGCATGAACAGGATCGTGTGCTCGTCGATGCCTTGCGCCGGATCGTCGATGCGGGCATGGTAGTCTTCAGGCCCGTCGAAGACCATGGCGTTGCCTTCGAAGGCCTCGGGGTCGTTCGGGTTCGACAGATAGCGTTCGCGGAATTCGGGCGAGATGCCGCTGGTCTTCATGATCGCTGAATCGAACAGATTACCCCTAAGATTGATGAAGCCGGCATTGGCTTTCAGCGGCTCGGCGACGGTGCGGATGACGTCGAGATTCTCGTTGACGGCCCCACTGCAATTGTCGCCCATCGTCTTGCCGTTGACGGTCATGGCGTCGGGATGGGGCAACAGCCCGGCCCTCATCAGTTCGGCCACCACCGCCGGCACGCCACCGGCATGATGATAATCCTCGCCGAGATATTCGCCAGACGGCTGTAGGTTGACGATAAGCGGTATCTTGAGGCCGACCTTCTGCCAGTCGTCATTGTCGAGCGGCACGCCGAGATGGCGGGCGATGGCATTGAGATGGATCGGCGCGTTGGTCGAGCCGCCGATGGCCGAATTGACGACGATGGCGTTCTCGAAGGCCTGGCGGGTCATGATGTCGGAGGGCTTCAGATCCTCATGAACCATGTCGACGATGCGTTTTCCCGTCTCATAGGCGATCTGGCCACGCTCGCGATAGGGAGCGGGGATCGCGGCCGAGCCCGGCAGCTGCATGCCGAGCGCCTCGGCCAAGGAATTCATGGTGGTGGCGGTGCCCATGGTGTTGCAATAGCCGGTGGACGGCGCCGAGGAGGCGACGATGTCCATGAACTCGTCATAGCCGATTTCGCCCGCCGACAGGCGCTGGCGCGATTCCCAGACGATGGTGCCGGAGCCGGTGCGCTTGCCCTTGTGCCAGCCGTTGAGCATCGGGCCGACCGACAGCGCGATAGCCGGAATGTTGACGGTGGCGGCGGCCATCAGCAGGGCCGGCGTCGTCTTGTCGCAGCCGATGGTGAGCACGACGCCGTCGAGCGGGTAGCCATAGAGCACCTCGACCAGGCCGAGATAGGCAAGGTTGCGGTCGAGCGCCGCGGTAGGACGTTTGCCCGTCTCCTGGATCGGATGGCACGGGAACTCGAAAGGGATGCCGCCCATCGAGACGATGCCCTCGCGCACGCGCTTGGCCAGTTCGAGATGATGGCGGTTGCAGGGCGACAGATCCGAGCCGGTCTGGGCGATGCCGATCAGCGGCTTGCCCGACATCAGTTCGGCACGCGTCAGCCCGTAATTCAGGTAGCGCTCAAGGTAAAGCGCCGTCATTCCCGGATTGTCCGGATTGTCGAACCACTCCTGCGAGCGAAATTTCTTTTTTTGCGTGGGGGCGCCGGCCATCATGGTCTCCGTATTTGTATGACAAATCGATATGACAACGCGCGAGAGCAGGCAAGAGGCACGCGCCATCCGATTCCGGACTTTGGTGCGATAGACATGCGTCTACCCCCACGCTAGACCGGATCGGGGTGTGTCAGTTTGTATCCGGGAGATTTTGATGGCTTTGGTGATCGAAGGCGAGGAACGCATCGCCGCATCCCTGCAAAAGGTCTGGGAAGCGCTGAACGACCCGGACGTTCTAAGGCAGACCATTCCCGGCTGCCAGAGCCTCGAAAAGAAGTCGGACACCGAGATGGCAGCGACCGTGGTGGTCAAGATCGGCCCGATCAAGGCGACGTTCAACGGCGAGGTTATGCTCAAGAATCTCAACCCGCCGCATTCCTACACCATCCAGGGCGAGGGCAAGGGTGGCATCGCCGGCTTTGCGAAAGGCGGCGCCGATGTGACGCTAACCGCCGACGGGCCGGAGGCGACGATCCTCAGATATGCGGCCAAGGCCGATGTCGGCGGCAAGATCGCCCAGCTCGGCAGCCGGCTGATCGAATCGACGTCGAAGAAACTGGCCGGGCAGTTTTTTTCGAGTTTTGGCGAGAAGGTGGGCGGCTCCCCTCCCCCTTGAGGGGAGGGGATCACTCGAACACGATGCTCGGCACGGCGGCTGCGGCCGCGCCGCGTTCTTCATTGACCCTGCCCCAGACGTTCGAGGCGATGTCGCGGTAGATCTTCGCCTCGGCGCTATCGGGCTTCGAGACCACCACCGGCGTGCCGGCATCGGAGCTTTCGCGTATGCCCATTTCGAGCGGCACTTCGCCGAGGAAGGTGACGCCGAGACGCTCGGCCTCGCGGCGCGCGCCGCCATGGCCGAAGATGTCGTAGCGCTTGCCGGTGTCGGGGGCGAGGAAATAGCTCATATTCTCGACGATGCCCAACACCGGCACGTCGACCTTCCTGAACATGTTGAGGCCTTTTCGGGCATCGATCAGGGCCAGATCTTGCGGCGTCGAGACGATGACGGCGCCGGCCAGCGGCACCTGCTGGGCCATGGTCAGCTGCGCGTCGCCAGTGCCAGGCGGCATATCGACGACGAGCACATCGAGCGGCCCCCACTCGACCTCGCGCAGCATTTGCGTCAATGCCGACATCACCATCGGCCCGCGCCAGATCATCGGCGTCTCCTCATCGACGAGGAAGCCGATCGACATGACCTTCAGGCCGTAATTCTCCATCGGCTTCAGCACTTTGCCATCGACGGTCTGCGGCCGGCCATGGATGTTGAGCAGCCGCGGCATCGACGGGCCGTAGATGTCGGCGTCGAGCACACCTACCCTCAAGCCGTTGGCGGCGAGGCCTAGCGCGATGTTGACGGCGGTGGTCGACTTGCCGACGCCGCCCTTGCCCGAAGCGACAGCGATGATCGCCTCGATGCCGGGCACGCCGCGCTTGCCCTGGCTGTGCGAGGCTGGCGCATGCGGGGCCGGACGTGGCGCAGCAGCGGGTGCGGCCGGCGGCGCGGGCCTGGGGGCGGGCCTTTGCGGAACCGGGGCCTCCATGCCGCCGCCTTTCCTTTCCGCCGTCAGCGCAACCACGGCGCCGGCGACACCGGGGATCGCCTTGACGACCCGCTCGGCGGCGGCACGCAATGGCTCCATCTCTTGAGCCCGGGCGGCAGGGACGGTAATCGAGAAGAAGACCTTGCCATCGGCAATGAAAATCTCGGAAACCATGCCGAGGTCGACGATGTTGCCGGTGAAATCCGGTCCATTGACCGTCTTCAGGCGCTCAATGACGATTTCCTTGGTGACGTTTTCCTGGACGGCGGGCATCAGCTTTTTCCTCTTTTTCCTCTGCTTTTGCGCATGAGATAATGCAGTTCCCGGGCAGAACCAAGCGGCGGAACGACACGTGCTGCGGCATGCGCCCAGAAACCTGCGTTGGCTTGTAGGGTTTTGCGGGGGGCAAACGTTCTTCAAGGAGACACGCCGATCGGCAAGCTGCGGTCGCCAGAAGACGAAGCGGCCCTATCTTATTGCACAGCTCTCGGACGTGATCACCGGTAAGGAAAGGAGATCGTCATGCTCGCAAACAGCAATGCAACGGCCAATCTCGCGGTGAAAGATCTGGCCAAGGCCAGGTCCTTCTACGAGGGAACGCTCGGCCTGACTGAGGTCCACAACGAGGGTGGCGAATTGATCGTCTACAGAAGCGGCGACACCAGCATCAATGTGTACCACTCGAAGTTCGCCGGAACCAACAAGGCAACTGCGGTGACCTGGATGGTCGGCGACGAGATCGACACCGTCGTCAAGGCGCTGAAATCGAAGGGCGTCGTCTTCGAGCACTACGAAATGCCGGGCCTGACGCTGGAAGGCGACATCCATGTCGGCTACGGCATGAAGGTCGCATGGTTCAAGGATCCTGACGGCAACATTCTGAACCTTGTCGACAGGTAGGCATCGCCGATAGCGACGCCTGGCCGCGCGCGGATTTCGCCAGGCAACAACAGCGTGCATCTGGCGCAGCTTCAATTGGCCGGGTAGCTTCCGCCCATGATCGACAAGCTGGAATTCTTCATCACGCTGGCCAGGGAAGAGCATTTCGGCCGGGCGGCGGAGGTGTGCGGCGTCACCCAGCCGACGCTTTCGGCCGGGATCAAGCAGCTGGAGGGCCAGCTCGGCGTGATGCTGGTTCTGCGCGGCTCGCGCTTTCAGGGGCTGACGCCGGAGGGAGAACAGGTACTGGTGTGGGCGCGCCGCATCGTCGGCGATACCCGCACCATGCGCGAGGAGATGCGGGCGGCGCGCCACGGCCTTTCCGGGCGCATCCGCATCGCCGCCATCCCGACGGCGCTGGCCATGGTGGCGCGGCTGACGACACCCTTTCGGGCAAAACATCCCGGCGTCACCTTCTCGGTGCTGTCGCGCACCTCGATCGAGGTGCTGTCGCTGCTCGGCAATTTCGACATCGACGCCGGCATCACCTATCTCGACAACGAGCCGCTGGGGCGGGTGATCAGCGTGCCGCTCTATGACGAGCGCTATCAGCTGATCACCGCGGTCGGAAACCCGTATTCCGACCGCGACAAAGTGACATGGGCGGAGCTCAGCCAGCTGCCGCTCTGCCTGCTGACGCCGGACATGCAGAACCGTCGCATCATCGACCAGCATTTGGCCGAAGCCGGCACAGAGGTGCGGCCGACACTCGAATCCAATTCGATGATCGTGCTGTTCTCCCATATCCGTACCGGCAAATGGTCGTCGATCATGCCGCTCAACCTCTCGGAAACATTCGGCTTTTCCGAGCCGATCCGGGCCATTCCGATTGTCGATCCGGACGCCAGCCACACCGTCGGGCTGGTGGCGACGCCGCGCGAGCCGCACACCCCGCTGGTCTCGGCGCTGCTGGACGAGGCGATGGCGCTGGCAGACGATTTCCGCGCCCGCCACTGAGCTAGAGATTGCAGGCTGGACGGTGTCGATAGAAGATTTCTATCGAGCAACGGATCAGCTTTATTGATTTGGTGGGTTTCCTCTGATTTCCTAAGCACTTAGCGGAAGATTACTACGACCAGGGAGGGCGCTGCATGATCATGCAGCCTGCAAGTACCGAGATCGCGTCGCGCACAGCGGCGATCATCCAGGAGCTGAAGGGCCTCGAAGGCCCGCTGTTGCCGATCCTCCACGGCATCCAGGAAGAGTTCGGCCATGTGCCGCAGGACGCGCTGCCGGTGATCGCCGAGGCGTTGAACATCTCCAAGGCGGAGGTGCACGGCGTCGTCACCTTCTATCATGACTACCGCAGCCACCCGGCCGGGCGGCATGTGCTGAAGCTCTGCCAGGCGGAAGCTTGCCAGTCGATGGGCTCGGACGCCATTGCCGCCAAGCTCAAGCAATTGCTGGGTATCGGCTTCCACGAGACCGCCCGCGACGAATCGGTGACACTGGAGCCGGTCTATTGCCTCGGCCTTTGCGCCTGCGCGCCATCGGCAATGCTGGACGGCGAGGTGATCGGCCGGCTCGATGACGAAAAGCTCGACGAGATCGCTGCCCAGGTGCGCTCATGACCCCGCGCATCTATATTCCAGGCGATTCCGGCGCGCTGGCGCTCGGTGCGGAAAAGGTCGCCAAGGCGATTGAGAAGGAATTGGCCGATCGTGGCATCGACGCCAAGATCGTGCGCAACGGTTCGCGTGGCGCCTATTTCCTCGAGCCGATGGTCGAAGTGGCAACAACAGACAAGGGCCGTGTCGCCTATGGGCCGGTAAAGCCGTCCGACGTCAAAAGCCTGTTCGACAGTGGCTTTCTCACCGGCGGCCATCACAAGCGCTGGCTGGGCGTGCCCGACAAGATCCCGTTCCTGGCCAGGCAGACGCGGCTAACCTTTGCGCGCTGCGGCGTCATCAATCCGCTGTCGCTCGATCATTACAAGGCGCATGGCGGGCTGAAGGGCCTGCAGAACGCCGTGGCGATGGCACCGACCGAAATCGTCAAGCAGGTCACCGAGTCGGGCCTGCGTGGCCGCGGCGGCGCCGGCTTTCCGACCGGCATCAAATGGAAAACGGTGCTCGATACGACGGCCGACAAAAAGTACATCGTCTGCAATGCCGACGAGGGCGACAGCGCCACCTTTGCCGACCGCATGATCATGGAGGGCGACCCCTTCGTGCTGATCGAAGGCATGGCGATCGCCGGCATCGCGACCGGCGCGACCAAGGGCTTTGTCTATATCCGTTCGGAATATCCGCATGCGGTGGCGATGATGCAAAAGGCGGTCGAGGTCGCCCGCAAAGCCGGCCTGCTCGGCGTCAACGTGCTGGGCTCGCCCAACGCCTTCGACATGGAAATCCGCGTCGGCGCCGGCGCCTATGTCTGCGGCGAGGAAACCTCGCTGCTCAACAGCCTCGAAGGCAAGCGCGGCGTCGTTCGCGCCAAGCCGCCGCTGCCGGCCATCCAGGGCCTGTTCGGCAAGCCGACGGTGATCAACAATGTCATCTCACTGGCCTCGGTGCCTGTGATCATGGACAAGGGTGCTGCCTTCTACAAGGATTTCGGCATGGGCCGCTCGCGCGGCACCATCCCAATCCAGATCGCCGGCAATGTCAGATATGGCGGCTTGTTCGAGGCGGCGTTCGGCATGACGCTGGGCGAGATCGTCGACGACATCGGCGGCGGCACGGCGACCGGACGGCCGGTCAAGGCGGTGCAGGTCGGCGGGCCGCTCGGCGCCTATTTTCCGCGCAGTCTGTTCGACACGCCGTTCGACTACGAAGCTTTCGCCGCCAAGGACGGGCTGATCGGCCATGCCGGCATCACCGTGTTCGACGACACCGCCGACATGCTGAAGCAGGCGCGCTTCGCCATGGAGTTCTGCGCCATCGAAAGCTGCGGCAAGTGCACGCCGTGCCGCATCGGCTCGACGCGCGGCGTCGAGACGATCGACAAGATCGCCAGCGGGATCGAGCCGGAAAAGCAGATCGAGCTGGTGACAGACCTCTGCAACACGATGAAGTTCGGTTCGCTCTGTGCGCTGGGTGGCTTCACGCCCTATCCGGTGATGAGCGCAATCAACCACTTCCGCGATGATTTCAAGCCGGCGCCGGTCGCCGAAGCAGCAGAATAGGAGCCTCGCCATGGGTCTCGTTCAGGAAATCGACTACGGCACACCGGCCTCGACCTCCGAGAAGCAGGTGACGCTGACGGTCGACGGCTTTTCGGTCACCGTGCCGGAAGGCACCTCGATCATGCGCGCCTCGATGGAGGCCGGCATTGCCATCCCGAAGCTTTGCGCCACCGACATGGTCGATGCCTTCGGCTCCTGCCGGCTCTGCCTGGTCGAGATCGACGGCCGCAACGGCACGCCTTCTTCGTGCACGACGCCGGTGGCGCCGGGTATGGTCGTGCATACCCAGACCGGAAGGCTGAAGGACATTCGCCGCGGCGTGATGGAGCTCTACATCTCCGATCATCCGCTCGACTGCCTGACCTGTGCGGCCAATGGCGACTGCGAATTGCAGACGCAGGCCGGCGTCGTCGGCCTGCGCGACGTGCGCTACGGCTATGAGGGCGACAACCACGTCTTCAAGAAGAACGACGGCGCAGAAAACTTCAAATGGATGGCGAAGGACGAGTCCAACCCGTACTTCACCTATGATCCGTCGAAGTGCATCGTCTGCTCGCGCTGCGTGCGCGCCTGTGAAGAGGTGCAGGGCACCTTCGCGCTAACCATCGAGGGCCGCGGCTTTGACAGCCGCGTGTCGCCAGGCATGCATCAGCTCTTCATCGACAGCGAATGCGTGTCCTGCGGCGCCTGCGTGCAGGCCTGTCCGACAGCGACGCTCTCCGAGAAGTCGGTGATCAAGATCGGCCAGCCGGAGCATTCGGTCGTCACCACCTGCGCCTATTGCGGCGTCGGCTGCTCGTTCAAGGCCGAAATGCGCGGCGACGAGTTGGTGCGCATGGTGCCCTACAAGGACGGCAAGGCCAATCGCGGCCATAGCTGCGTCAAGGGCCGTTTTGCCTACGGCTATTCGACCCACAAGGAGCGCATTCTCAATCCGATGATCCGCGAAAAGGTCACCGATCCATGGCGCGAAGTGTCGTGGGAAGAAGCGCTGACCCACACGGCCAACGAGTTCCGCCGCATCCAGTACCAGTATGGCCGCACCTCGATCGGCGGCATCACCTCGTCGCGCTGCACGAACGAGGAAACCTATCTGGTGCAAAAGCTGATCCGCCAGGGTTTCCGCAACAACAATGTCGATACCTGCGCCCGGGTCTGCCATTCGCCGACCGGCTATGGCCTTGGCCAGACCTTCGGCACTTCGGCAGGCACGCAGGATTTCGATTCGATCGAGAAAACCGACGTGGTGATGATCATCGGTGCCAATCCGACCGACGCGCATCCGGTATTTGCGTCGCGCATGAAGAAGCGGTTGCGCAAGGGCGCCAAGCTGATCGTGCTCGACCCGCGCCGCACCGACATCGTGCGCTCGGCCCATATCGAGGCGCAGCATCATCTGCCGCTGAAGCCCGGCACCAATGTCGCCGTGGTCACCGCGCTTGCCCATGTGATTGTCACCGAAGGCCTGTTCGACGAAGCTTTCATCCGCGAGCGCTGCGACTGGGACGAGTTCCAGGACTGGGCGTCGTTCGTGGCGCTCCCGGAAAACAGCCCGGAAGTGGTCGGCCAGCTTGCTAATGTCGATCCCGAAGAGATCCGCGGCGCCGCACGGCTGTTTGCCACCGGCGGCAATGGCGCGATCTATTACGGCCTCGGCGTGACCGAGCACAGCCAGGGTTCGACCACCGTCATCGCCATCGCCAACCTTGCCATGGCGACCGGCAATATCGGCCGGCCGGGCGTCGGCGTGAACCCGCTGCGCGGCCAGAACAATGTCCAGGGCTCCTGCGACATGGGCTCGTTCCCGCACGAGCTGCCCGGCTATCGTCACGTCTCCGGCGATGCGGTGCGCGATATCTATGAGAGCCTTTGGGGCGTCAAGCTCGACGACGAACCCGGCCTGCGCATTCCCAACATGCTGGACGCCGCCGTCGACGGCTCATTCAAGGGCCTCTATGTGCAAGGCGAGGACATCCTGCAGTCCGACCCCGACACCAAGCATGTCGCCGCGGGCCTCGCCGCGATGGAATGTGTTGTCGTCCACGACCTCTTCCTCAACGAGACCGCCAACTACGCGCATGTCTTCCTGCCGGGCTCGACTTTCCTCGAGAAGGACGGCACTTTCACCAATGCCGAGCGCCGCATCAATCGCGTGCGCAAGGTGATGGCGCCGAAGAACGGGCTGGCCGACTGGGAAGTGACGCAGAAGCTCGCACAGACGATGGGGCTTGATTGGAACTACCAGCATCCGTCGGAAATCATGGATGAGATTGCCAAGACGACTCCGAGCTTCGCCAAGGTTTCCTTTGACTATCTGGACAAGATGGGCTCGGTGCAGTGGCCGTGCAACGAGCAGGCGCCGGAAGGCACGCCGATCATGCATATCAGCGGCTTCGTGCGCGGCAAGGGCAAGTTCATCCGCACCGAATATGTGGCGACCGACGAGAGGACGGGACCGCGCTTCCCGCTGCTGCTGACCACCGGCCGCATCCTGTCGCAGTACAATGTCGGCGCGCAGACCAGGCGTACCGACAATGTCATGTGGCACAGCGAGGACCGGCTCGAGATCCACCCGCATGACGCCGAAAACCGCGGCCTGCGCGACGGTGACTGGGTCCGCCTGACCAGCCGCTCCGGCGAGACGACGCTGCGCGCGCTGATCACCGACAAGGTGTCGCCGGGCGTGGTCTATACGACGTTCCACCACCCCGACACGCAGGCCAACGTCATCACCACCGACTTCTCCGACTGGGCGACCAACTGTCCGGAATACAAGGTGACGGCGGTGCAGGTCGGCGCGTCCAACGGGCCATCGGAATGGCAGCTCGACTATGACGAGCAGGCTCGCAACAGCCGTCGCATCGCGACCTTGGAAGCAGCGGAGTAATCCTTGAGCGCGCGCCGCAAAGCCACGACGCAGATCTCGCGGCTGGCACACCGCGCCGGCGGCACTGCGGCCGCCAACCGGATGGTGCCGGAAGAGACGCCGGTGGCGTTCTCCTTTGCCGGCACCACCCATGCGGTGATGATGGCAAGTCCAGCCGATTTCGAGGATTTCGCGCTCGGCTTCTCGCTGACCGAAGGCATAATCGCCGACCGGCAAGAAATCGAGGCGATCGAGGTCGAGGATCACGGCGCCGGCATCGACATCCAGATCAGGCTAAAGGACCAGGCTAACACGCGCTTCGAGGCGCGGCGCCGGCGGCTGGCCGGACCGGTCGGCTGCGGGCTGTGCGGCATCGAGTCGATCGAGGAGGCGATGCGCTCGGTCGAGACGGTCAGTTCGTCAAAACTTACGCTTGCGGCGGACGACATCGTCCGTTCGGTCAAGCTTTTGTCGAAAGTGCAGCCGCTGCATGCCGAGACCGGCGCGGTCCACGCCGCCGGTTTTTATATCTCCGGCAAGGGCATCGTCATGGCGCGCGAGGATGTCGGCCGTCATAACGCGCTCGACAAGCTGGCCGGCGCGCTAGCCAAAGCCGGCATCGATGGCACCTTGGGTGCCGTCGTGGTGACATCGCGCGTTTCGGTCGAGATGGTGCAGAAGACGGCGGCGATCGGCGCTGCGTTCATCATCGCCGTTTCGGCGCCGACGGCACTTGCCATCCGCACCGCCGAGGACGCCGGCATGACGCTGGTGGCTTTGGTGCGCGGCAATGATTTCGATATCTTCACCCACCCCGAACGGGTGGTTTCCGGAGTTGCCAAGCATGTCGCATGACGAAGGCCACATCATGAGCACCAGCGAGAAGCTGGTCCGCATGGCCAATCAGATCGCCGCCTTTTTTCACTCCAAGCCGCGCGAGGAAGGCATTGCCGGCGTCGCCGAGCATATCAACAAGTTCTGGGAACCGAGGATGCGGCGGCAGTTGTTCGAAATGCTGGACGGCGGTGGCGAAGGCTTCAACGAGCTTGTCGTGGCCGCCTCGGCAAGGATCAAGCGGCCGGCTGCACCGGAAGCAGTGGGCTTCCGCGCCGATGCCGGGGGCGTCGTTCCAGGCGGCAAAGGCCCGGGGGCCGGTGAGTCGAATGCCGGGATCGCCGCTTCGCAGAAGTAGTCAGCAAACGTGCCTCTCATGGCCCATACGCTTGCATTCCCATCTTCTAACGTTTGATCTGCCGTAAGCGTCGCGCCTCTGCTATGCTGAGCGACCAGAAATCGTCGGGCCGGGCGGACAAGTCTCGTGAGGCCGATCGAAACTCGATACGCCCGAAATGGCGACGTGCGGATCGCCTATCAGGTGGTCGGCCAGGGATCGTTCGATCTCGTTTTCGTGCCGGGCTTCATTTCCAATCTCGACCTGCACTGGGAAGACGAAGGCTACAGCCGGCTGCTGAAGCGGCTTTCAGCCTTCTCGCGGCTGATCCTGTTCGACAAGCGCGGCACGGGCCTGTCGGACCGTATCGATACCCATCACCTACCTAGCCTTGAAACCCGCATGGACGACGTGCGTGCGGTGATGGATGCCGCCGGCAGCGGCCGAGCGGCATTGCTGGGTGCTTCGGAAGGCGCGCCGATGGCGATGCTGTTCGCTGCCACCTATCCGGAGCGGACGCGGGCGCTGGTGCTCTATGGCGGCTATGCGCATTTCCACAAATGGGTGATGCCGCCGGAACGCCTCGACGCCTTCATCGAGATGACCGAGACGGCATGGGGCACCGGCGCCAGCTTGCTGCATTTCGCACCTGGCCGGGTCGACGATCCCCGTTTTGCCACATGGTGGGGGCGCTTCGAGCGGCCGTCGGCGAGCCCGACGGCGGCAGTGGCGCTGGCGCGCATGAATGCGGCAGTCGATGTGCGCGGCGTGCTGGCGGCGATCGGCGCACCAACGCTGCTGATCCATCGCCGCAACGATGCGCGGGTCGACCCCGACGCCAGCCGTTTCCTGGCCAGAAAGATCGCGAATGCGCGACTGGTCGAGGTGCCAGGGCGCGACCACCCGATCTGGACCGGCGACGTGGACCGCGTGGCGGACCTGATCGAGGAATTCCTGACCGGCAAGCACGTCGTGGCCGAGGTGGAGCGTGTGCTGGCTGCGCTTTTGGTGACGCGCATCTACGATACGGCACGGCTCGGTGACCGCATGTGGAGCGAGCGGAGCCAGCGTTTCCTGGAGATTTGGCGGCTACTGGTCGGGCGCCACGGCGGCCGCACTGCAGGGACGCATGGCGAGATGATGATCTCGCGCTTCGACGGACCGGCGCGCGCCATACGCTGCGCGGCGGCGCTGCGTGATGCGGCACAGGGGATCTGCGTAGCCAGCGCGCAGGGCGTGCATGTCGGCGAGATTGAATCCCGCGGGCCGCCAACGGGGCTGACGGCGCGCGTGACGATGCAGCTCGCCGCCCATGCCGCCCGCGGCGACATTCTGGCTTCCCGGCTGGTGGCCGACCTGGCAACCGGTTCGGGACTTCATTTCGCCGATGCCGGCCGCATCACGCTCGACGAGCTGGGCGAGCCGCTGGCAACGGTCCTGGCGACGTCCGAGCAGCATCTGGAGCCGGCCTGCCACTCCAGGATCAAGGCGACTGAGCCGGCTGCGCTGACGGCGCGCGAAAGCGAGGTGGTGAGCCTGATCGCCGACGGCAAGAGCAATGCCGCCATCGCCACCGAGCTCAGGCTGAGCGAGCATACGGTCAAGCGCCACGTCGCCAACATACTGCTCAAGCTGGACTTGCCGTCGCGGGCCGCGGCGGCGGCTTTCTCGGCCAGGCACACTGGCCCGGACGGGCCATGAGAGCCATGGCGCTTTCGGGCGAAGCGTCCATAGCAGCATAAGCGCTATCAATTCTTCTCATGCAAGCTAGGCGGACGTCGCCCGGAAAGGCGCTGCGAAGGGAGGATGAAATGCTGAATGGAAGATCCAATCATTGGTGATGGCGGCGGGCGTTGGCGCATTGCTGACCATTGCCCCGGCCAATGCCGAGGATGCTTCGGCGACGGCTGCCTACAAGGACATCCAGGCGACGCTCGGCACGGTGCCGGACATGTTCAAGACACTGCCGGACGTCGCGGTCGCCGGCGCCTGGGCCGAGATCAAGTCGGTGCAGCTCAACCCAAACACTGCGCTCGACAGCAAGACCAAGGAGTTGATGGGCCTCGCTGTCGCGGCGCAGATCCCCTGTCAGTACTGCGTTTATTTCCACACGCAGGCAGCCAAGCTCAACGGCGCCACCGACGAGGAGATCAAGGAGGCCTTGGCGATGGCGGAGATCGTACGCCACTGGTCGACGATGCTCAACGGCAGCCAGATCGACCTCGCAACCTTCAAGCAGCAGGCTGATGAGGTGTTCGCCGCCGTCAAGGCGAAGTCGAATTGAGGCAGTGCTCAAAGTCTTGGAGCGTCCTTTGTGCGTCCAAGCGGACGCACGGCGCTCCAACCGCTCCCCGTCGATGACCGCCGGGCAGCGCTTCTGATCATCAACCGCCCGATCGTGAAGACGGGCACATGGAGGACAAAATGCCGACCAAGACACAGCCAGTGAATGGCGCGGCGATCAAGAATGCGATCGAAGGCCGTGACCGGAAAAATGCTCGCGAGCTTCTATGCCGCTGACGCGCTGGTGCGGGTGATCGACCGCAACAATCCGCCGAGCAAGCCGCGCGAAATTCGCGGACGCGCGGCGATCAGCACATTCTGGGACGACATCTGCAGCCGGGCGATGACCCACAAGGTCGACACCACCATCGCCGACGGCAACAATCTCGCCTTCACGCAGGCCTGCAGCTACCCGGACGGCACGAAAGTGTTCTGCGCGGCGATGCTGGAACTGAAGGACGGCCAGATTGCGCGGCAGACCGTCGTGCAGGCATGGGACGAGTGAGGAGGCGGCCATGTTCAGCGCCAGATGGCAGATCGACGCCAAGTTCGGGCACAAGCAGACAGTGCTCGACTTGTTGAAAAAAATGGGAGCGCGAGATCGGCTCGCAGGTTGGCATCGCCGAGCTGGAGTTCCAGATCATGACCGGCTCGATCGGCGCACGGGAAGCGACGGTCGAGTCACATCACCAAGTCAAAGCCTAGCCCAACTGGAAGAGTTCTGCGCCAAGATCGGCAAGATCGACGCGCACGCCGAATGGGGCAAGGAGATGGAGCCCTATGTCGTGTCGGGCACGAGCCTGTGGAACATTTATCGCATCGTCGAGTAGTGGCCACATCCGATCTTCCTTCTCCCCTTGTGGGAGAAGGTGGATCGGCGCGCAGCGGCGAGACGGATGAGGGGTGTTCCAGCTTGGCGCTTGCTTACCCCTCACCCGGATTGCCAACCGATTTGTAAAGGACAAATCGGGGCAATCCGACCTCTCCCACAGGGGGAGAGGTTAGAGGCGCTACCCGTGCGCCACCATCACATGCCGCACGGCGGTATAATCCTCCAGTGCATAAAGCGACATGTCCTTGCCGTAGCCGGACTGTTTCAGCCCGCCATGCGGCATCTCATTGGTCAGCATGAAGTGGGTGTTGATCCAGGTGCAGCCATACTGAAGCCGGGCTGCCGTCGCCATGGCGCGCGAAACGTCTTTGGTCCATACCGACGACGCCAAGCCGTAGTCGCTGTCATTGGCCCAGTTCACCGCCTCGTCGATTTCGGAAAAGCGGGTAACGGAGACAACCGGCCCGAACACTTCGCGGCGCACGATCTCGTCTTCCTGCAGCGCCCCGGCGACGACGGTCGGCTGGTAGAAGAAGCCGGAGCCCGCGCCCGGCTTGCCTCCGGTGGTGATCTCGATGTGCTTCAGCTCCGAGGCGCGCTCGACGAAGCTCGAGACGCGGTCGCGCTGGCGGCGTGAGATCAACGGCCCGATCTCGTTCTCGGTGTCGTCGGGGCGATTGTATTTGATGGTCGAGACGGCGGAGGAAAGGTCGGCAACGAGCTTGTCGTAGATCTTCTTGCCGGCATAGATGCGGCAGGCGGCGGTGCAGTCCTGGCCGGCATTGTAGTAGCCGAACGCGCGCAGGCCATTGACCACCGCGTCGAGATCGGCGTCGTCGAAGACGATGACCGGCGCCTTGCCGCCGAGTTCCAGATGCGTGCGCTTGACCGATTTGGCGGCGGCCTGCAGCACCTTCTTGCCGGTAGCGACGTCGCCGGTGATCGAGATCATGTTGATTCTCGGGTGGTTGATCAGCGTGTTGCCGACACTGTCGCCTCTGCCGAGCACGACGTTGACGACGCCTTCCGGCAGGATGTCGGCGAGGATCTTGGCCAGCTTCAATGCGGTCAGCGGCGTCTGCTCGGACGGCTTGAAGACGACCGTGTTGCCGCCGGCAATCGCCGGCGCCAGCTTCCAGGCCATCATCATCAGCGGATAGTTCCATGGCGCGATCGAGGCGACGACACCGATGGCATCGCGGCGGACCATCGAGGTGTGACCGGGGATGTATTCGCCGGCGACCTGGCCGGGCATCGAGCGGACGGCGCCGGCAAAGAAGCGGTAGCAGTCGACGATCGCCGGGATTTCGTCGTTGAGCACGGCATTGATCGGCTTGCCGCAATTGAGCGCCTCGAGGGCGGCGAAATCTTGTGCCGCGGCCTCGATGCGATCGGCGATCTTTAGCAGATAGCCGGAGCGCTGCGCCGGTGTGGTGCGCGACCAGGTGACGAAGGCCTTTTCGGCCTCCAGCACCGCCGCCTCGATCTGCGCCTGGCTGGCTTCAGGCAGGTTGAGGATAGCCGCCCCGGTCTTCGGATTGAGGATTGGCTCCTCGGTTTCGGTGCCCTTCTCGAATTTCGGCCCGATCAGCATCTTTATGTCCATGGAAGTCTCTCCCTTATGGATTCTTGACGTCATTTGCCCGAACCGGCGATCTGGTCGCCGTCGCGGGTCAGGTAGTAGGCAAGGAGAATAGGCAGCAGCGTCACCAGCACGACCACCATGGCCACGACATTGGTGACTGGGCGCTGGCGCGGACGGATCAGTTCCTCCAGCATCCAGATCGGCAGCGTCTGCTGCTGGCCGGCGGTAAAGGTGGTGACGATGACCTCATCGAACGACAGCGCGAAAGCGAGCATGCCGCCGGCGAGCAGCGCGGTGGCGATGTTGGGCAGCACGACATGGCGAAAGGTCTGGAAGCCGTCGGCGCCGAGATCCATCGATGCCTCGATCATCGAGCCGGAAGTGCGGCGGAAGCGGGCGACGGCGTTGTTGTAGACAACGACGACGCAGAAGGTGGCGTGGCCAAGCACGATCGTCCAGAACGAGAACGGAATCTCGGCCAGCGAAAAGGCCGAACGCAGCGCGATGCCGGTGATGATGCCGGGCAGCGCGATCGGCAGGATGACCAGCAGCGAGATGGTTTCGCGGCCAAAGAACTGTGTTCGCGAAACGGCGGCCGCGCAGAGCGTGCCGAGGACCAGGGCGACGAGGGTCGAGATGGCGGCGACCCTGATCGACAGCGATAGCGCTTGCCACACGTCCGGGCGGTTCCAGGTGACGGCGAACCATTGCGTCGTCAGCCCCGGCGGCGGCCAGACAAAGCTCTTTTCCTCGGTCGTGAAGGCATAGATAAAGATCAGGAAGATCGGCAGATGCAGGAACAGCAAACCGCAGGCAGCGGCGATCTTCAGGCCGAGAGGAGCGGATGGTGAGCCATCAGAGCGCATCGAAAGCCCCCATGCGCTTGGCGCCCCAGAGGTAGAAACCCATGATGACGATGGGCACTACGGTGAAGGCGGCGGCGAGCGGGATGTTGCCGGCGGTGCCCTGCTGCGAGTAGACGGCCTGGCCGATGAACAGCCGCGAGGTGCCGATAATCTGGGGGATGATGTAGTCGCCCAGCGTCAGCGAGAAGGTGAAGATCGATCCGGCGACGATGCCAGGCAGAGCCAGCGGGAACAGCACGTTGCGGAAGGTCTGGCCGGGCGAGGCGCCGAGATCGGACGAGGCCTCGACCAGATTGCCGGGCACGCGCTCTAGCGCCGCCTGCACCGGCAGGATCATGAAGGGCAGCCAGACATAGACGAAGACGATGAAGGTGCCGGTTGATGACACCGACAGAGAATTGCCGCCGACGATCGGCAGCGACAGCCAGCCATCGAGCAGCCACAGAAGATGCAGCTTGGCGAGCAGCCAGGTCAGGATGCCTTCCTTGGCGAGGATGAGCTTCCAGGCGTAGATCTTGACCAGATAGCTCGACCACAGCGGCAGCATGACACCGAGATAGAACAGCGCCTTCCAGCGGCCGCGCGCATAGCGGGCCGCGTAATAGGCGATAGGGAAGGCGATGATCGCCGAGGCGAGCGTAACCAGAGCCGCCATCGTCACCGTGCGCAGGATGATGTCGAGATTGGCGGCCTGCAACAGGTCGCCGTAGGTCTTCAGCGTGAATTCGCGGTTGATGAGGCCGGAGAACTCGTCGATCGAGAAAAAACTCTGCAAGAGCAGCGCGAACAGCGAGCCGATATAGACGATGCCGAGCCACAGCACCGGCGGCAGCAGCATCAACAGCAGCAGCAGCTTCGGCCTGCGCCAGAACAGGTCCGATAGCGCGCCGCGCAGGCCGCCGGCGCGGGGAAGGAGGGCTGGGGCAGGTTTTGCCTGGGTCGCGGCCAGAGTCATGGTTTCTTCGACCGGCCGCGTTCCTTCGCGCCCCCCTCTGTCCTGCCGGACATCTCCCCCACGAGGGGGGAGATTGGCTGTCGCGACTGCTTTCGCCAATCACGAACGTTGCAGAAGAGGCGCCACTGGCGAAGCTGCCGATCTCCCCCCAAGTGGGGGAGATGTCCGGCAGGACAGAGGGGGGCGCCGTGAAGCGCCGCACTTGGCCTGTCAGCCAAGACTTTCCTCACCGCCATCATGCCGGCTCGTCCATCAAATGCAGGTGCTCGCGGTTGAAGGTGAGCACGACCACCTCGCCTTCCCTGGGCAATTTCGCACCGGCCGGCACGATCGCATGCAATCTCAACCCGTCGGCATCGAGCGCCAGTCTTGTCGTGGCGCCGAGATAATTGGTCGAGACGAGACGAGCGGCAACGCCGTCGCCCTTGGCCGCCCGGCCGATGCGAATGGATTCAGGCCGCAGGCTGCCCCAGCGATGCTGGCCGGAATAACGCTGAACGAAGTCCGGCGGCAACACATTGGACGAGCCTACGAAATCGGCGACGAAGCGCGTCTTCGGGCGCTGGTAGATGTCCTCCGGCGTGCCGATCTGCATGATCTTGCCGTCGTTGAAGACGGCGACGCGATCGGCCATCGAAAGGGCCTCGCCCTGGTCGTGGGTGACGAAGACGAAGGTGATGCCGAGCGCCTTCTGCAGCGACTTCAGCTCCTCCTGCATGTTCTCGCGCAGCTTGAGGTCGAGCGCGCCAAGCGGCTCGTCGAGCAAAAGCACCTTGGGCTGGTTGACCAGGGCGCGGGCGAGCGCGACGCGCTGGCGCTGGCCGCCGGAAAGCTGGCCGGGACGGCGGGCGCCGTAGCCCGGAAGCCGCACCAGCGACAATGCCTCCTCGGCCGCCTTCTGCCGCTCGAGCTTGCCGACGCCCTTGACCATCAGCCCGTAGGCGACATTGTCGAGCACGTTCAGATGCGGAAACAGCGCGTAGTCCTGAAAGACGGTGTTGACGTTACGGCGATAGGGCGGAACGCCTTCGGCGCGTTCGCCGAAAATGGAGATCGAGCCCGATGTCGGCTGCTCGAAGCCGGCGATCAGGCGCAGGCAGGTCGTCTTGCCGGAGCCTGAAGGCCCGAGCATGGCAAAGAACTCGCCCGGCACGATGTCGAGATCGACCATATCGACGGCGCGCACGCTGCCGAAATGGCGCGAGACTCTGGCGAACGAAACGGCTGATGTCATGGGCTGTCAGTCTGTTACCGGTTTGATGTGTTGACATCGCCGGCGCCGCCACGGATAGCGGGCGGGACCAGCGAACTGCGCGGCACCCTACCTCCCCCTTGTGGGGAGGTCGCGGCGAAGCCGCGGGTGGGGGCAGGAACTGCCGAGCGAACCCCCACCCCGACGCTGCGCGTCGACCCTCCCCACAAGGGGGAGGGTAAGGGAACTCACCGCCCGCCGATGACTCCGATATAGTCCGACACCCAGCGATAGTAAGGCACGCACTGGTCCTGGGTGGCGCACTTCGACACCGGCGTCTTCCAGAACTTTATCTTTTCGAAATTGTCGTAGCCGTTGGTCTTGCAGCCTTCGTCGCCGAGCAGTTCGTTGCCCTTGCAGGCAGCAGGCACCACCGGAAGCGAACCGAACCAGGCGGAGACATCGCCCTGCACTTTCGGCGATAGCGAGTGCTCCATCCACATATAGGCGCAGTTCGGGTGGGCTGCGTCGGCCGCCAGCATGGTCGTGTCGGCCCAGCCGGTGACGCCTTCCTGGGGAATGGTCGAAGCGACCGGCTTCTTGGCAGCAACCAGCGTGTTGACCTGGTAGGGCCATGAACCGGAGGCAACGACGCCTTCGTTCTGGAAGTCATCGACCTGGATGGCAGCGTCATGCCAGTAGCGTCCGACCAACGTGCGCTGGACGCGCAGCAGATCGAGGGCGGCCTTGTACTGGTCTTCGGTCAGTTCGTAGGGATCCTTGATGCCGAGCTCCGGCTTGTGAAGCATCAGATAGTTGGCGGCATCGGCGATGTGGATCGGCCCGTCATAAGCCTGGACGCGGCCTTTGTTCGACTTGCCGTCAGGCAAGGTCATCTCCTCGAAGACCACGTTCCAGCTCTTCGGCGCTTCCTTGAACACCTCGGTGTTGTACATCAGCACATTCGGCCCCCACTGGTAGGGAGCGCCGTAGTGGACGCCGCCAACCGTGAACCACGGCGCATCCTTCAGCCGGTCGTCGACCGTGTTCCAACTCGGGACGAGATCGGTGTTGATCGGCTGGACCCGCTTGCCGGCGACGAGGCGCAGCGAAGCGTCGCCCGAGGCGGTAACGAGGTCGAAGCCGCCCTCGTTCATCAGCGCGACCATCTCGTCGGAGGTGTTGGCGGTCTTGATGTTGACTTTGCAGCCTGTGTTCTTCTCGAAAGACGTGACCCAATCGTAGTTCTTGTCGGTTTCGCCGCGTTCGATGTAACCGGGCCAGGCGACAATGTTGACCTGGCCTTCGCCCTTGCCGAGTTCCTTAACCTGGGCGATCGCCTGGCCGGAGAAGGCCAGCGCGACCGTTAATGCAGTGCACGACTTCAGGAATGAGTTCATCGTCGATCTCCCATCTGAGGGGCCGCACTCTCGCGGCGGCTTGGTCCCTGATTGTCAAAGTGCTGTGAAATTTCCGGTTTCGCAAATTCATTTATCAGAAAGGCGATATCGGTTTTTCCGATAGACTAACGACCGATCTTCTCCGGCCGCTGGCGGACCATGCGCTGCGACTGGGCAAGCCCGATGAAGTCGCGCGCGGCCTGCGGCAGGCCGGAGCCGCGCCGCCAGACCGTGCCGACCTGGACAACCGGCAATGAGCCCGAAATATCGCGCGATTCGATGCGGTCGCCTTCCAGCGACCATGGCCGGTAGACGAGGTCGGGCAGCAGCGCCACGCCGGCGCCGGTAGCGACGAGGCTGCGCACCGCTTCGACCGAGCGGGTGCGGAAGGCGACATGCGGCTTGGCGGCGATCGCCGCCAGCAGTTTTCCGGTATTCTCTTCGATCTCGTCGACGGTCAGCATGATCAGCGGCTCCGAGGCGATATCGCCAATGCCGATGATGTCGGCGCCGGACAGCGGATGGCCAAGCGGTAGCCATAGCCGGTAGGGCGAGACTTCGAGAATTTCCGATTGCAGGGCGGTGCGGTCGCGCAGGTTCGAGGTGACCATGACGGCGATGTCGAGCTTGCCGCCGATCAGCAGATGTTCGAGGTAATCGCCATTGTCCTCGATGGCCGAGATCTCGACGCCCGGATAGGCGCGGCGATAGCGGGCGAGGAGGTCGGACAGCACATAGCCGGCGACCAGCGATGTGACGCCGAGTTGCAGCCGGCCGCCAGCCGCCGTTTGCTCGCCGGAGAAGGCGCGGCGCGCATCGGAAACGTCGGCAAGGATCTTTGTCGCGTGGCGCAGGAACTGGTGGCCCTTGTGGGTGATGTTGAGGCCGCGCGGATGGCGCTCGAACAGTTCGACGCCGAGATCGCCTTCGAGTTCCTTGATCGCTTCGGTGACCGACGATTGCGAGATGGACAGGTTTTGGGCGGCGCCAGACACCGTGCCTTGCTCGGCGACGGCGATGAAGAACTGCAATTGGCGAATGGTGAAGGCCATCGCCGGACTAAACACCGGGACGGCAAGGAAGAAAAGCCGCCGATCTCAGGCTCACCGCTTTACTGCTCTGGCCAGGTCAGGTCGCGCTTTCGCTGCCGGCAATGCTGAGCCGCGCGCCCGCTTCCCCAAGGGCTGCGGCGATGGCGCGCGGCGGCGGCCGATCGGTGACGAGTTCGGAAAAACCGTCGAGGCCGCAGACCTGGACCAGGCCCTGGCGACCGAACTTGGTGTGGTCGGTGACGACGAGCGAGCGCTGGCCGCGCGACAGCACCATGCGGGCGAATTCCGCCTCTTCCAGATCATAGTCCATCACGCCCGTGACGGCATCGACCGCGCCGGTGGAGATCACCGCATGGTTGACGGAAAAGCGGCTGACGAATTCGATCGCCGAGACGCCAAAGGCGGCGCCCGAGTCGCTGCGCAATTCGCCACCGGCCATGTAGACCTTGTTGCCGTTGACGGTGGCCAGCGTGCGGGCGATGTCGGAGGAGTTGGTAACCACCGTCAACCGCCGGTGGCCGAGCAGTTCGCGGGCCAGGAAAGAGGTGGTGGTGCCGGTGTCGAGCATGATCGATTCGCCGTCGCGGATGGTCGCGGCAACCATGCGGGCGATGGTGCGCTTGGCATCGGCATTCTCGCGCATGCGCCGCTCGAACGGCGCCTCGCCGGCCATTGACGGCAGGCCGACGGCGCCATGCATCTTCAGGATCGAACCGTCACTGGTCAGCGGCTTGACGTCGCGGCGCACGGTCTCCAGGGAGACGCCCAGCCGGTCGGCCAGACTGGCGATGGTGACAGTGCCCTCTTCCTGCAGGAGACGCAGGATTTCGCCATGCCGCTTCGAGTGGATCATCGGGATTCGGCCCCAATCGGATTGTTGCGCTGCTGACCGCTTCTAAGGCAAATCGGCCACAGCTTACAAGAAATCCTTGTGGTTTCGGGCAAAAAGCCACAAGTTTTCGTTGACAAGCCAGATCACATGGCGTGACACTGGCTTGGTGACAGGCTCGGAACTGCCACGGGAGAACGACGGCAGAGCCGCACCAAGATTCGCCTGCCCGAACGGCTGGAAAGTCGTCTGGCGCAAGGGAAAAGGATTTTTTCGAATCCGCGGGGGCGGATGCCGGAGTCGAAGAACCCGGCACAGGGGCTCGTCGGTGCGGTGCGGGATACCGATCCCGGGATCCCGCACCGACGAGAACTTCGCATTTGTCCCTCCTGCCGGCCGCCAGATTTTTGTCGCCCGTGGCGCCTTGAACCCCGCCCAACGAGGGATGGACCTGTGACCGCCGAGGACCGCATCCGCGCCCTGCCCTGCTGGACCGGCAACATCGAGATCGCGCCGCTGCCGGGCGGCTTGAGCAACGCCAACTATCTGGTCGAGGACGCCGCCGGGCGGCATGTCGTGCGCTTTGGCCAGGATTTTCCGTTCCATCACGTCTTTCGCGAGCGCGAGGTGATGACCGCGCGCGCGGCGCACGCCGCCGGCTTCGCGCCAGCGGTCCATTATTCCGAGCCCGGCATTTTGGTGACGGAATTTCTCGGCGCCAAGACCTATGTCGCGGAAGACGTACGCGCTAATATCGGCCGCGTCGCCGCCCTGATGCGCGGCTTCCATCGGGAGATGCCCAATCATGTCTCCGGCGCCGGCTTCATGTTCTGGGTGTTCCATGTCATCCGCGACTATGCGCGCACGCTGGAGGAAGCCGGCAGCCGCATGCGAAGCGAGTTGCCGCGGCTGCTGACGCTTGCGGACGAACTCGAACGGGCGCAAAAACTGCTGCCGATCGTCTTCGGTCACAATGACCTTTTGCCGGCTAATATCCTCGACGACGGCCATAGGCTGTGGCTGATCGATTTTGAGTATGCCGGCTTCAACACGGCGATGTTCGACCTTGCCGGCGTCGCCTCGAACGCCAGCATGAACGACGAGGAGTCATTCGCCTTCCTGACCGCCTATTTCATGAAGGAGCCGGATGAGGCGATCCGCCGCTCACATGCGGCCATGCAATGCGCATCGCTGCTGCGCGAGGCGATGTGGAGCATGGTTTCCGAACTTTATCTCGACGCGCCCGGCATCGACTACGTCGCCTATACCGACGAAAACCTGACGCGGCTCGATGCCGCGCTGGAAAACTACAGAACGAAATACGGACAAAGATCATGACATTGCCCGCCCACGCCGAGATCGTCGTCATCGGCGGCGGCATCATCGGCTGTTCGACGGCCTATCATCTGGCGCGTGACCACAAGGCCGATGTCGTACTTTTGGAACAGGGCAAGCTGACTTCGGGCTCCACCTGGCATGCGGCGGGGCTGGTCGGGCAGTTGCGCTCGTCGGCCTCTATCACCCGCGTGCTCAAATATTCGGTCGATCTCTACAAGGGGCTGGAAGCCGAAACCGGGCTGGCCACCGGCTGGAAGATGACCGGGTGCCTCAGGCTCGCCACCAATGCCGACCGCTGGATCGAGTACAAGAGGCTGGCGACGACGGCGAAAAGCTTCGGCATGGATATGCAGTTGCTGTCACCGGCCGAGGTCAAGGCAATGTGGCCGCTGCTGGAAACCGGCGATCTCGTCGGCGCCAGCTGGCTGCCGACCGACGGCCAGGCAAGCCCTTCCGACATCACGCAGTCGCTGGCCAAAGGCGCGCGCATGCATGGCGCCAGACTGTTCGAGGATGTCCGCGTCACCGGCTTCGACATGAAGGATGGCCGCATCACCGCGGTGAAGACCAACAGGGGCGATATCGCCTGCGACAAGGTGGTGAACTGTGCCGGGCAATGGGCGCGGCAGGTCGGCGCCCTTGCCGGCATCAACGTGCCGCTGCAGCCGGTGAAGCACCAGTACATCGTCACCGAAAGAATAGACGGGTTGGCGACCGATGCGCCGACGATCCGCGACCCCGACCGCCGCATCTATTTCAAGGAGGAGGTCGGCGGGCTGGTGATGGGCGGCTATGAGCCGAACCCGCAAGCCTGGACGACCGACCTTCCCGGCGGCGATGTCCCTGATGACTGGGAGTTCCGGCTGTTCGACGACGATTACGATCATTTCGAGCAGCATATGAACCAGGCGATCACGCGGGTTCCGGCGCTCGAAACCGTGGGCGTCAAGCAGATGATCAACGGGCCGGAGAGCTTCACGCCGGACGGCAATTTCATTCTTGGCGTTGCGCCCGAATGCGCCAACATGTTCGTCGGCGCCGGCTTCAACGCCTTCGGCATCGCGGCGGGCGGCGGCGCCGGCTGGGTGCTGGCGCAATGGGTGGTCGATGGCGAGGCGCCACTCGACTTGTGGGTGGTCGATGTCAGGCGCTTTTCCGACCTGCACCGCGACCGGCAATGGGTCCGCGACCGCACGCTGGAAGCCTATGGCAAGCACTACACGATCGGCTTCCCGCATGAGGAGTATGTCACGGGTCGGCCACGGATCGTGTCGCCGCTCTACGAACGGCTGCAAAAGCATCGCGCCGTGTTCGGCTCCAAACTCGGTTGGGAGCGGCCGAACTGGTTCGCGCCCGAAGGCGTCGAGCCGAAGGACATCTATTCGATGGGCCGGCAGAACTGGTTTTTGCCGGTCGGCGACGAGCACCGGCATGTGCGCGAGAACGTCGGCATCTTCGACCAGTCGTCCTTCGCCAAATACGAAATGACCGGTGCGGATGCGCTGAAGGCGCTCGACTGGATCTGCGCCAACGACATCGCCAAGCCGGTCGGCCGGCTGACCTACACCCAGCTTCTCAATACGCGCGGGGGTATCGAGGCCGACCTGACCGTGGCTCGGCTCGGCGAAGAACGATTCTACGTCGTTACCGGCACCGGCTTTAGGACGCATGATTTCTCGTGGATCGGCGACCATGTCGGCAACGAACTCGACGTGACGCTCACCGATGTCACCGAGGATTTCGGCACGCTTTCGCTGATGGGGCCGCGCGCCCGCGACGTGCTCGCCGCGGTAACCAATGCGGACGTGTCGAACACCGCGTTCCCGTTCGGACATGTGCGGGAAATCTCTATCGCCGGCCACACAGTTCGAGCGCTGCGCGTCACCTATGTCGGCGAACTCGGCTGGGAGCTGCATGTGCCGATCGCGGCAACGGGCGAAATCTTCGACGCGCTGATGACCGCGGGCGAGAAACACAACATCCGCCCGGTCGGCTACCGGGCGCTGGAATCGCTGCGGTTGGAAAAAGGCTACCGCGCCTGGGGCTCCGACATCACGCCCAACGACACGCCGCAGGAGGCCGGCCTCGGCTGGGCGGTGAAGCTCCGCAAGAATACCGATTTCCTCGGGCGGCGGGCGCTGGAAGAGATCAGTGGCGCGGCGCTGAAAAAACGCTTCGCCGGGTTCACCGTCGACGATCGCGACATCGTGCTGCTCGGGCGCGAGACGATCTTGCGCAACAGCGAGCCGGTCGGCTACCTGACCACCGGCGGCTATGGCTACACGGTCGGCAAGAACATCGGCTACGGCTATGTGCGCAACGCCGACGGCGTCAGCGACGATTTCCTCGCCTGCGGCGATTACGAGCTGGTGGTGGCGATGGAGCGGACGCCGGCAAAAATCCATCTCGAGCCGCTTTACGACCCGGCCGGAGAAAAGATCAGAGCCTAGCAGGCTGTAGAAGAAGTCTGCTAGAGCGGGATGATCAGTTCACGCGCAGAACGAGGCCGCGGCTCGGCACGGTGTCGGCCTCGCCCGGCATGGAGACATAGGGCGACGTTTCCTCGGCACGTGTGACGACGCCCTTCGCCTCGAGGTCCGCGATCCGCGCGGCAAAACCGGCGTCCCACAGTGTGTTCTTGACCGTCAGCACGATTATCCCGCCCGGCCGGCAGATGCGGATCAGTTCGTCCAGCCCCTCTGCGCCGACATGGCCCGAGGTGAAGACGCCGGCCGATATGATGCCGGCATAGGCGTCATCCGCGAAGGGCAGCGGTCCGCCGAGCGCCAGGCAGTGAAGCGCCGAATAGACGCCCTTGCGCGCCGCCTGGGCCAGCATGCCCGCCGAGATGTCGAGCGCCTCGACCTGCGGATAGCCCGCGATTTTCAGCCATTCGCCGATGAGCCCGGTGCCGGCCCCGGCATCGAGGAGCGGTGCCGCGCCGCGCGGCAGATGGCGGGCTAGCAAGGCGAGGCAGATAGTCGGATGGCGATAACCGGCCGCCGACATGTCGGCGTCGTAGGTGTCGGACCATCGGTCGTAAAGCGCCGCAACTTCCTCAGGCCGCTTCGCCGCATAGGCCGCGGCGAGCGCGCCCTCATTTTTCCTGTCCGCCATCGCAGTCCCGTCGGCAAAATCAAAGTGCTGCAACGTCCTTTGCGCGTCCAACAGGAACGCACGGCGCTGGAGTGAATCGCATGCCGGCAATGATAGCCAAACGGCGAAATTTGTGGAACCGTCGTCGCCACAAATAAAGACGCGAAAGAGGGCGGAAGCGATGGTGGACGAGGAAGCACGCGCGGCGCTTGCAGCCATTCCGGCGCTGGCCGGCTACGAGGGACCGCTGGAGCGGCTCGGCGGCCTCACCAACCGCGTCTTCAGGGCTGGAGATGTCTGCCTGCGGATTCCCGGCAAGGGGACAGAGGAATATATCAACCGCGCCAACGAGGCGGTGGCGGCACGGGAAGCCGCCAAGGCCGGCGTCAGCCCCGAGGTGCTGCATGTCGACGGCGAGACAGGCGTGATGGCGACTCGTTTCGTCGCCGGCGCCGAGACGATGTCGCCGGAAAAATTCAAAGCCCGGCCGGGCAGTCCGGCGCGGGCCGGCAAAGCCTTCCGCAGATTGCATACATCCGGCGCTGTGTTTCCCTTCCGCTTCGAGCTTTTTGCCATGATCGACGACTATCTGCAGCTGCTGTCGACCAAGGAAGTCGCCCTGCCCGCCGGTTACCACAACGTCGTACGCGAGGCGGAAACCGTTCGGTCGGCGCTTGCCGCGCATCCCCAGCCTCTTGTCGCCTGCCACTGCGATCCGTTGTGCGAAAACTTTCTCGATACCGGCGACAGGATGTGGATCGTCGACTGGGAATATTCCGGCATGAACGATCCGCTCTGGGATCTCGGCGACCTCAGTGTCGAAGGGCAGTTTGATACCGCGCAGGAGGAAGAGATGATGCGCACCTATTTCGGCGGCGAGCCAACGCCGGCGGAGCGCGGCCGCGTTGTCGTCTATAAGGCGATGTGCGATCTCCTGTGGACGCTGTGGGGGCTGATCCAGCTCGCTAACAGCAATCCGGTCGACGATTTCCGCGCTTATGCCGACGGCCGCTTCGCGCGCTGCAAGGCGCTGATGGAGACAGCCGACTTCTCAAGGCATCTGGCGGCAGTTCGCGCGGGTTAGTACCAAAAATCTGAACATTAGTTGACGCCTTTCGGTACGTTCTCCGGCGGCACCGTGTCGACCACTTTCTGGCGATGGAAGATGAACAGGCCGGCCAGCACGATGATGCCCGAGCCGATCAGGATGCGCGGGCCGGGCATGTCGCCGAAGAACGCCAGCCCGAAGATGACGGCCCACAGCAGCAGGCTGTAATGCAGCGGCGCCAGCGTCGACGCCGGCGCCAGCTTCAGCGCCCTGGTGATCATCAGATGCGCGCCGCAGGAGACGATGCCGAGAAGCAGCATGGCGCCGAAATCGAGCGAGGACGGCGTCTGCCAGTTGCCGATGGTGAGAAACCCGCCGACCAGCAGCGTGCCGATGGTTTGCCAGGTAACGAGCGAGGTGTCGCTGGTGCCGCGCAACCGCCGGTTGAGGATGATGGCGAAGGCGAATGAAATGCTTCCGGCCAGCGCGAAGGCCGACGACAGCGAAAACGCGGCCGAGGACGGTTTGAGCATGATCAGCACGCCGCAGAAGCCGACCAGGATCGCCATCCAGCGGCGCCAGCCGACCTTTTCACCGAGCAACAAATGGGACAGCGCCGCCACGTAGATCGGCCCCGCCATGTAGAAGCTCATGACGTCGGCAAGCGGCAGATAGACGACGGCGGCGTAGAACAGCGCCGTGTCGAGCGTCGTCATGACGACGCGCAAGACCTGCAGTTCCAGGCGTTCCATGCGGAACAGCCTGGCCGTACCTTGACGAGCGATCATCGGGCCGAGCACGAAAAAGGCGCCGATGGAACGGATCAGCACGACCTGGCCGACGGAAAAGCTGGCGACCAGCCATTTGCCCATCGCATCGTTCAACGCAAACAGGAAATCGCCGGCCAGCATCAGCAGAATGCCCGCCAAAAGCACGTTCCTGATCGTCGAATTCTGGGCTGTTGGCTGTGCCATGCCGATGTCGCTTCCTCCCGCATGAAAGCTCGGTGAGCAGCGTCGTAGACGCAAGCAGCCGCTTTGACGAGTGGAATTCGGGAACCCGGCCAGACCAGAGCCGGAAATCGGCTGGGCCTGGATAGCCGCTTGAACGCCTACTTTGGCCGTGGCCGAATGATGATCGGACGATAAATCACCGGCCGGTCCCAGGGATCGAAAGCCGACGCACTTCTCAGGTCCGCGCGGCGCGCGAGATCGATGCGCTGCAGACATTCGGCGAAGGCATCGTTCTTCCTGACGAAGCCGTAGGACCGGCATTTCGCCTCGTCTGCGGCACGACGGTCTTCGGCCGTCATGCAGCCTGCACAGGTCGCCGCCAACGCGACCACCATCGCCGTCTTGCGCCACATGGTGCCCCTCCTCGACATAAAACTGGAGATTGATTGTAAACTTAAGATCAGGACCTATCAATCGGATCGGCACGCGCGGCTTGCTGCAGATCCAACGTCCTATTGGGCCTGCCAATTATTGGTCATCAAGTGGACGGGCGATGCCTGCGGTTCACCGTTGCCGGTCGTCCCGCGATCGAAAGCCGCGTTTCCTGCCTGGCCCGCTCGGCCACCACTTTGCCCCTGGCAATGACACAGAGGCGCTCGGGACGCAGACGCAAGGCCTCGACCGGATCGCCGGCATCGAGGACGACGAGGCTGGCGCGCTTGCCGACCGCCAGGCCGAGATGGTCGAGGCCCATGATGGCGGCGTTGACGTTGGTGACCATGTCGAAACAGCGCGCCATGTCGGCCGGGCTCGACATCTGGGCGACGTGAAGGCCCATGAAGGCGACGTCGAGCATGTCGGCGGTGCCCAGCGAATACCAGGGGTCGAGCACGCAATCCTGGCCCCAGCCGACGCGGATGCCGTGGGCAAGCATTTCCTTGACCCGCGTCAGGCCGCGGCGTTTGGGGAATGTGTCGTGGCGGCCCTGCAGCATGATGTTGATCAGCGGATTGGGAATCGCCGAGACACCTGCCTCGGCGATCAGCGGCAACAGCTTCGAGACATAGTAATTGTCCATCGAGTGCATCGAAGTGAGATGCGAGCCGGCGACCCTGCCCTGCAGGCCGAGGCGCTGCGTCTCATAGACCAGTTGCTCGATATGGCGCGACAGCGGATCGTCGGTCTCGTCGCAATGCAGGTCGACCATGAGGCCGCGTTCTGCCGCGATTTCGCACAGTTCCGTCACCGAACGCGTGCCATCGGCCATGGTGCGCTCAAAGTGCGGAATGCCGCCGACGATATCGACCCCCAAGTCGAGCGCTCGAACGGTGTTATCGCGCGCCGTCGGCGAGCGATAAAACCCATCCTGCGGGAAGGCGACCAGTTGCAGGTCGATATAGGGCGCGACCGTCTTCTTCACATCGAGCAGGGCTTCGACCGCCAGCAGCCTCGTATCGCAGACATCGACATGGGTGCGGATGGCGAGCAGGCCCATGGACACCGCCCAGTCGCAATAGGCGAGCGCGCGCTCGCGCACCGCTTCGTGCGTCAACAGCGGCTTCAGCTCGCCCCACAGCGAAATGCCTTCCAGCAGCGTGCCCGACGCGTTGATGCGCGGTATGCCCAGGGAGAGCGTGGCGTCCATGTGAAAATGCGGATCGACGAAAGGCGGCGAGATCAGATTGCCATGGGCGTCGATCGCCGTGCTCGCGGTAACGCTCAGCTCGGGCTCGATGGCCGCGATCGTCTCGCCGATGATGCCGATATCGGCGATCGTGCCGTCGGGCAGCATGCCGCCGCGGACGATAAGGTCAAAATCCATCTACCGTCATCCCTTTGAAGAAGCAGACCTACTCCGGCACATACCTTACCGCACCCTTTGCAGCACTGGTCGCCATCGAGGCGTAGGCGCGCAAGGCCATCGTCACTTTGCGCTTGCGCTTTTCATCGGGCTTCCAGGCGGCGGTTCCCTTTGCCTCCATCGCCGCGCGGCGGGCGGCCAGTTCGGCATCGTCGACGGCAAGCCGGATGGTGCGGTTCGGGATATCGATCTCGATCGTGTCGCCCTCATGCACCAGCCCGATCAGCCCGCCTTCCGCCGCCTCGGGAGAAGCATGGCCGATCGACAGGCCGGAGGTACCGCCGGAAAAGCGGCCGTCGGTGACCAGCGCGCAGGCTTTGCCGAGGCCCTTCGATTTCAAATAGCTGGTCGGGTAGAGCATTTCCTGCATGCCGGGGCCGCCGCGCGGCCCTTCGTAGCGGATGACGACGACATCGCCAGCCTTGATCTCGTTGGACAGGATCGCCTTGACGCTGGCGTCCTGGCTTTCGAACACCCTGGCCGGGCCGGTGAATTTCAGGATCGATTCATCGACGCCCGCCGTCTTGACGATGCAGCCGTCGAGCGCCAGGTTGCCCCTAAGCACGGCTAGGCCACCGTCCCTGGAAAAGGGGTGCTCGGCCGAGCGGATAACGCCGGTTTCGCGATTTGTGTCGAGCTCGTCCCAGCGCCGATCCTGGCTGAAGGCGACCTGCGTCGGCACGCCGCCCGGGGCCGCTAGGAAGAAATCGCGAACGTTCTGGCTTGTGGTGCGCGAAATGTCCCAATGGTCGAGCGCTTCGCCGAGACTTGCGGTGTGCACCGTCGGCAGGTCGCGGTTGATCAGCCCGGCGCTATCGAGCTGGCCGAGGATCGCCATGATGCCGCCGGCGCGGTGGACGTCCTCCATATGGACGTCGGACTTGGCCGGCGCGACCTTGCACAGCACCGGAACCCGCCGCGACAGCCGGTCGATGTCCTCCATGGTGAAATCGACCTCGCCCTCATGCGCGGCAGCCAGGATGTGCAGCACGGTGTTGGTCGAGCCGCCCATGGCGATGTCGAGCGTCATGGCGTTCTCGAAGGCGCCCTTCGAGGCGATGCTGCGCGGCAGCGCGGTGTCGTCGTCCTGCTCGTAGTAGCGCTGGGCGAGATCGACGATCAGATGGCCGGCCTCGACGAACAGCCGCTTGCGGTCGGCATGGGTGGCCAGCGTCGAACCGTTGCCGGGCAGCGACAGGCCGAGTGCCTCGGTCAGGCAGTTCATCGAATTGGCGGTGAACATGCCGGAGCAGGAGCCGCAGGTCGGGCAGGCCGAGCGCTCGATGGTCTTGACGTCCTCGTCTGAGATCTTGTCGTCGGCGGCAGCGACCATGGCATCGACCAGATCGAGCGCCTGCGTCTTGCCGGCGAGCACCACCTTGCCGGCTTCCATCGGACCGCCGGAGACGAAGACGGTCGGGATGTTGAGGCGAAGCGAAGCCATCAGCATGCCCGGCGTGATCTTGTCGCAATTGGAGATGCAGACCATGGCGTCGGCGCAGTGGGCATTGACCATGTATTCGACCGAGTCGGCGATCAGCTCGCGCGACGGCAGCGAATAGAGCATGCCGTCATGGCCCATGGCGATGCCATCGTCGACAGCTATGGTGTTGAACTCCTTGGCGACGCCGCCGGCCTTTTCGATCTCGCGGGCGACCAGCTGGCCGAGATCCTTGAGGTGGACGTGACCCGGCACGAACTGGGTGAAGGAATTGACCACCGCGATGATCGGCTTGCCGAAATCGGAATCCTTCATGCCGGTGGCGCGCCACAGACCGCGGGCGCCGGCCATGTTGCGGCCATGGGTGGTGGTGCGGGAGCGATAGGCGGGCATTAAATTGTCCTTGCTGTCTGCGTCGCGCCCGGACAGGCGCGGAAAACCGGAATTGAGCGGCGTTATATACGCCACGGTCTGGTCTGGCCACGGTTTTGCGATGCGCCGGGATCTTGAGCCAAAGACGGCAAGCCGGTCCAGGCAGTAAAAAAGTCAGAGGTGCTGTCGGATCGTGTTTTGCCCGAGCGTCCTTGGGCAGACGGCGCGGACGGGCATCGATGCCAGCCGGCCGTTTTACGAGTGACAACAAAGCCAAAACCAGCCCGAGGAGCAAGCAAATGCAAAAGATCACCCCCTGCCTGTGGTTCGACGACCAGGCCGAGGAGGCCATGAACCACTACATCTCCATCTTCAAGAATTCGAAGGTGCTGAGCGTGATGCGCTGGCCCAAGGGCAGCGGCGATAGTGAGGGCAAGGTGCTGGTGACCTATTTCGAGCTCGACGGCGTTCAGTTCCAGGCGCTCAACGGCGGGCCGCAATTCAAGTTCACCGAGGCAGTCTCGCTGTCCATCGACTGCAAGACGCAGGAGGAGGTCGACTATTTCTGGGACAGGCTCATTGAGGGCGGTGGCGAGCCCAGCCAGTGCAGCTGGCTGAAGGACAAGTTCGGCGTCTCCTGGCAGGTCGTGCCGGAGCAATTGCCGAGGCTGCTGCAGGACCCCGACACGGAAAAGGCCGGCCGTGTCATGCAGGCGATGATGCAGATGACCAAGATCGACATCGCCAAGATCGAAGAGGCAGCCAGGGGCTGAGGGAGCCGATCTTCTCCTTCTCCCCCTTGTTGTGGGAGAAGGTGGATCGGCGCGGAGCGCCGAGACGGTTGAGGGGTGTTGGACGGAATGAGGCGTCGGTGTTTCCTGGAACACCCCTCATCCGTCGCCTTCGGCGACACCTTCTCCCACAAGGGGAGAAGGAGAAGAGTGCTCAAGCCGCCTTGTCGCGGACCTGGTAATCCTTGACCGCGGCGAAGCGGATCGCCTTCCAGCGCTCGGCCTCGTAATTGAGCGAAAAGGCATGCTGGGCCAGGAACACCGGGTCGTTGTCAAGGTCGCGGGCGATGTCGCCGCGATGCGCCTCGATGAAGCGATGCATCTCGGCCTTGGCGTCAGCCGATATCCAGCGGCAGACCGAAAAGCGCGACATCTCGAAATCGACGGGCAGCGTGTACTCGATGCTCAGCCGCTCCTTCAGCACGTCGAGCTGCAGCGCGCCGACGACACCGACGATTGCCGGTGAACCGTCCTCCGGCGAGAACAGTTGCACGACGCCCTCCTCGGCCATCTGGTGCAGCGCCTCCTTCAGCTTTTTGGCCTTCATCGCATCGCCGAGACGGACGCGGCGCAGGATTTCCGGCGCGAAATTCGGCACGCCGCGGAACAGGATCTCCTCGCCCTCGGTCAGCGTGTCGCCGATGCGCAGCGTGCCATGGTTGGGGATTCCGACGACGTCGCCGGCGAACGCCTCGTCGGCGGTGACGCGGGTGCGGGCGAAGAAGAACTGCGGCGCCGACAGGCTCATCGGTTTTCCGGTGCGCACCAGCTTGGCCTTCATGCCGCGCTCGAGCTTGCCCGAGCAGACGCGGACGAAGGCGATGCGGTCGCGGTGGTTGGGGTCCATGTTGGCCTGGATCTTGAAGACGAAGGAGGTCATCTTGTCCTCGGTCGCCTCGACCTTGCGGATGTCGGCCTCCTGCGCGCGCGGCGGCGGCCCGTAGGCGCCAAGCGCCTCGATCAGGTCGCGCACGCCATAATTGCGCAGCGCCGAGCCGAAATAGACCGGCGTCAGATGGCCCTCGCGAAACGAGTCGATGTCGAGCGGACGGCAGGCTTCGCGCGCCAGTTCCAGCTCCTCGATGAAGGCTTCGCGCTCGTTCTCCGGCAACAGGCCGGCGACGCGGTTGGAGTCGGGTCCATTGACCGGCGTCCGTTCCTTCTCCGCGTCGCCCTTGCGCACCGCGTTCAGCGCCAGATGGTAGGTACCGGAAAAGGTCTTGCCGCGGCCGATCGGCCAAGTGATCGGTGCGGTGTCGAGCGCCAGTTTCTGTTCGATCTCGTCGAGGATCTCGAACGGGTCGCGGCTTTCGCGGTCCATCTTGTTGACGAAGGTGATGATCGGGATGTCGCGCAGCCGGCAGACCTCGAACAGTTTTAGCGTGCGCGGCTCGATGCCCTTGGCGGCATCGATGACCATGACCGCCGCATCGACCGCCGAGAGCGTGCGGTAGGTATCGTCGGCGAAATCCTCGTGGCCGGGCGTGTCGAGCAGGTTGAAGACATTGTCCTCATACTCGAAGGTCATCACCGAGGTGACGACCGAAATGCCGCGCTCGCGCTCGATCTTCATCCAGTCCGACCGGGTCTGGATGCGATCCTTCTTGGCCTTGACCTCGCCGGCAAGCTGGATGGCGCCGCCGAACAAAAGCAGCTTTTCGGTCAGCGTCGTCTTGCCGGCGTCCGGATGCGCGATGATCGCGAAAGTGCGGCGGCGCGCCACCGCGTTCGTGATGTCTTCAGCCAATTTATGGAATCCCATGTGGTGCGCGGGCTTCTAGCAGCGCTTTTGCAGCCTGTCGAACAATTTTGGGCGGATGGCCCTCGCCCGGTCTTGAGATAGGGTTGCGGCAACGACATCAGAAGACCCGATTCGACAAGGGACCATCCATGAGCGCAGCCAAGCAAGTCATCGTCGTCGGCGCCGGCATAATCGGCGCGTCCATCGCCTGGCATCTGGCGAAGGCTGGCGCGAAGGTGACGGTCGTTGCCGACAGCGGCGCCGGCGGCGTCGCGACACCGAATTCCTTTGCCTGGATCAATGCCAGCTGGGGCAATCCAGAGCCTTATTTTCGGCTGCGCACCCGTTCGATGGCCGAATGGACGCGGCTTGCGCATGACGTGCCCGGCATTCCGTTGGAATGGTGCGGCGGCCTGTGCTGGGACCTGCCGCCGGCCGAGTTGGAAGCCTATGCCGCCGAGCATTCTGCCTGGGGTTACGGCATCGAGCGCGTCGATCGCACGCGAGCCGCCCGCATCGAGCCCAACTTGACCGAGCTTCCCGATTTCGCCCTGCATGTAGCCGAGGAGGGCATTGCCGAGCCGGTCGCCACCACGCAAACGCTGCTGGCCGACGCCGAGCGGCGCGGCGCGCGGGTGCTGACTGGAACAGCCGTCACCGCGCTCGTGCAGGCCAATGGCAGGATTACCGGCGTCGATACATCCGGCGGACGGATCGCTGCCGATGAGGTGGTGATCGTGGCCGGCGCCGGCTCTCCGGCAATCGCGGCGACGGCCGGATTAAAGCTGCCGATCGACACGCCGCCCGGCCTGATCGTCCACTCACGCCCCTACGAAAAGCTGCTCAACGGCCTGGTGATCGGAGACCGGCTGCACATGCGCCAGACTGCCGAGGGCCGCATCATCGCCGGTTCGGATTTCGGCGGCGCCGATCCGGGCATGGATGCCGACGCCACCGGCCGCGAGTTGTTTGCGTCGATGAAAGCCATGCTGCGCGGCGCCGCCGGGCTGGAACTGGATTTTCACACGGTCGGATACCGGCCGACGCCCGTCGACGGCTTTCCGATCATCGGACGGGCTCAAGGCGTGAGCGGCCTGTATGTCGCGGTCATGCATTCCGGCATCACGCTGGCGCCTGCCGTCGGCCTGTTCGCCGCCCGGGAAATCCTGGACGACGCGCGCGAACCGCTGCTTGAGCCTTATGGGCTGGCGCGGTTTGCTCAATAGCCGGGCGGACGACGAAAGCCGCTGGTTAGCCGCGCTATTGCCCTGGCGATGCCGAGCAGCCGCGATTCGGACCAGCGGCGGCCGACCAGCTGCAGGCCGATGGGCAGGCCGTCGCGGTCGTGCCCGCAGGGCATCGACAGTGCCGGGTGGCCGCTATAGTTGAACACCGCGCCATAGGCCGGCAGCATCCAGTAGCTCTGCTCCCTGTCATCGACCTTGATCGGTGTTCCCGGCTCGCAATGCGGGAAGGCCGTGGTCATGGCGACGGGACACAGCAAGACATCGCAGCCTTCGAAAAACCGGTCCCAGGCAAGGATCGACCGGTCGCGGCGGGCGAGAGCCTCGAACCAGCGCGAGACCGGTGTCGGTTCTTCCGGCGGCTCCCGCTGCGCAGCCTCCAGCATCATGCCAATCAGCGCGCCGCCTTGCGTCAGATCGTCATGCAGGTCGAGCGTCGGCAGCTTTGCTTCCTCGACGGTCGCGCCCGCAGATTTGAGTTGCTCAGCCAGACTTTCGACCGCGGCGCTGATTTCGTTGGCGACCGGAAAACCAGGAAAGGACGGAGCAAAGGCGATGCGCAATGTCTTGAGATCGAGCTTCGGCATGTCCTCGACCGGCACCGGCGCAAGGTCGGTGTCGCTGCCATCCGGTCCTGCAATGATCCCCAGGATCAGCGCCAGATCTTCGACATTGCGGGCCAGCGGACCGAGGCAGGACATCAGCCGCACGCTTCGCGGCGCGCCGGCGGGACCGGGAAAGGCGCCAGCCAGCGAGACGCGATGCTCGGTCGGCTTCAGGCCGTAGACGCCGCAGAAGGCCGCAGGCAGGCGGATAGAATCCTGCATGTCGGTGCCGATCTCGAATGGTGTCATGCCGGTGCTGAGCGCTGCCGCGGCGCCGCCGCTGGAACCGCCGGCGGTGCGCGATAGATCCCAGGGACTACTGGTGCGGCCAAACAGCGGATTGTTCGACTGCCAGTCGGCCAGCATCGTTGCGACATTTGTCTTGCCGACCAGCACGCCGCCGGCCGCCTTCAACCTGAGAACGACCGGACTGTCTTTTCTCGCCACATAGTCGGCAAAGGGCGGGAAACCGACCGTGGTCTTCATCCCCAATGTTTCGTGCGTGTCCTTCAGCGTGAACGGCACGCCGTGCAGCGGCCCGAGAGCGGCGCCGCGCGCCTGCGCTTCGTCGGCCTTCTTCGCTCGAGCGCGAGCCCCTTCCCTGTCGAGCGTGACGACCGCATTGACCGCCTCATTGTGCCTGTCGATCTGCGCCAGATGCGCGTCCAGCGCCTCCACGGCGGAAATCTTGCGGTCGCGGATCGCGGCGGCGAGTTCGATAGTCGAGGAAAAGACTAGGTCCATGACGAATGCTCCGGCTTGCCAGCGCCGCCAGCCTCACCAAATGGCGGGCTACGGCGCCTCTTCAAGCCGAATTCAGCATCTGAGTACAGGCGGTGCTTGATCGGAATTGCGCTGCGAGGGTCTGCTGAGGGAGCGCTGTCCCGCGACGTTGCCGCGATAGCGGGGGATCTACACGGCCAGCGCGAACTTCGCCGCAACCGGCGCGAACGGACGAATGCTCATGCCGTCTCTGGTCATGGTGACGAAGCTCGATGGCGGGATCGCTTGCCAGTCGCCGCCGTCGCGATCGAACGGCTCGGAAACGATGCACCGCCCGCCGCCATTGCGGAAGACGGCGGTGTAGAGCGTCGGCGCGTGGGCATCGGTCGCATACCGCACCGCATGGAGCGATCCACCGTCCGACAAGGCGGCAGTAAGTCTCAGCGCCGGTTCGAAGCCGGCGCGGCGCGAGGCGTCCATAACGCGGCTGGTGGCGCGGAGAACAGCGCCTTGCGGGTCACCCGACAGCCCTTCGTCGATCATCAGGAGAAAGAAAAGTTCGGAATCGGTGGTCCCTTCGCGCAGGGCGAAGACCGCGTCAGAGAGCGAATTTTCCAGCGCGCGGCGGATTTTTTCGAAGCCGCCGATCTGGCCGTTGTGCATGAACGACCAGCAGCCGGAAGTGAACGGGTGGCAGTTCATGCGGCTGGTGGCGCCGCCGGTCGAGGCGCGGACGTGGGCAAGGAACAGGCCGGATTTGATCTGCCGGCACAGGCTCTTCAGATTTGGATCGGACCAGGCCGGCAGGATGTCGCGATACAGACCCGGCTCGGGCCGGTCACCGTACCAGGCGAGCCCAAAACCGTCGCCATTGGTCGGCGACTTGGCTTCCTGGGCGCAATGGCTCTGGGCGATGAGCGAATGGCAGGGCGCCGTGACGATGTCTTCGAGAAAGACCGCTTCGCCGAGATAGGCCGCCCACCGGCACATCGCTTAATCTTCCCTCAGGCGCGATCCATGAGAGCCGCAGGCTCCTTGATCGCATGCGTGCCTCTGTTGTGCGTGCGCTCATAGAGCTCGCGCACGATTCGGCTGGCCGTAGTCTCGAACAGAAACGGCAAGAAAGCGTGAATGAGCGCGGCGAACGCCGCCATGAACAGGCGCGAGCAGAACCAAGCCGCGAAGGCCATATGGCTGAAATAGGTCTCGCCCACCTTGGCCGGGTGAGAGGTGAAGAGCCTTGAAAGCGGTATCGTCATGGTGATCCCTCCTGCCGGGATAGGCCCCGATGCTGAGTATTCTGGCACGAGCTTTTGGTTCATTGGTCCCAAATCATCCTTGTGTTCGGCTAATTATTGGGACAAACATCCCACATGCCGCTGGAAATCGATGAGATCGACCGAAGATTGCTGGCCGAACTGCAACGCGACGGTACATTGTCGGTCGACCAATTGTCGGAAAGGGTGTCGCTGTCGCGCAACGCCTGCTGGCGCCGGGTCAAGCGGCTGGAAGAAGACGGCGTCATTACCGGCCGGGTGGCGCTGGTCGATGCCGACAAGCTCGGCCTCGGCCTCTCGGTGTTCATCCTGATCCGGACCTCCAATCATGATCCGGACTGGCTGCAAAAATTCCGGGCGGCAGTGAGCGGCTTTCCCGAGATCACCGGCGTCTACCGCATGTCCGGCGACCTCGATTATGTGCTGCGGGCCCGCGTCGCCGACGTGAAGGCCTATGACCGGCTCTACCAGCGGCTGATCGCCAAGGTGGCGCTGTCGGACGTTTCGGCCTCCTTCGTCATGGAGGAGATCAAGGAGACGACGATCGTTCCCGTAGAACTGCGCTGAAGCGGAACTGGGCTGAAAGAAGCCGTTGATAGCGTAGCCGCCGAGTTGACAGAATCGGCGTTGGTAGCGATAGGATCAGCCTCATGCGCGCAGCACTCTACACTTCCTCCGTCATCGGTCCGGCCGTCGGCTTCGTCAGGTTGCCGCATGGTGAAGGTCTGCCGCTTCCTGCCTATGAAAGCCCGGGCGCCGCCGGCATGGATCTGCGCGCCGCGGTGCCGGACGACCGGCCGCTGCTGATCCTGCCGGGAAAACGCGCGCTGGTGCCGACCGGGCTGATCCTGGAGATCCCGGAGGGCGTGGAAGGTCAGGTCCGGCCGCGCTCGGGCCTCGCCTTCAAGCATGGCCTCACCTGCCTCAACACGCCGGGCACCATCGACAGCGACTATCGCGGCGAGGTCAAGGTGCTGCTGATCAATCTCGGCGACGAGGATTTCGCGGTGACGCGCGGCATGCGGATCGCCCAGATCGTCTTTGCGTCCGTGATGCAGGCGACGGTCGAGGAGCGCACATTGGCCGGTGGCACGGTGCGCGGCTCCGGCGGCTTCGGATCGACCGGCACGGCCTGATGAAAATACCCAAACTGGTCATCTTCGATTGCGACGGGGTTCTGGTCGACACCGAGAACCTGGCCAATCGACGCCTCGCCGAATGGCTCAGCGCCGCCGGCTACCCTGCAAGCTTCGAATATTGCCGCAAGAATTTCTCCGGCCGCGCCATGGTCTCGGTGCAGAAGGAAGTCGAGGCGACCGGCGTCAGCCTCGGCGCTGATTTCGTCGAGCGTTGGAATGCCGGGCTGCCGGACCTGTTCGCGCATGGCGTCGAAGCCATCCCCTACGTTCGGGAGTTCATCGAAGCCGTGCACGCTGCCGGCATCGCAAGTTGCGTCGCTTCATCGGCGCGGGTGTCGAAAATGCACATCACGCTCGGCCAGACCGGGCTGCTGCCGCTGTTCGAGCATGCACTGTTCAGCTCGACCATGGTTTCGCGCGGCAAGCCGTTTCCCGACCTGTTCCTGCATGCCGCAAGCACGATGGGCTTCGCGCCCGCCGACTGCATCGTCATCGAGGACAGCGTCGCCGGGACATTAGCCGGCATTGCCGCCGGCATGCGCGTTTATTCCTATCACGGCGACCCGCATTCCGACCGCGACGGCCTGACCGAGGCCGGCGGCATCCTGTTCGAGGACATGCGCGAACTTGCCGGGCTGGTGCCGATCCACTGATCTGATATTCGAGCTTGTTATTCCGGCTGTACGCCTCGGTCGTCCGTGCTAGCTTGCGAACGCTCGACAATGCGAGGCGACAGCGTATGAATTCCATCCTGCTTCGCTTTCGCCTCATTCTCGCCTGTTTGCTGCTGCCGTGCCTGTGGACTGCGGCCGGCGCCCAAGGCGTCAGCTTCCCGGACCTTGGCAGCGCCGTTCCCGGCCACAAGGACACGACCTATCTCAACCTCGCTGGGATGGTCATTCCCGATCTGGCGGCGGACAAGGACGGCTTCTATCGGGGCTCCATGCCGATCCAGATGCGCCATATCGAGGGTCCGGATAGCGGTGGCTCGCCGCCCGAAACGTCGGGCTTTTCCGATGCTGGCGTGCTCCAGATCAAGGCAGGCGGCAAGGATCGGCTGGCCATGCTGTTCGACCTCGGCGGCTCCTCCGACAGCGCCGAGGGTTTTGCGGTGCTGGCGCTCTACGATCTTGCCGGCAGGCCGAGACTGCTCGACGCTGTCAATGTCGCCGTCGACCGGAGCACCTATTTTCGCGATCCGGGCAAGCTGCCGATCGGGCCCAGCGATGACGCCATCATCACCCTGAGCACGCATTTCAATTCGAGCCAGGGCTATGTGAGCACGCCGCTGATCCTGGTCCGCGACGACAGGTTCGAACTGATCGACATGATCTATACGTTCGACGAGTCCCTGTGCGCCTACAGGCGCACGCAGGAGTTGGCGTTTCAGACCGTTGCGGACGGCCAGCCCTATGCGGCCATCAAGGCGACGGTGGCCGATGCCACCGTGCCGAATGGCGAAAGCTGCGACGATCCGGCGCCCGAGGCTTCCTCGCGCGACATCTCCGTCACCTATCATTGGGACGGGACCGCATACGTCAAGGGGTCCGACGCACTGGACAAATTGGCAGGAGAGAACGCCAGTCGCTTCTGAACCAATCGCATTCGTTTGCCCGACGGGCAGCGGCGGGATAAAATGCGCTTCGCACTCTGGGGAGCATCCATGGACAAGGGCAAAATCTTTCGCGACCTGCACAGCTCGATCTTCGTCATGCCCAACCCTTGGGACGTCGGCACGACGAAACTGCTGGCTTCCTTCGGTTTCAAGGCGCTGGCGACGACCAGCGCCGGCTTTGCCTTTTCGCGCGGCCTGCCCGACGGCGCGGTGACCTTCGAGGCGATGATCCACCACTGCCGCGAGGTGACGGCGGCGACCGGCCTGCCGGTCTCGGCCGATCTCGAAAAGGGCAAGGGCGACAGCGCGACAAGTGCATCCGAAACCATCTTCGCGGCCGAGGCCGCGGGCCTCGCCGGCTGCTCGATCGAGGACCACACCGGCGAGCCCGACAAGCCGATCTATGATTTTTCGCATGCCGTCGAGCGCGTCGCCGCCGCAGCGGAGGCGGCACGGGCGCTGAAGCACGATTTCGTCTTCACCGCGCGGGCTGAGAATTTTCTATGGGGCAAGCCCGACATCGACGACACGATCAAGCGGCTGCAGGCCTTCGAGAACGCCGGCGCCGACGTGCTCTACGCGCCGGGCATCAGTGACATCGAGACGGTGCGAACCGTCTGCTCGGCGCTGACCAAGCCGGTCAACGTCATGGTGAGGCCCGGCTTCACCATCGCCGATCTTGCCCTGGCAGGGGTCAAGCGCATTTCGCTCGGGCCCTGGCTGACCAATTTCGCCTTCGGCATGCTGGAGACGGCGGCGCGCGAGATCCAGCAGGACGGCACCTTCGGCTTCACCCGCACCGCCATGCCGTTCGGCAAGCTGCAGGCGTTGTTTGCCGAACCCAACGCATGACGCTCGCCGTCGTCGACATGCACACCGGTGGCGAGCCGCTGCGGATCGTCACCGGCGGTTATCCCAAGATCCCCGCAGGCACGATCCTGGAAAAACGTGCCTATGTGCGCGACCACCTCGACCATCTCAGGAAGATCCTAATGTTCGAGCCGCGCGGCCACTACGACATGTATGGCGCGCTGCTGGTGGAACCCGACCTGCCCGGCGCCGACCTCGCGGTGCTGTTCATGCACAATGAGGGCTATTCGACGATGTGCGGCCACGCCGTCGTCGCGCTCGGCCGCTACGCCGTCGACGAAGGGCTGGTGGCGCGGCAGGAGCCGGTGACGACAGTCAACATCGAAGCGCCGTGCGGGCTGGTCGTCGCCTCGGTCGAGGTGCAGGACGGCAAGGCAGGTGCTGTGTCGTTCGAAAGCGTGCCGGCCTTTTTGTTCGCCCGCGACCAGGAGATCGAATTACCGCGCTTCGGGGCGATCGGCTTCGACATCGCCTATGGCGGCGCCTTCTATGCGCTCGCCGATTGCCGCCAGTTCGGGCTGGAATTCGGTAGGAACCGCGTGCGCGATTTCGTCGATGCGGCGACGGCGCTAACCGGGAAACTGAAGGCCGAGTTCCCGCTGTCGCATCCCGACCATGCCGACCTTGCCTTTCTCTACGGCACCATCCTGACCGACGGACAGGACGTATTTTCCGATACGCCGACCAAAAACATCTGCGTCTTCGCCGAGGCCGAAGTCGACCGTTCGCCGACCGGCTCGGGCGTCACCGCGCGGCTGGCGGCAATGCATGCCAAGGGCGAAATCGCCGGCCAGACGCGGCTGTTCGAGAGTGTTGCAGGCTCGCGTTTTTCCGGCAGCGTGTCGAGGACCGCAAAAGCCGGGCCGCATGACGCCATCATCGCCCGCGTCGGCGGCCGCGCCTTCTACTGCGGCCGGGCCGAATTCATCGTCGAACCCGACGACGAGTTGGGACGCGGTTTTCTTTTACGCTAAAGCGCGTCGCGTTTGACCGGCCTCATGCGACGCGCTTTAGCGTTGTTGTTTTTATGCATGTCGTTATCGCAAAACCGCGGCACACTTTTGCGCGACATGCATTTAGCGCCGGGGTGTGCTGAGATTCAGGTCAGGCCGCGCTGAGAATGGTGGGGTCCGAGAACCGGAACGGAGCGTAACGTTTGGTTACGTACCGGAAGCACAGGAAACCGCCATTCGCAAGCCGGCATCACCTGAATATCAGCACACCTAAGCAGCTTCCCGCGCTGAGATCGCCTTGTGCAGGTGCACCATCATGGCGGCGGCGAACAGCGGCGTCAGAAGGTTGAGCAGCGGCACGGCGAGGAAGCCAGCGACAACCAGCCCGGCGAGGAACACCGTTACGGCATGTTTTTTGCGCAACGCCCGTGCCTCGCCCTCCGGGCGAAAGCGCATAGCGGCGAATTCGAAGAATTCGCGTCCCAGCAGATAGCCGTTGACGATGAAGAAGGCGGCGATGTTGATGCCCGGCACCAGCAGGAGCAGCAAGGCGACGATGTTACCGAGGACGACGACGCCGAAGAATTTTATCGCCAGCACCAGCGAGCGCAGCGCCGGCACGGCGCGGCCGGGTGGATCGCCGGGATAGTCGGTGCGCTCGACCACTTCGGCGACGTCGTCGAGAAACAGGCCGGCGATGATCGCCGTCACCGGCGCGATGAGCAGCGCCAGACCCAGCGCGAGACCGATCCCGGCGACGATGAAGCCCAGCCATCCGGCCCAGGACGGCAGGCTGGGCAGCCATGCGTCGATCCATGGCCAGGCCAGCCATTCGAACAGGCCCTCGATCGCGAACCACAGTGCGGCGAGCGCCAACAAGGTCAGGCCCAGCGTCTTCACGAACACCGAGCGGAATTCGGGCGAGAACAGCCGGCTGGCGGCGGCGCGGGCGGCGCTAGGGATCACAGCGTTTCCAATTCCATGGCTGGTATCTCCGAGGTAGGCGGAGACAGGCAAGGCACAGGCGCACTGCGCGATGCGGTGCATCTGTCGTTCGACCAGATTATTAGATCCCGACCCTAGGCAAAGCCGCATCAAATCGCTAGACCCGCCCGCGGCCGGCGTGGCAGAAAGCCGGTGGTTTTTCGCGGAGACATCATTGATGCCGAACTATGACGTGCTTTGTATCGGGAATGCCATCGTCGACATTATCGCACAATGCGACGAGGCGTTCCTGGAGACGAATGGCATCATCAAAGGCGCGATGAACCTGATCGACACGAGGCGCGCCGAGCTGCTCTACAGCCGCATGGGCCCGGCCATCGAAGCCTCCGGCGGCAGCGCCGGCAACACGGCGGCGGGCGTCGCCAGCTTCGGCGGGCGCGCCGCCTTCTTCGGCAAGGTCTCGAACGACACGCTCGGCGAAATCTACGCCCATGACATGCATGCCCAGGGCGTCGCCTTCGACACTAGGCCGCTCAATGGCGAACCGCCGACGGCGCGCTCGATGATCTTCGTCACGCCTGACGGCGAGCGCTCGATGAACACCTATCTCGGCGCCTGCGTCGAGCTCGGCCCGGAGGATGTCGAGGCCGACAAGGCGTCGGGCGCCGCCGTCACCTATTTCGAGGGCTATCTGTGGGACCCGCCGCGCGCCAAGGAAGCGTTCCGGCAGACGGCGAAGCTCGCCCATGCCGCCGGCCGCCAAGTGTCGATGACGCTGTCGGATTCGTTCTGCGTCGACCGCTACCGCGACGAGTTTTTGGACCTGATGCGCTCGGGCACCGTCGACATCGTCTTTGCCAACAGCCACGAGATCAAATCGCTCTACCAGACCGCCTCGTTCGACGAGGCGCTGGCGCAGATTCGCAGGGATTGCAAGATCGCCGCCGTGACCCGTTCGGAAAAGGGCTCGGTCATCGTGCGCGGCGACGAGACCGTCACCATCAATGCGACCAAAATCCGTGAGCTGGTCGACACCACCGGCGCCGGCGACCTCTACGCCGCCGGCTTCCTCTACGGCTACACGCAAGGCCGCAGCCTGAAGCATTGCGGCGACCTCGGCTCGCTGGCGGCCGGGCTGGTCATCCAGCAGATCGGGCCAAGGCCTCGGCAGAATTTGCGCCACGAGGCTGAGCAGGCGGGCCTGCTGTAGGGCACCCTTTTTTCCTTCTCCCCTTCTGGGAGAAGGTGGATCGGCGCGCAGCGCTGAGACGGATGAGGCGTGTTGGAAGAAATGAGGCGTCGGCGTTCGCTGGAGCACCCCTCATCCGACCGAGCTTCGTTCGGCCACCCACCAGGGGAGAAGGAAGAGGCGCTCGCTGCTGCCCCGCTCCTCACGCCCCCGCCGTGTACGCGGCGATGGCCGCCATGTTGACGATGTCACTATCCTTGGCGTTGAGCGAGACGATCTGCACCGGCTTGTTGAGGCCGACCAATAGCGGGCCAATGACGGTCGAGCCGCCGAGTTCCTGCAGCATCTTGGTCGAGATCGAGGCCGAGTGGAAGGCCGGCATGATAAGCACATTGGCCGGACCGGTCAGCCGGATGAACGGGTATTGCGCCATGGCGCGCGCGTTGAGCGCCACGTCGGCGGCCATTTCGCCGTCATACTCGAAATCGACGCGCCGCTTGTCGAGGATGCGCACCGCTTCCTGGACGCGTTCGGAGCGCTCACCCTGCGGATGGCCGAAGGTGGAATAGGCAAGCATGGCGAGCCTTGGTTCATAACCCATGCGGCGGGCAAAGCCGGCGGCTTCCTCGGCGATGTCGGCGATCTGTTCGGCATTGGGCATGTCGTGCACGGCGGTGTCGGCGACAATCACGGTTCGGCCCCGCGCCAGCACGATCGAGGCGCCGATGACGCGGTGGCCGGGCTTGGCGTCGATGGCACGGCGGATGTCGTCGAGCGCCGTGGAATAGTTGCGGGTGACGCCGGTGACGATGCCGTCGGCATCGCCCAGCGCCACCATGCAGGCGGCGAAATGGTTGCGGTCGTTGTTGATCAGTCGCTGGCAATCGCGGAACAGGAAGCCCTTGCGCTGCATGCGCTCGTACAAATAGTCGGTGTAGACGCCATTGCGGCGCGACAGCCGCGCATTGATGATCTCGATGCCTTGCTTGCCAAGCTCGATGCCGGCATTCCTGGCATTCTCCTTGATGATGTCGTCGCGGCCGAGCAAGATGGCGGTGCCGAGCCGCTGGTTCACATAGGAGACGGCGGCGCGCATCACCTGCTCCTCCTCGCCCTCGGCGAAGACGATGCGCTTGGGCTGGCGGCGCACGCGGTCGTAGATGCGCTGCAGCGTCGAGGCGATCGGATCGCGGCGGGCGGAAAGCTCCTGCGCGTAGCGGTCGAGGTCGAGGATCGGCTTGCGCGCGACGCCGGACTCCATCGCTGCCTTGGCGACCGCGATCGGAATGGCCGAGATCAGGCGCGGATCGAACGGCACCGGGATGATGTAGTTAGGGCCGAATTTCGGCCGCATGCCCTGGTAGGCGGCGGCGACGTCGTCGGGCACGTCCTGGCGCGCCAGTTCGGCGAGCGCCCGCGCCGCGGCGATCTTCATGTCGTCATTGATGGTGGTGGCCCGTACGTCCAGCGCGCCGCGGAAGATGTAGGGGAAGCCGAGCACGTTGTTGACTTGGTTCGGATAGTCCGAACGCCCTGTGGCCATGATGGCATCGGTGCGGATTTCGGCGACTTCCTCCGGCGTGATCTCGGGATCGGGGTTGGCCATGGCGAAAATGATCGGCTTCTCGGCCATCGACTGCACCATCTTGGTGGTCAGCGCGCCCTTGGCGGACAGGCCGAGGAACACGTCGGCACCGTCCAGCGCCTCGGCCAGCGAGCGCGCGTCGGTCTTGACGGCATGCGCCGACTTCCACTGGTTCATGCCTTCGGTGCGGCCCTGGAAGACGACGCCCTTGGTGTCGCACAGGATGATGTTCTCAGGCGCAAAGCCCATCGCCTTCATCAGCTCGATGCAGGCGATGCCGGCCGCACCCGCGCCATTGCAAACCATTTTCGTGGTCTTCATGTCGCGGCCCGTGATTTCGAGCGCGTTGATCAGGCCGGCGGCCGAAATGATGGCGGTGCCGTGCTGGTCGTCATGGAAGACCGGTATGTCCATCAGTTCGCGCAGCCGCTGCTCGATGATGAAACATTCCGGCGCCTTGATGTCTTCGAGGTTGATGCCGCCGAAGGAGGGGCCGAGAAAACGCACGCAATTGATGAACTCTTCGGCATCCTCGGTGTCGACCTCGAGATCGATGGAATCGACGTCGGCGAAGCGCTTGAACAGCACCGCCTTGCCTTCCATCACCGGCTTGGCGGCCAGTGCGCCGAGATTGCCGAGGCCGAGGATGGCGGTGCCGTTGGAAATAACAGCGACCATGTTGCCGCGCGCCGTGTAGTCGAAGGCGCGGCTGGGATCCTCGGCGATGGCGAGGACGGGAACCGCGACGCCCGGCGAATAGGCGAGGCTGAGATCGCGCTGGGTGGCCATCGGCTTGGTGGCGACGATCTCCAGCTTGCCGGGCCGGCCCATGGCGTGGAATTCCAGCGCCTCCTGCGCACTGACGGAGGGTCCGGGGTTTTCGGTTTTCCTGGCCATGATGCTTTCGATTTCCTCACCCGTGCGGCACCGCTTGAGACGGGTGCAATGCTTTCTTTTGTGGAACGTTCGGGATTAAGGCTACACTTCGCCGCTGTAAACCGCCAAGCAGATGGCTCGGGAAATTTTGGAAGCAGCGTCTTGAACGACGAAACGCCCATTCGCAGCGACAGCGCTACGCCGGCATTTGCGCCGGCGACGCCGATGATGGAGCAGTATATCGAGATCAAGGCGGCGAACCCGGATTCGCTGCTGTTCTACCGCATGGGCGATTTCTACGAACTCTTCTTCGACGACGCCGAGAAGGCGAGCCGGGCGCTCGGCATCGTCCTGACCAAACGCGGCAAGCACCAGGGCCTCGACATCCCGATGTGCGGCGTGCCGGTGCATGCCGCCGACGATTATCTGCAGAAGCTGATCGGACAAGGGTTCCGCGTCGCCGTCTGCGAGCAGATCGAGGATCCGGCCGAGGCGAAGAAGCGCGGCGGCAAGTCGGTGGTGCGCCGCGACGTGGTGCGGCTGGTGACGCCCGGCACCATCACCGAGGACAAATTGCTGGCGCCGTCGGAATCGAGTTTTTTGATGGCGCTTGGCCGGGTCAAATGCGGAGCGGAACCAAGAGGCGGGGAGCGCGGCAGCGCGACAGGGAACCAAGGAAGTTTTGCATTGGCCTGGATCGAGATCTCGACCGGCGCCTTCCGTGTTGCCGAGACCACCGCCGACCGGCTGCTCGCCGATGTCTTTCGCGTCGACCCGCGCGAGCTGATCGTCGCCGAGCCGGTGTTTTACGATGCGGAGCTGAAACCGGTATTCGACGTGCTCGGCCGGGTCGCCAATCCGCAGCCGCCGAGCCTATTCGATTCGGCGTCGGCCGCGGGCCGCATCGCCCGTTTCTTCGAGGTGGCGACGCCGGACAGTTTCGGCACGTTTTCCCGCGCCGAGCTGTCGGCTATCTCAGGCGCCATCGCCTATGTCGAAAAAACGCAGAAGGCCGAGCGGCCGCCGCTGTCGCGGCCGGAGCGCGAGGAGCAGGGTTCGACGCTGTTCATCGATCCGGCGACACGCGCCAATCTTGAACTGTTGCGCACCCTGTCCGGCAGCCGCGAGGGTTCGCTGTTCAGGGCGATCGACCGCACGGTTACCGGCGGCGGGGCGCGGCTGCTCGCCGACCGGCTGATGGCGCCGCTGACCGACCCGGCAGCAATTGGTGCAAGGCTGGATTCGGTATCGTTCTTCCGCTCCGAGACACGACTGTGCCAGGCGGTGCGGGCGAGCCTGAAGAGCGTCGCCGACATGCCCCGGGCGCTATCCCGGCTGGCGCTCAACCGCGGCGGCCCGCGCGACCTCGGCGCGCTGCGTGCGGGGTTCGAGGCGGCCGGCGCCATCGCCGAACTGTTTGGGGCGACCGCCCTTCCGCAAGAACTGGCGGCGGCGCTGGCAGCGATCGAAGCGCTGCCACGCCCGCTGGCCGAGCATCTGACGCAGGCGCTCAGTGACGAGCTGCCGCTGCTCAAACGCGATGGCGGCTTTGTCCGTTCCAGCTACAATGTTGAACTCGATGAGATGCGAGCGCTGCGCGACGAATCGCGCAAGGTCATAGCCGGGCTGGAGCGCTCGCTGATCGACGAAACCGGCATCCGCTCGCTGAAAATCCGGCACAACAATGTGCTTGGCTACTACATCGAAGTCACCGCCAACCACCATGCGATCATGACGAGCAGCGATGGGGCGAAGGCGCGCTTCATCCATCGCCAGACCATGGCCAATGCCATGCGCTTCACCACGACCGAGCTGGCCGAGCTGGAATCGAAGATCGCCAATGCCGCCGACCGGGCGCTGGCGATCGAGCTTGCCGCTTTCGACAGGCTGACGGCGGAAGCGGTCGGCCAGGTGGACAAGATCCGCGCCGGCGCCGATGCGCTTGGCGTGCTCGACGTGTCGTCGGCACTTGCCTTGCTTTCCGAAAGCGAGGCCTGGTGCCGGCCCATCGTGGACGCGAGCCTCGCCTTTGCAATTTCGGGCGGGCGGCATCCGGTGGTCGAACAGTCGCTGCGGCGTTCGGGCGAAGGACCGTTCGTCGCCAATGATTGCGATTTGTCGCCGGAAGGCGATGCCAAGAACGGCGCGATCTGGCTGCTGACCGGCCCCAATATGGGCGGCAAATCGACCTTCCTCAGGCAGAACGCGCTGATCGCCATCCTCGCCCAGACCGGCTCCTTCGTGCCGGCGGCAAGCGCTCATATCGGCGTCGTCGACCGGCTGTTTTCGCGTGTCGGTGCCTCCGACGATCTGGCGCGCGGCCGCTCGACCTTCATGGTCGAGATGGTCGAAACGGCGGCGATCCTCAACCAGGCCGGCGAACGCGCGCTGGTGATCCTGGATGAGATCGGCCGTGGCACCGCTACCTTCGACGGCCTGTCGATCGCCTGGGCGGCGGTCGAGTATCTGCACGAGAAGAACCGCTGCCGGGCGGTCTTCGCCACCCATTTCCACGAAATGACGGCGCTGTCCAGCAAACTCGCTCGGCTGCACAATGTCACTATGCGGGTCAAGGAATGGGAGGGCGACGTGGTCTTCCTGCACGAGGTCGGCAAGGGTGCCGCCGACCGCTCCTATGGCGTGCAGGTGGCGCGTCTGGCCGGCCTGCCGGAAGCGGTGGTAGGGCGGGCCAGGGAAGTGTTGCACCAGCTGGAAGCGGGCGAGGTGTCGGGCAAGGCAAACCGGCTGGTCGACGATCTGCCGCTGTTTTCGGTGGCGGTGAAACGAGAGGCGCAAAAGCCGGCAAAGAGCGATGGGCCGAGCGCGGCGCTAGCGGAGATCAATCCCGACGAGATGACGCCACGGGAGGCGCTGGAGGCGCTGTATCGGCTGAAGGGGATGGCGGGGAAGTAGTCAGGCTTCGTACGATAGCGCAGGGAACGCGACCTTAGGTCCTGCGCCAAACCCTCAAATCATCTGCAGCCCGCGCTTGCGGGTCGGTGGCGGGAAGGCACGGTCGATTTCTGCGGAATCTTCGGAGGTGAGCTCGATGTCCAACGCAGCGACATTCTGGCGGACATGCTCTTGCCTGCCGGCCTTTGGAATGGCGATGACGCCGTCCTGTGTCATCACCCAGGCCAGCGCCAGCTGAGCAGCCGTGGCATTGTGGCGGGCGGCGATGGCTTCGAGCCTGGTATTGCGCGCCAATACGCCCTGATCGACCGGCGAATAAGCCATCAGCGGAATGCCGCGTTGCCGGCTCCAGGGCGCAAGGTCGAATTCGGGGCCGCGCTGGGACAGATTGTAGAGGATCTGGTTGGTCTGGACGCTGTCGCCGGCCGGCAGGCTGACCAGTTCCTCCATCCCATGGGTGTCGAAATTGCTGACGCCCCAGTGGCGGATCTTGCCGGCCTTTTTCAACGCCTCGAAGGCCTCGACCGTTTCCGCCAGAGGCACGCTGCCGGGCCAGTGCAGCAGATAGAGATCGATCCGGTCGGTGCGCAGATGCCTGAGGCTTCTGTCGCAGGCCGCCGGCACGCCGGTGCGCGAGGCGTTGGACGGCAGCACCTTGGAGACCAGGAACACCTCGTCGCGGCGTCCGGCAATGGCATCCGCCACCACCTCCTCGGCCCCGCCGCTGGCATACATTTCGGCGGTGTCGATCAGCGTCATGCCGAGATCGAGCCCGAGCTTCAGCGCATTGACCTCATCGGCATGGCGGCGGGCGTTTTCGCCCATTTTCCACGTGCCTTGACCCAGCACGGGAACGGCTTCGCCCGAGGGCAATGTGGTGGTTCTTATCGTTGATGGCATGGCGCGCTCCAGTCGACGCGCGATGGCAGCACACCCTTCGGGAGAAATCCACCCCGGATTTCCCGCGAGCTGCCTGATGCTACTTCACCGGATGGGCGGCCAGCCAATCCTGCATCTGCTTGATCTCGGCTTCCTGCGCCGCGATCACCGCTCCGGCCAGCTTGCGCATTTCCGGATCCTTGCCATTGGCAAGCTCGACCTTGGCCATGTCGATCGCCGCCTGGTGATGCGGGATCATGCTTCGGGCGAAATCGACATCGGCATTGCCGGAATGTTCGATCGCCATCATGGCGGTGTGCATCTTGTCCATCGCAGCCTTGTAGCCGTCGGTCGAGGGGCTTTGCGCGCCCATCGCGCCCATGTGGTGTTTCGTCTCCTGGGCTTGCGACGGAATGCTTTCCAGGAAAACGGCAGGCAGCATCCCCGCCGCCATCAGCAGCAGCACGATCTTTTTGGCCAAGGTCATTCATTGTCTCCTTTTTGAACGAATTCTATCTGGGGGCTTGGCTCAGAGTTTCAACGTCCTGAGCCGCAACGCGTTGGAGATGACCGAAACCGAGGACAGGCTCATCGCCGCCGCCGCCAGCATCGGCGACAAAAGCGCGCCGGTGAGAGGATAGAGCACGCCGGCGGCGACCGGCACGCCAAGCACGTTGTAGAGGAAGGCGAAGAACAGGTTCTGGCGGACGTTGCGGATCGTCGCCTGGGCGAGCGTGCGGGCCCGGACGATGCCGTTGAGATCGCCCTTGACCAGCGTGATCCCAGCGCTTTCGACCGCGACATCGGCGCCGGTGCCCATGGCGATGCCGACATCGGCGGCGGCCAGCGCCGGCGCGTCGTTGACGCCGTCACCGGCCATGGCGACGCCGGCGCTCCTGGCGCGCAGCTCCTCGACCAGCGCGCTCTTCTGTTCCGGCAGCAGGCCGGCACGCACCTCGTCGATGCCGAGTTTGCTTGCGATGGCCTTCGCCGTGCGTTCGTTGTCGCCGGTCGCCATGATGATCTTCAGGCCGCGGTCGTGCAGCGCCTTGATCGCCTCTGATGTCGTCGCCTTGATCGGGTCGGCGACGGCGACGATGCCGGCCAGTTTGTTGCCGACGGCAACGAACATCGCAGTCTTGCCCTCGGCCTGCAGCGTCTCGGCGCTGGTCGAGACGGATGCGATATCGATGCCGAGATCGGCCATCATCGCGGCGTTGCCGAGCGCCACCTTCTTTCCCGATACCGTGCCGGAAACGCCCTTGCCGGTGACCGCCTGGAAACCGCCGGCGTCGGGGATCTCCACCCGGCGTTCACGGGCGCCTTCGACGATCGCCTCGGCCAGCGGATGCTCCGAGCCTTTTTCCAGGCCGGCGGCAAGTGCCAGCAGATCATCTTGCGTCATACCCTCGGCAGCAACGACGTCGGTCACTCTCGGCCGGCCTTCGGTCAACGTGCCGGTCTTGTCGACGATCAGCGTGTCGACCGAGGCAAAGCGTTCGAGCGCCTCGGCGTCCTTGATCAGCACGCCGGCATGCGCGCCGCGCCCGGTGGCAGTCATGATCGACATCGGCGTGGCAAGACCCAGCGCGCAAGGACAGGCGATGATCAGCACCGAGACCGCCGAGACGATGGCGAAGATCAGGCTGGGTTGCGGCCCGAAGATCGCCCAGGCGATGAACGCAACGATCGCAACCACCACGACGGCCGGGACGAAATAGAAGGACACGCGGTCGGCCAGGCCCTGGATCGGCGCGCGCGAACGCTGCGCCTTGGCGACGAGCTCGACGATCCGCGCCAGCGTGGTTTCGGCGCCGATCCTCTCGGCGCGCATGATCAGCGAACCGTTCTTGTTGAGCGTGCCGCCGGTGAGGGGGTCGCCTTCGGTCTTTTCGACCGGCAGAGGCTCGCCTGACAGCATCGATTCGTCGATGGAAGAGCGGCCTTCCAGCACGATGCCGTCGACCGGCACGGCGTCGCCAGGGCGGATGCGCAGGCGGTCTCCGGCCTTGACCGTGTCGAGCGGCACGTCGTTTTCGGAACCGTCCTCGCCGATCAGCCGCGCGGTCTTCGGCGCGAGGTCGAGCAGCGCGCGGATCGCCGAGCCGGTTTTCTCACGGGCGCGCAACTCCAGCACCTGGCCGAGGAAAACCAGCGCCACGATGACGGCGGCCGCCTCGAAATAGACCGGCACCGTGCCCTCATGACCGCGGAACTGGTGCGGAAATATATCCGGGAACAGCGCGGCGACGACGCTGTAGAGATAGGCCGCACCAACGCCGAGCGAAATCAGCGTCCACATGTTGGGGCTGCGGTTGAGAACCGAATCCCAGCCGCGATGGAAGAAAGGGAATGCCGCCCACAGCACAACCGGGCTGGCCAGCGCCAATTCCACCCAGATCTTCGCCGAATCCTCGATGAACGCGCTAAACGTCACGCCGAGCATTGGCGCCATGGCGAATATCAGCAATGGCACCGACAACACGGCGCTCACCCAGAACCGCCTCGTGAAGTCGACCAGTTCCGGGTTCGGCCCCTCATCGCCGGTCGGCACGCCCATCGGCTCCAGCGCCATGCCGCAGATCGGGCAGGCGCCTGGCTTGTCACGGACGATTTCGGGATGCATCGGGCAGGTGTATTGCGTGCCTTTCGGCATCGCCTGCGGTTCCGGCCTGTCGCCAAGATACTTTGCCGGCTCCGCCTCGAATTTCACCTTGCAGCCGGCCGAGCAGAAATAGAAGCCCTGGCCTTCATGCCGGGAAAAGTGCTTCGCGGTGGCACGGTTGACACGCATGCCGCAGACCGGGTCGGTCGCCGCAAGGTACTTTTCTGGCTCGTCCGCGAATTTCGAACGGCAGCGCTCGCTGCAGAAGTGATAGATATTGCCGCCATGCTCGGCTGTGGGCTTGCCGGCGGCCGGATCGACGGTCATGCCGCAGACCGGGTCGCGAATAACGGCGTCCGCGACGGACGGAGCAGCGTTCGCCGAGCAGCGGCCGCCATGCGCGTGATGGTCGTGGTCGGAATGGGTCATGCGGAAAGGCCTCTCTGTCTCGATCTTGAAACGGAGGTAGTGCTTCCAGTAACTGGAAGGTCAAGGGCCAATTTCGACTGGCGGCCTGGGCGGAAAAATCCGCATCCAAACCGCACCCCATGCTATGGGCGCTGCCACTTTTGGGCTTGGCAACATCGTCCAGCAAGACCATCTATCAGCCTGTTCCGGCGCTGTGCGTCCAGGATCAGTTCCTGGGCGGCAAGGCGACCGGATTGCCAAGCCTGCTCAACTCGGAGCGGAGCGACCGGTGGTTGCAATCGGCATGGTCAAAAGACACAAGAAGACGGCATCTGCCGGCGGCGGCAGGAGGCGATCATCACGTTGGGCTACCGTGGAGAGCGTGTCCGTCCGCCCCATACCCAGCGCCGCGAAAACGCGCTATAGACGCCGCCGAAACGGCGAGGCCGAACGGCACTTATGGCAAAAATCTCTCTAAAGCTCGATGAACTGATCGACGGCGAAGCCTTGCGCCGCGAGATGACCGGGCTGACCGCGGCCGCGGCAGGCGACGGCTCCGGCAAGGCTGCGCGCACCGGTGTTCTCCAGCTTCTCAAGGGCAGGCTGGCCGCCGGCCGCAGCATCGCCGAACGCATGCTGATGGACGACGGCAGCGGCACCGCCTGCGCCGCCCGGCTGTCGCATCTCATGGACGAGATCATCCGCGCGCTCTACGATTTCGCCGCCACCCATGTCTATCGCGTCAAAAACCCGTCTTCAGCCGAACGCATGGCGGTCGTCGCGGTCGGCGGCTATGGCCGCGGCACGCTGGCGCCGGGATCCGACATCGATCTCCTCTTCCTGCTGCCCTACAAGCAGACGCCATGGGGCGAGCAGACCGTCGAATACATGCTCTACATACTGTGGGATCTGGGGCTGAAGGTCGGCCACGCCACCCGCAACATTGACGAATGCCTGCGGCTGTCGCGCACCGACATCACCATCCGCACCTCGATCCTGGAAGCGCGTTTCCTGTGGGGCGAGCAGAAGCTCTATGACGAGCTCTTGCAGCGTTTCGACCGCGAGGTGGTGCGCACGACCGGACCCGAATATGTGCAGGCCAAGCTTGCCGAACGCGACGAGCGCCATGCCAAGGCCGGCGAAAGCCGCTATCTGGTCGAACCCAACGTCAAGGACGGCAAGGGCGGCTTGCGCGACCTGCAGACGCTGTTCTGGATCGGCAAGTATTTCTACCGGGTGCGCACCGGCGAGGAGCTGGTCGACAAGGGCGTCTTCACCGGCACCGAATACCGGGAGTTCCAGAAGGCCGAGGATTTCCTGTGGGCGGTGCGCTGCCACATGCATTTCCTCACCGGCAAGGCCGAGGAACGGCTGCATTTCGACATCCAGCGCGAGATCGCCGAGCGGCTGGGCTACACCACACATCCGGGCCTGTCGGCGGTCGAGCGCTTCATGAAGCATTACTTCCTCGTCGCCAAGGATGTCGGGGATCTCACCCGCATCTTCTGCGCTGCACTCGAGGAAGAGCAGGCCAAGCATGTGCCGGGCTTCAACCGCATCTTCCTCACCTTCTCGCGCCGCAAGCGCAAGCTTGCCGGCACGTCCGATTTCATTATCGACAACCATCGCATCAACATCGCCGACGACCTGGTGTTCGAGCGCGATCCGGTCAATCTCTTGAGGCTGTTCTGGTTCGCCGACAAGCACGGGCTGGAATTTCACCCCGATGCGCTGAAGCTGCTGACCCGTTCGCTCGGCCTCGTCGGCAAGGCGCTCAGGCGCGACGAGGAAGCCAACCGGCTGTTCCTCGACATATTGACGTCGGACCGCAATGCCGAACTCAATCTCAGGCGCATGAACGAGGCGGGACTGCTGGCAAAGCTGATCCCGGATTTCGGCAAGATCGTCGCCATGATGCAGTTCTCGATGTACCACCACTATACGGTGGACGAGCACCTGATCCGCTGTATCGGCGTGTTGGCCGAGATCGAGCGTGGCGACGGTGAAAAGATCCACCCGCTTGCCCACACGCTGATGCCGGGGCTGAAGAAAAGCCGCGAGGCGCTCTACGTCGCGGTGCTTTTGCACGACATCGCCAAGGGGCGGCCGGAGGACCATTCCGAAGCGGGCGCTCGGATCGCGCGGCGCACCTGCCCGCATATGGGGCTGTCGGCGGCCGACACCGAAACAGTCGCCTGGCTGGTCGAGAACCATCTGATCATGTCGATGACGGCGCAAACGCGCGATCTCAATGACCGCAAGACGATCGAGGATTTTGCCGCGACCGTGCAGTCGGTCGAACGGCTGAAGCTGCTGCTCGTCCTCACCGTCTGCGATATCAGAGGCGTCGGGCCGGGCGTCTGGAACGGCTGGAAGGGGCAGTTGCTGCGCACGCTCTACTACGAGACCGAATTGCTGTTGACCGGCGGGTTTTCGGAGGTGTCGCGTGCGATGCGCACTGCGGCTGCCCGCGAAAAGCTGGCCGAGGCGCTCGCCGATTGGCCGGAAAAGCCGCGCAAGCGCTATGTCGCCAAGCACTACGAGAATTATCTGCTGACGGTCGATCTCGCCGACCAGCTTCGCCACGCCGAATTCATCCGCGAGGCGGATGGGGCGGGCAAGAAGCTCGCCACGATGATCAAGACCCACCAGTTCGAGGCGGTGACCGAGATTACCGTGCTGGCGCAGGACCATCCGCGGCTGCTATCGGTCATTGCCGGCGCCTGTGTGGCGGCCGGCGGCAACATCGTCGACGCGCAGATCTTCACCACCTCCGACGGCCGCGCGCTGGACACCATCCTGATCTCGAGGGAATTCGACCGCGACGAGGACGAGCGCCGCCGCGCCGAGCGCGTCGGCCGGCTGATCGAGGACGTGCTGTCGGGCAAGAGCTGGTTGCCGGAGATGATCGAGAAGCGGACCAAGCCGCGGCGCGGCGCCAAGGTCTTCCGCATCCAGCCGCGCGCCGAAATCCGCAACACCCTGTCGAACCGGTTCTCGGTGATCGAGGTCGAGGGGCTGGACCGGCCGGGCCTGCTGTCCGAGATCACCGGGGCGTTATCCGACCTATCGCTCGACATCGCGTCGGCACACATCACCACCTTCGGCGAAAAGGTCATCGATACTTTCTATGTCACCGATCTCACCGGCCAGAAGATCGACAGCCCGACACGCATGGCCGCCATCCAAAACAGGCTGATCGCGGTCCTCGAAGGCACCGTGCCCGAGCGCGGCGGCAAGGCCAAGGCCGCGGCCGAGTGATAACCACCATTTATTTGTCCCAATCCTGCAGGCAGTCTCCAGACGCATGAGCCTTGTCAAAAAGTTCGCGACGGTCGCTTCCGGCACGCTGATGAGCCGTGCCCTCGGCTTCGGCCGTGAGATGCTGATGGCGGCCGCACTCGGCACTGGGCCGATCGCCGACGCCTTCAACGCCGCCTTCCAGTTCCCCAACACCTTTCGCCGGCTGTTTGCCGAAGGCGCCTTCAACGCCGCCTTCGTGCCGCTCTTCGCCAAGGAGATCGAGACCCACGGCACCGATGGCGCCAAGCGCTTTTCGGAAGAGGTGTTCGGCGTGCTGTTCACGGCGCTGCTGGCGCTGACCATCGCCATGGAACTGGCGATGCCGCTGATCGTGCGCTACCTGGTGGCGCCGGGCTTTGCCGACACGCCGGGAAAGTTCGAAATGACGGTCCGGCTTGCGACCATCATGTTTCCCTACCTGATCTGCATGTCGCTCGGCGCCATGATGGCCGGCATGCTGAATTCGCTGCGCCGCTATTTCGCCGCCGCGGTGGCACCGGTATTTCTCAACATCATCCTGATCGGCGTGCTCGCCTACGCCTGGCACAAGGGATCGGACGCGCGCACCGTCGGCTTCGCATTGGCTTGGGGCGTGCTGGCGGCGGGGCTGGTCCAGTTGGCGATCGTCTGGGTGGCGGTGCGCCATGCCGGCATCTCGATCGGCTTTCGCCGGCCAAAGATGACGCCCAATGTCAAGCGGCTGCTGATCCTGGCGCTGCCGGCGGCGATCACCGGCGGCATTACCCAGATCAACCAGCTGATCGGCACGGCGATCGCCTCGGCGCAGGACAGTGCGGTGTCGTCGCTCGCCTATGCCGACCGCATTTACCAGCTGCCGCTCGGCGTCGTCGGCGTCGCCGTCGCCATCGTGCTTCTGCCCGAACTGTCGCGGGCGCTGAAGTCAGGCAATCTGATCGAGGCGGCCAATCTGCAGAACCGGTCGGTGGAGTTCACCTTGTTCCTGACCTTGCCGGCGGCGGCGGCACTGCTGGTCATGTCGGAGCCGATCGTGGGACTGGTCTACGAACGCGGTGCATTTGCCGCCAACAACTCGACGCCGATCGTGGCGGCAATCCTGGCGATCTTCGGCTTGGGTTTGCCGGCCTTCGTGCTGATCAAGGCGTTCACGCCCGGCTATTTCGCCCGCGAAGACACGCGCACGCCGATGATCTTCGCCGCCATCTCAGTGGCGGTGAACATCACCATCGCGCTGACGCTGTTTCCGCAGATGGGCGCGCCGGGCATCGCCGTCGCCTCGGCCGTCGCCGGCTGGGTCAATGCGCTGATGCTGCTCGGCGTGCTGATCCGGCGCGGTCACTGGGGCCGCGACGTACCACTCATGAGACGCATCCCACGGCTGGTGATGTCGGCGGCGGTGATGGGCGCGGCGCTCTATTTTGCCGAGCACTGGTTTGCCGCCCAACTGGCCTCGGCCTCACCGCTGATCGTCAAGGCTACGACGCTTCTCGCGCTGGTTGCCGGCGGAGCGTTGCTTTATTTCCTCACCGCCTTCGCCACCGGCGGCGCCGATTTCGGCATGATCCGCCGCAATATCAGGCGGAAGGGCTCCCCTTCGACTAGGGAATAGTCTCCAGATCCGTAAGCCGGAACTCGTCCGCCGTCGAAAGCATCGGAACGGCGTAGTGGCGCGCGCAAGCGTAGTGAAAGCAATCCGCGAGGTTGAGGCGATTTGGCCCGGATCGAAATCGCATGGCTGCATCCAACGACAGCGAGACTGCGGCTGACGGATCGGGCAGATCACGAACCGCGATATCTCGTTGCTCCAGGAATGCGGTGACCAGACGCCTGCTGTCGTCGACGGAAATCGCGAACTTGTCCGGGCGCGCAAGAGCCACCGCCGCTTCCCATACGGCTATCGCGGACGTGAACCGTTCTGCAGCTTTAACCACGGCGTCGGAACAGCGCTCCGCTTCGTCCTCTTCGCTCAGGATGGCGATTATCGCGGCCGCATCGATGAACATCAGCTCTCCCCGGACATTTCATCGAAGACCGAGCGAGGGAGTGGCCTGCGCGCCTTGTCGTTCAGCTTGATGCCGATTTCCGCGCGAAGGCGGGCGGCGGTTTGGAGAGGCGTCTCGCGGTTGCGCCGACGCTCCAAAGCTTCACGCATGGCGATCACAATCGCCTCGGTGATGCCGACGCCCTCAAGCTTGGCGAAAGCACGCGTCAGATTGTCCGCCTCCTTGTTGTTGATATTGATCGTCATCGGTTTTGTCCCATTGGTGTAGATGATATTATGTAGCTATCTACATTGCCTCGTCAACGCCGGGCGAAACGGAAGCGATCGCCTCGGCGCTAAGCCATTTTTGTTCTCGCTTTGTGCCGGCAGTTATGCTATCAACTTTACCACGGTGCTGATTTGCGCCGACAACCCGCCGCAAGGCGGGTTTTTGTTTCTAGTCGGGGCTATCCTCCCTCTTGCGGCGCCTTACTCAGCCGAGGCCAGGCGCTGCGCCGCTCATCCAACAGCCTCTTGATCCGCTCCCCGCTCTCGTCCATAAGCGCGCCGTCGAAAGACTTTCGCCGCGCGCGAAACGGCCCTCCACAAGCCAGGGAAATCCCATGACTGACTCCAATCAGCCCGCCTTCAATCAGCCTGCCTTCAATCAGCCTGCCTTCAAGCCACTCGTCTTTTCCGGCGTCCAGCCGACCGGCAATTTGCATCTCGGCAATTATCTCGGCGCCATCAAGAAATTCGTCGCCCTGCAGGATACCTCCGATTGCATCTATTGCGTCGTCGACCTGCATTCGCTGACCGCGCAGCTTGTCCATGACGATCTCAAGGACCAGACGCGCTCGATCACCGCGGCGTTTCTCGCCTCCGGCATCGACCCGAAGAAGCACATCGTCTTCAACCAGTCGCGGGTCATGCAGCACGCCGAGCTTGCCTGGATCTTCAACTGCGTGGCCCGCATCGGCTGGATGAACCGGATGACCCAGTTCAAGGACAAGGCCGGCAAGGATCGCGAAAACGCCTCACTTGGGCTGCTTGCCTATCCGAGCCTGATGGCGGCCGACATCCTCGTCTACCGCGCCACCCATGTGCCGGTCGGCGATGACCAGAAGCAGCATCTGGAGCTGACACGCGACATCGCGCAAAAATTCAACAACGACTTCTCGGACCGCATCGCCGGCCTTGGCGTCGGCGTCGAGATGAAGGTCGGCGAGGAGACGGTGAACGGCTATTTCCCGCTGACAGAACCGATCATCGGCGGACCGGCGGCGCGCATCATGTCGCTGCGCGACGGCTCGAAGAAGATGTCGAAGTCGGATCCGTCGGACCTGTCGCGCATCAATCTGACCGACGATGCCGACACCATCTCCAAGAAGATCCGCAAGGCCAAGACCGACCCCGAGGCGTTGCCCGGGGAATTGGACGGCCTGGCCAGCCGGCCCGAAGCCGAAAACCTCGTCGGCATCTATGCAGGTCTCGCCGAGATATCGAAGGAGGCGGTGCTGAAAGAGTTCGGCGGCCAGCAATTTTCGGTGTTCAAGCCGGCACTGGCCGACCTTGCCGTGGAAAAGCTGGCGCCGGTCGCCGGCGAAATGCGCCGCATTTCCGATGATCGCGCCTATGTCGATGCGGTGCTCAGGGATGGCGGCGAGCGGGCCGGCGCCTTGGCCGAGGCGACGATGAAGACCGTGCGCGACATCATCGGCCTGCTGCAAAGCTGAACCTTAAGCGCCGCGCGTCCATTTGGACGCGCAAAAGACGCTCTAACGCACCAGCATCGCTACATCTGCCGGTCGCTTGCGGCCGGGCTGTCCCGGTGGCAGATTGCGACCGAAACCATCGAACAGGGTGAATATGGTCTCCAAACGTCTCAGCCGCGAAGCCGGCCATCGCCGCAAGTTCCTGGCGATCATCGACGACACGCCCGAATGCGAGCGGGCCGTCGTCTACGCCTCGAAACGCGCGCAGAGCACCAACGGCGTGCTGGTGCTGCTCTATGTGATCGAGCCCGACGATTTCCAGCATTGGCTGGGCGTCGAGAAGATCATGCGCGAGGAGGCCACCGCCACCGCGCGGGCGGCGCTTGATGCGTACGCGAACAAGGTGCGCCAGAAACTCGGCATCGAGCCGGAACTGGTGGTGCGCGAAGGCAAGCCGACCGAAGAGATCCACAAATTGATCGAGGAAGACCAGGATATTGCCATCCTCGTGCTGGCGGCCGGCGCCGGCAAGGAGGGGCCGGGTCCGCTGGTCGGCGCGGTCGCCGGCAAGGGCGCCGCCTTCCCGATCCCGGTGACGGTGGTGCCGCAGAACCTGTCGGACGAAGAAATCGACAGCCTGGCCTAAGGTAAGTTGATATTCAGGTGAGGCCGGCCTGCGAACCTCGGTTTCCTGCGCTTCCGGTGCTCACGTACCCAAAAGTACGCTCCGCTCCGGTTCTCGGAATCCACCATTCTCGGCGCGGCCTGACCTGAATCTCAACACACCTTAGCGCAAAATCCCTGGCCAGCGCAAAAATCGAAGTGCCACAGCCCTTGCACGTCCAATAAGGACGCGCGGCGCTGTAGAAGAAAATTCATTCTCTCGGGCGGCCGTTCCGGCGATGGCTTTCGCTTGAATGTCCTGCCGATAAGGCCTATTTAGAATTATTCCAAACTATCTGCCCGAATGGGCACGGAGACATCCATGTTCATCCAGACCGAATCGACGCCAAATCCGGCGACATTGAAGTTCCTGCCCGGCAAGGAAGTGCTTGTCGAAGGCACCGCCGATTTCCGCGATGCCGACAGCGCCGCTACGGCTTCGCCGCTGGCCGGCCGGCTGTTCGAAATCCCCGGCGTCACCGGCGTCTTCTTCGGCTATGATTTCGTCACCGTGACCAAGGACGGCCCCGACTGGCAGCATCTGAAGCCGGCGATCCTCGGCGCCATCATGGAACATTTCATGTCCGGCGCGCCGGTGATGGCCAAGGCCGGCCCCGCCGCCGAGACCAGCCAGACCGGCGAATTCTACGACAAGGCCGACGAGGAGTTGGTCATCACCATCAAGGAACTGCTCGACACACGGGTGCGCCCGGCCGTCGCCCAGGACGGCGGCGACATCACCTTCCGCGGTTTCGAGAACGGCACCGTGTTCCTGCACATGAAGGGCGCCTGCGCCGGCTGCCCGTCATCGACGGCGACACTGAAGCACGGCATCCAGAACCTGCTCCGGCATTTTGTGCCCGAGGTGCAGCAGGTCGAACAGGTCTCTTAAAGCGCAAAAAAACGTCATGCGCCTTTCGCGCGATAACAAAAAACCGGGCCAAAGTGCCCGGTTTTCTGTTTTGGGACGTCTGTTGTTGCCTAGACGGTCCGCTATGAAAGTTTTTACAAGACGATGACTTTAGCGCCGACCGAGGTGCGGTCGTAAAGGTCGATGATGTCCTGGTTCATCAGCCGGATGCAGCCCGACGACATTGCCTTGCCAATCGAGTTCCACTCCGGGCTGCCATGCAGGCGGTAGCCTGAATCGCCGCCCTTGTTGAACAGATACAGGGCGCGCGCGCCGAGTGGGTTCGTCAATCCGGGCTCCATGCCGCCGGCAAATTTTGCGAGTTCCGGCTGGCGCCTGATCATCGCCGAAGGCGGCGTCCATGTCGGCCATTCGCGCTTCACCGCGATGCGGGCGGTGCCGCGCCACTCAAAACCCTCGCGGCCGACGCCGATGCCGTAACGCATCGCCTCGCCGCCGCCCATGACGTAATAGAGAAACTTGTTCTGCGTATCGACGACGATGGTGCCCGGCTTCTCATCGGTGTCGTAGCTAACGACCTGCCGGCGGTACTTGAACGGCACCTTTTCGATCGGAATGCGCGGCAGTTGATAGCCCGCATCGGTCATCGGGCCATAGTTGTTGGTGAATATCTGCGAGCCGATGGTGCTGCAACCAGCAATAGCCGTCGACAGCGCAAGTGCGGCGACGATTGCGAATGACTTCATGCGCATGAAAAGGTCCGATGCCCCGCCCAAAAGGTAGCGGCACGAGACGGCCGCCTTATCGCCATCATTCATGCTGGCATTTGCTTTGCTTGCCAAGCGGGCGATGCCTATATGGAGGGGCTTACATGCCGGTAAGTCCGCAACTGTGGCTTTTCGGCAACGACCTCTATAAGATTATGTAGGAAATTCAATGGGGCTGTCCGCCAGACCGCCGAAGTCAAGGAGCCCATCATGAATGTCGGAGATGCCGCCCAGCGTTCCGGCCTGCCGGCCAAGACCATTCGCTACTATGAGGAGATCGGCCTGATCCGACCGCAGCGCGCCGGCAACGGCTACCGCGACTATTCGGGCGACGACATCCACCGGCTGATCTTTCTGCGCCGCGCGCGAAATCTCGGCTTTTCCATCGACGACTGCCGCCAGTTGATGGCGCTCTACCAAGACCGCAGCCGCGCCAGCCATGACGTACGCGAGATCGCCGCCGCGCATGTGAGTGCAATCGAGGAGAAGGTGCGCGAGCTGCAGTCGATGCGCTCGACCCTGCAGAAGCTGATCCATGCCTGCCACGGCGACGACAGACCGGGCTGCCCGATCCTGGACGATATTGCGGGGGCTGCACTGCCAAGTGATAAAGTCGTTTCCGCACAGGTGTGAAGGTTGCGCGGCGCTGCGCCAAGGCGTCCCGGTTGTGATCGAGGCGGACGCGGACGGAAGGGCCTGACCCTCAAAGGGTAATCGCGGCAGATAAACGAGCCGGTGCGCCGTCAGCGCGACGAGACCATGCGCTAGGTCCGGTGGTGCTATTCGTGCCGCCAGATCTTGTAGGCTGAGATCACCAGAATTGCCGCCAGCAACGGGAGCAGGATTTGCTCGGGGGCCACTCCAAGCAACCGCCCACCGATATATGTCCCGACAGTCGAACCGGCAGCCATGGCCAGCAAGAACGCCTTGTTCCTGCCGATGACTGAAAAGCTTTGGTCGCGGCTGTAGCGCATGAAGCCGACCAGCATCGTCGGCAGGCTTACCGCCAGCGATAGAGAGCCCGCCAGCTTGATGTCGGCACCGAACAGAAGGACAAGTGTCGGGATAAGCAGTTCACCGCCTGCCACGCCCAGCAGGGATGCCACGACGCCGATGGCAAACCCTGCAATGATCCCGGCAACGATCAATGCGGCTCCGGTGACCAATTGCAATCCTGTAGCACCAGGATCATGGCCGAAAACCAAGACGATCGCGACAAGGATCAGCAGCGCGGCAATCACCTTGTAAAGCGTTGCGGACTGGAGGCGCGTTGCCCATCCTGCCCCAAACCAAGCGCCTAGAAGGCTGCCAGCCAAGAGATTGAGTATGATCGGCCATTGTGCGGCTACCGACGCTAGCGGCACTGTTGTGGCCCGGAATGGCAGCGCTGTAGCGACGACAACCAAGCTGGCGGCCTTGTTCAAGATGACGGCTTCAAGGGCGGCAAATCGAAACAGACCAATCAGGAACGGCAAACGAAATTCTGCACCGCCAAGGCCGATCAAGCCGCCAAGCGAACCAACACCGGTTCCAACTGCAAATGCACCAAGGCCACGACGTTCTATCATTGAACCGATATGCCGTGGCGAGACTCGGAATGCTAGCCGTTTCCAGGTTGGGTTTGTCCATGCAATCGCTATCGGCGGCAGGGTCGATGGTTGATGCAACTACAGTGCAGATCAGGCGATACCGTCGACACGCTCGGCTATGGCGAATGCCTGTAGGTTCCTTGCCTTGCCGTGGTCTTCTTCGGCGTTGGCGATAATCGAGAAGAACGCCGCACGGGCGATGTCCTTCTTTGACGCGTTCGGGTGTTCCTTCCTAGCCGCTTTGATCAATTGCTTGGGTGCCATGTCAGGCGTCACGACCCGCATCAGTGTGTCGGCTATCGCCTGCATCTCGTCCGCGTTCATCATCCAAACTCCTTAGAGCCACCCGCATTCGCACAGTATCTCATATTCCTAATGTGTGGAAACGTGCGGCGTTCGTTTGGGAACCAACCGAGATTTCACGTAAAATCCACACACGCATGCGCGCCTTGGGTGCATCAAAAAGGCGGTTCAAACCGTGAACAAAGTCTGGCATGGTGCCGCCATGCCAATCATCTCGCCTTTACCCCTCAATCCCCTCATCGACGGTCGCCAGTCGGAACGCGCCATGCTGGTCAGGCGCGGCGTGCAGCGGCTGCTCAAGGAGATGGGCGCGCATGTGTTGCCCGAACTGTCGCTGGCGACCGGCCGCCGCGCCGACCTCGTCGCGCTGACCCGCCAGGGCGACATCTGGATCATCGAGATCAAATCCTCGATCGAGGATTTCAGGGTCGACCGCAAATGGCCGGATTACCGGCTGCACTCCGACCGCTTCTTCTTCGCCACGCATCCCGGCGTGCCCTCGGAGATCTTTCCGCAGGAATGCGGCTTTATCCTCTCCGACGGCTACGGCGCCGAAATCCTGCGCGATGCGCCCGAGCACCGCATGGCGGCGGCGACGCGCAAGGCGCTGATGCTGAGGATCGCGCGGGCCGGGGCATCGCGGCTGCTCGCGGCGGAACTCGCCGGTGTGGCGGTGCCTTCGCTGGAGGGCGAGAGCGAATAGAGAACGTCGGGCTATCCGGACACTTCAGGGTGTCCTGCGAGCTTGCGCTGTCTTCGGCAGGACAGGAGAGGGATCGCGGCTTCATTCCAGCTTGGGTTCCTCGCCCCCACGAAAGTGCTAGGGCATATACACATCTCGCAAGGCCCACCCGTCAGCACAAGCTCGGAAGTAGGCCAAGCCATTGTAGAAGGTGACTGGGCCTGGTGGCCTTGAGGAAGCATAGCCGTTCCAGCCGCCGAGCTTGGCGATGATCCAGGCCGCCCATGCGAGCGAGTTTTTGGGATAGGGATTGGCTTGCAGCCTGGTCTTGCCCTTGAAGCGCTTCTCGAGCGCTGCGAGCGTGTCGATCTCGTTGGGCGTGAAGGCGAGGCTTGCCTGTTGATCGTCCTGGCCGTTGCGGGCCTGCACGAGCTGCATGACGATGATGGCGGCCTTGGCGGCGATGGCGACGAGCTTTTCCAGGCGCGAGGCCGATTGCAGCTGGCTGTCCTCGATCTTCAAGCCTTGGCTCTTCATCACCCGGAAGAACTGCTCGATGACCCAGCGCTGCTTGTACCAGTCGACGATCTGCCAGGCCTGGGCGGGTGTGGCCACCGCATGGGTGGTCAGGAGCAGCCAGTGAAGCGGTTCCACGTCGGCGGGTGCAGCCGTCTCGATGACCCAGCGCAGTGTCACGCCTTTGGGCAGGTCGGCCTCGCGCAGGTTGCCCGGCCGCCGGATCGTGGCTTCGCCAAAGCGCAGGCAAAGCTCGGCCCGGCGCGCCGGGCGGTCGGCCCGTTCGCGCAGCTCGATCACCTGGGTGTCGCTGAACGCCTGGTCCTGCACGGCGCGGCGCAGCGTTGTGCCCGAAAGCAGCGCGCGGTCATGCATGACGCGTGTCAGCACGTGGAAAGCGCCGTCCGGCACGCGCGCCCACATCACATAAAAGTCACTCTCACGGTCGGCGATGAAGGTAACCATGCTGGCCCGGGCCAGCACCGGCTTGGCCGCTTCGGCCGTCTCGACCCAGCGCCGCGATTCCTTTTCGCTCAACAAGCGATCAGCATGCGGCGGCAGTTCGTCGTCCCCACGTGTCCACACCCGCCCGCCCACCAGACCAGGGCAAGAACCGCGCTCGGCATCGAGCGCAAGCATGGGATGCAACAGCATGCCCCGGCAATTGCCCTTCTTGATCCTGCCCAGATCGCGCCGATGGTCCTCGCTCGTCGCGAACTTGATCTCGCTGGTGTCCTGCAGCGCCAGGATGTGCCGGCCTTCCACCGCAAGCCGGGTCTGGTCGCTCCAACCCTCGATGATCCGATCCACCGTCACCGCGTCATTGCCCAGAAAGCGCCCGAACCGGATCTCCTGGGAATGGTTGCCTTCGGCAAGCCGGCGCAAGCACACCGTTTCGCGCAGCACCATGCCTTGGAGCAGCGCCGCCCCCCTTTATCGAGACGACGATCTCCAAACGAACCCACGGACCAGTCCTGGCATATCTGCATCGGCGACGCTCTCCCCAAATCAGAACGTCACCGACAGAATCATAACCGCTTCGTCTTCGGAATCCGACCGTCCCTAACCGAGTCAATCCGCCGCACCAAGATGTGTATATGCCCTAGCACGAAAGTGGGGGAGAGGTGGCTCGGCGAAGCCGAGACGGAGAGGGGGACCGCGCTCTACGAAGCCCCCTCTCCGGCCGCGTCGCGGCCACCTCTCCCCCGCTTCGCGGTGGGCGAGGAACCCAAGTCTTGAGAGGTCGGAGGGTCAGCACCCCCTCTGCCCTGCCGGGCATCTCCCCCACAAGGGGGGAGATCGGCAGCTTCACCGATGGCTAAATGATGATCAATCTTCGACTCGACCAGCTCTACTCTTCGTCCTCGTCCGCCCCATTCGCAACCGGCGCCATGAGCAGCACGGCGGCGCCGAGGATCGCGGCGATGAAGGAGCCGGCGAGGATGCCGACCTTGACCGCGTCCTGCAGCTCGACATTGCTGGCGAAGGCGAGCAGGCCGATGAACAGGCTCATGGTGAAGCCGATGCCGCAGAGCAGCGAAATGCCGACCATGTGCAGCCAGCCGGCATTGACCGGCAGGTCGGCGAAGCCGAGCCGGATGGCAAGCGCGGAAGAACCGAACACGCCGACCAGCTTGCCGGCGACGAGGCCGGCGGCGACGCCCAACGTTAGCGGCTCGACCAGGGCGGCAGCGCTCAGGCCGGCCAGCGAAACGCCGGCATTGGCAAAGCCGAAGATCGGGATAACGACGAACGGCACTATTCTGTGCAGGCCGTGCTCGAGCCGGTGCAGCGGCGAATGGTCGAGATCATGCCCGGTGCCCGGGGAGACTTTCAAAGGTATGGTCAGGGCAAGCGCCACGCCGGCGAGCGTGGCGTGGACGCCCGATTTCAGCACCAGCACCCACAGGACGACACCGAGCAGGATATAGGGCACCAGCATCATCACCTTCATGCGGTTGAGCACGATCAGCAACGCGATGACCGCAAAGGCGGCGCCGAGATAGGCGAGCCACAGGCCGCTCGTGTAGAACACCGCGATGATGATGACCGCGCCAAGGTCGTCGATGATGGCGAGGGCGGTGAGGAATACCTTCAGCGACCCCGGCACGCGGCTGCCGAGCAGCGACAGGACGCCAAGCGCAAACGCGATGTCGGTGGCGGTCGGGATCGCCCAGCCGGACAAAGCGGCTGGGTTGTCGCGGTTGATGGCGACATAGACAAGTGCCGGCACCAGCATGCCGCCGGCGGCGGCGACGCCGGGCAGGACGCGCCGTGGCCAGGTAGAGAGTTGGCCATCCAGCATCTCGCGCTTGATCTCCAGACCGACCAGCAGGAAGAACACAGCCATCAGGCCGTCATTGATCCAGTGCGACACGCTGAGCGGTCCCAGATAGGCGTGAAGGGCATCGAAATAGGCTTCGGCCAGCGGCGAATTGGCGACGATCAGAGCCAGTGCCGCGGCTGCCATCAGGATGATGCCGCCCGCCGCCTCGCTGTCGAGGAATTCGCGAAAAATGGAGATCGGCCGCTGCTTTTGGTCCTGCATGTCCTCTCCATCGCGTCGCCTACCCGCCGGCAGGGCCAACATCACCCTATGCGATGATGCGCAAACACCAATGGCAGGGGCAAGTCTCTACAGCGCCGCGCAACCTTTGGGGCGCGCAAAGGACGCTGTAGCACTTCGATTTTGCGCGTGATCCCCAGCGAAAACCGATTCCGCCATTCGCCGACACGAACCTTCGGTTCGGTCAGGCGTCAGCGCGGCGCGCGCTTGGCGAGTATCCGCTGCAGCGTACGGCGATGCATATTGAGCCGGCGCGCGGTCTCGGAGACGTTGCGGTCGCACATTTCGTAGACGCGCTGGATGTGCTCCCAGCGCACGCGGTCGGCAGACATCGGGTTTTCGGGCGGTGCGGCGCGTTCGCCCGCCGTGCGGGTAAGTGCGGCGAAAATGTCGTCGGCATCGGCCGGCTTCGACAGGTAGTCGATGGCCCCCAGCTTCACCGCCGTCACTGCGGTGGCGATGTTGCCATAGCCGGTGAGGATGATGGCGCGGGCGTCGTCGCGCTTCTCGCGGATGGCGGCAACGACGTCGAGGCCGTTGCCGTCGGCGAGCCGCATGTCGACCACGGCATAGGCGGGCGGGTTGGCGCGCGCCTTGGCCACCGCCTCCTCGACGCTCTCGGCCGTCTCGACCACGAAACCCCTGGTTTCCATGGCGCGGGCAAGGCGCGTGAGGAACGGCTTGTCGTCGTCGACGATCAACAGCGAGGTGTCCTCGCCTTCAACCATTGCGCCAATCGTTTCGTCGCCGTTCATCGTCTTCTAAATTCCTGCTGCCCGATTTTTACGCAGATATAGTTTTGGAGCGCTATTGTCCAATTCAAGCCGTGTCAAACATGGTGGCCGAAGCCGATTCAGGATTGAGGAAGACGCTGCGCGGCCACGATATCTGCACGACGGCGCCCTCGCCCGGTTCGTTTGAATTGCGGAAATCGAGCGTGGCCCCCGAGCGTTCGAGCAAGGTCTTGGCTATGAACAGACCCAGGCCCAGGCCGCCGCCGGCCTCGGTGCCCTGGCGCGTCGACATATAGGGCTCGCCGATGCGGTCGATGATTTCGGGAGGGAAACCCGGCCCGTCGTCGATGATCGAGAAGGTGACGGCGGCCTCGTTCCAGCTCCAGCGCACGGTGACGCTCTTACGGGCAAAATCGACGGCGTTCTCGACCAGATTGCCGAGGCCGTAGATGACGCCGGGATTGCGACGCCCGACCGGTTCGGGGCCAATGCGCTCGCCAGGGCGAAGCTTGATCGAGATGCCGAAATCGCGGTGCGGGGCAGTCATCTCCTCGACCAGCGAAGTTAGCGGCATGCGGGAGAGATGCGCCTCGCCCTCGGACGACAGGCTGGTCAGGCGCTTGAGGATTTCCCGGCAACGCTCGCTCTGCGAGCGCAGCAGCGTCACGTCCTCGCCGTATTTCGGATCGTTGCGGAGCGCCTTCTCCATCTCCTTGGCGACAAGCGTGATGGTGGCAAGCGGCGTGCCGAGCTCATGCGCGGCGGCGGCGGCAAGGCCGTCCAGCGCCGACAGATGCTGCTCGCGCTGCAGCACCAGCTCGGTGGCGGCAAGCGCGTTGGCGAGCAGCCGGGCTTCCTCGGCCACGCGGAAAGCGTAGATCGCGGTGAAGGCGATCGAGGAAAACACCGCCATCCACATGCCGGCGACATAGATGAACGGCATCTCCAACGGCGCGCCCTCGTACCAGGGCAGCGGCAGATGGAAGAAGACCAGCAGGCTCGCCGCCACCATCACCAGCGCGCCGAGGATGGCGGTCAGGCGCAGCGGCAGCGACGTCGCCGAGATGACCACGGGCACGGTGACGAGTACTGAAAACGGATTGGTGAGGCCGCCGGTCAGGTAAAGCAGGCCGGCAAGCTGCAGGCTGTCGATGGTCAGGATGGCGAAAGCCGGCAGCGGGGTCAGCCGATGCGCCGCCGGATAGCGGAAGGTCAGCAACAGGTTCATCCAGGCCGAACAGGCGATCAGCGCGAAGCAGGGGCTGACGGGCAGCGGGAACTTCAGCCCATAGGCAACGACGATAACCGCCAGGCTCTGGCCGACGATGGCAAGCCAGCGCAGCCTGATCAGCGTGTTGAGGCGCAGCCGCTGGCTTTGCTGGAAGTCGGGCGCCCGCAGGATGTTTATCATGGCCAAGGATTTATAGCCGGAAAAGGATAAAGGCTAGGTCCCCCGCGGTTTGGCGCGGCTGGTGGCGGTGGCGAGAAGCGGGTTCTCCGGCCAGACGTGCCGGGGATAGCGGCCACGCATGTCGGCCCGCACATCGGCCCAGGAGCCGCGCCAGAACCCCGGCAGGTCGCGGGTCGTCTGGATCGGCCGGTGCGCCGGCGATAAAAGCTCGAGCGTCAGCGGCACGGTGCCGTTGGCGATCGCAGGATGCCGGTCGAGACCGAACAGCTCCTGCACGCGGATCGCCAGCACCGGCCATTCACCGTCATAGCGGATCGGCACGCGACTGCCCGACGGCGCGTCGAAATGGGTCGGCGCCAGCGCCTCGATCCTGCGCTGGAGATCGTGCGGCACCAATGCCATGAGGCCGGCCGAGAGCACGCCCGGATCGATCGCGGCAAAGGACGCTGCGCCGGAGAGGAAGGGCAGCAGCCAATCGTCGAGGCGGTCGACGAGCGCGGCGTCGGAAACGTCGGGCCAAGGCGCGCCGAGGCCGCGATGCAGCCAGCCGAGCCGTTGGCGCAGCGTTTCGGCCTCCCTGCCCCACGGCAAAAGCGACAGTCCGTGTTGGCGCAATGCGTCGAGGATGGCGCGATCCGCCTCAGTGCCGGCCGGCGCCGGCAGCATGCGTTCGGACAGGGTGATGGCGCCGAGGCGAACGGTTTCGCGCACGCGCACCGCGCGCCTGTCGCGGTCGAAACCGGTTTCGCGGCTGGTCTCGATCTCGTCGGCAAGCGAAGCGCGAATGTCGGCCTCGTCTATCGCCGCTGCTGCCGTGATGCGGGCGTTCTGCGCCTTGCCCTGCAGATCGGCGACGACGAGCCAGGCCGCCCCCGCCAGCGGATCGGCGGCGTCGAGCATAGCGCCCGAACCGTTGGCCAGCACGAAACGGCCGCGCTCGCCGCGCGCCTTGGCGACGCGGTCCGGCCAAGCATGGATGAGGAGAGCGCCGGTCTTACCCTCCCCCTCGAGGGGAGGGTCGGCGAGTGAGCCTTGCCCAGCAAGGCGAGGGAGACGGGGTGGGGTCGGCGATGGCGTGCCCGACCCGACCCCACCCCGCTCCGCTTCGCGGATCGACGTACCGGGGCGAGCCACGGGTCTCGCCCGTCCTTCGGACCCCCTCGAGGGGGAGGGTGACGCCTGTTTCGCCAGCCGCTCGGCGAGCTGCCGCGCAGCGGTGGCGCGCGGCGATCTTTCGGATCGGAACCGCATCAGCCGCCGTTCGAGGTCGGCGCCGTCGCCGCCCAGGCCACGCTCGGTGAGCAGCACGGCGAGCATGGCCGCCTCGAACGCCTGGCCGGTTCTTGCCGCCTCGGCGACCATGTGGGCCAGCCGCACCGGCAGTGCCAGCCTGCGCATCGCAGCACCCGATTGCGTCAGGCGCCCTGCCTCGTCGATGGCGTCGAGCGCACGCAGCAGAGCCCTTGCCTCGTTGAGCGCCGGGGCCGGTGGCGGATCAAGGAACGAAAGGCTCACCGGGTCGGCGACACCGAAGGCGGCGCAGTCGAGCAGAAGGCCGGAAAGGTCCGCTTCGAGGATTTCCGGCGGGGTGAAGGCGGGAAGTGCCGCCGTCTGCTCGGCCCGCCACAGCCGGATGGCGACGCCCGGCTGCGTGCGCCCGGCGCGGCCGGCGCGCTGGTCGGCCGAGGCTTTGCTGACCCGCACCGTCTCCAGCCGCGTCAGGCCGCTGGCCGGTTCGTAGCGCGGCAGGCGCGACAGGCCGGAATCGATGACGACGCGCACGCCGTCGATGGTGATCGAGGTCTCAGCGATCGACGTCGCCAGCACCACCTTGCGGCGGCCGGACGGCGCCGGCTTGATCGCGGCGTCCTGCGCCTTGTTGTCGAGCATGCCGTAGAGCGGCACGATATCGGTGTCGGCACTGACGCGGCCTTGCAGCCGCTCGGCGGTGCGCTCGATCTCGCGCTGGCCGGGCAGGAAGGCGAGCACGCTGCCGCTCTCATCGGCAAGAGCCGCGCGGATCGCCTTGGCCATGGCGTCCTCGATGGCGATGCCGGCCGGCCGCTCGTCATAGCGGATATCGACGGGAAAGGCGCGGCCCTCGCTCTCAATCACCGGGGCGCCGGAAAGCAGCCGCGCGACGCGCCCGCCGTCAAGCGTCGCCGACATCACCAGCAATCGCAGCTCGGGCCTCAGCGCACCTTGCACGTCGAGCGCCAGCGCCAGCCCGAAATCGCCGTCGAGCGAACGCTCATGGAACTCGTCGAAGAAAACAGCCGAGACACCGGGCAGCTCCGGATCGTCGAGGATCATCCGCGACAGCACGCCCTCGGTGACGACGAGGATTTTCGTCCTCGCAGAAGCGCGGTTTTCCATGCGCATGGCATAGCCGACCGTTTCGCCGGGCTCCTCGCCGAGCAGTTCGGCCATGCGGCGGGCAGCGGCGCGGGCAGCGAGCCGGCGCGGCTCGAGCAGGATGATCTTCCCCGTGCCGAGCCATGCCGCGTCGAGCAGCGCCAACGGCACCAGCGTCGTCTTGCCAGCGCCGGGCGGCGCCACCAGCACGGCGCTGTTGCCATGGCCGAGCGCTTCACTGAGCGCCGGCAGCACGGCGGAGACCGGAAGCTCCGGCAAGGGTTTTCTGGTCATTGTTCCAAGGATGCATCCATCCATTGCGGCGGATCCGCAGCGCCCGCATATCAGCGGTGGCGGGCGCCGCGCAACCGGCAACGGGCCAACTCAGAACCGGGTCCGTGAGAACGGGTTCCAGCGCACCGTGCCGAGCCTCACCTCCTCGCGCACCATCGTCACAAGGCTCGAGCCGCCGACGACGGCGAAACCGGCAAGCGACAGAAGATCTGGCGACAGAAGATCTGGCGACAGAAGATCCGGATATTCCTGGAGAACGCGCCCAGGATCACCGCCCCGAGGATCTGCGAATAATCCGTCGGCGCGATCCGCTCAGGCTTTTGACAACGGCATCGTTGCATGAACAGCTTGCGTGGGCGAGCAAGGCGAGCAGAATTCCGTTCGTCCCGTTATTCCAGTTCCACGGAGAGAGCAGAGTGAAGATACTGGCACTCGGTGCGCATCCGGACGACATCGAGATCTTCATGTTCGGTACGATGGCGGCCTATGCCGCACAAGGCGCAGAATTGGTTTTTGCGATAGCCACGGATGGCGCCAAGGGCGGGAAGGACGATCCGGAATTACTCGCCCGCGCCCGTCGCGAGGAAGCGGCTGTGGCGGCGGATCTGCTTGGCGCAACACCGCACTTCCTCGACTTTCCGGATGGTGCGCTGGTTGCCGATGCCGCGCTGATCGCGGCGCTGAAGGCGCTGATCGGCGACGTGAAGCCAGATCTGGCGATCACCCATGCGCCGAACGACTATCATGGCGACCACCGTGCGCTGTCGGACGGCGTGCGTATCGCGGCATCCTTCACTGTCCCGGTGCTGCATGCCGATACGCTCGGCGGCACCGGCTTTTCGCCGACGCACTATGTCGATATCTCCGGACATTTCGAGCTCAAGGCGATGGCGATCCGGGCGCACCAGTCGCAGGACCCCGAACGTTTCGTCGATGCGGCGCGCACGCAGAACGCGTTTCGCGCCGGCCAATGCAATGGCGCGGCCGGTTCCTTCGCTGAGGCCTTCCGCTTCGAACCGATCTTCCCCTTCGCCGATATCCGCTCCCTGCTGCCGCCGGCCCCAGTGATCCGGCCGGTGACGGTGAGCACCAAGACGGTCAAATGAGCCGGCGCCCGCGCGCCGGACGATCTGACACGCGCCTTTCCTGAACAAGCGACCGATGCGCCATGCTGCAGCGCAGCGACGAATTCGCTTGCCTTGTTTAGTAAAAATTGCATCACTAAACAAATTACTAAACATCCGCCGCTCAACCGCGTCGTCATGTTTAGGCCCCTGAGGAGGGGGTTGAGGTTTCTTGAAACCGTCATCCGGACGCGTTTCGCAAATGGGAGGAAGGCATGAAATCGACCTTGAAACTGACGTTGGGACTGACCTCGGCGATGTTTGCATCGACTGCCGTTTCGAACGTCGCGCAGGCTGAAGATCTGACGCTTTGCTGGGCAGCCTGGGACCCGGCCAATGCGCTTGTCGAATTGTCCAAGGATTTTACCAAGGAAACCGGCATCGGCATGAAATTCGAATTCGTGCCGTGGACCAACTATGCCGATCGCTTCCTCAACGAGTTGAATTCCAAGGGCAAGCTGTGCGACCTGATCATCGGCGACAGCCAGTGGATCGGCGGCTCGGCCGAGAACGGCCACTACGTCAAGCTGAACGATTTCTTCGACCAGGAGAAGATCAGCATGGACGATTTCGTGCCGGCGACCGTCGTCGGCTATTCGGAATGGCCGAAGAACTCGCCGAACTACTGGGCGCTGCCGGCCATGGGCGATGTCGTCGGCTGGACCTATCGCAAGGACTGGTTCTCCAAGCCGGAACTGCAGAAGGAATTCAAGGAAAAGTACGGCTGGGATCTCGCCGCGCCGACGACCTTCGACCAGCTGAAGCAGATCGCCGAGTTCTTCCAGAAGCGCGAGATCGATGGCAAGACCGTCTATGGCGCGTCGATCTATACCGAGCGCGGCTCCGAAGGCATCACCATGGGCGCCATGGACGTGCTCTACAGCTTCGGCTTCAAATATGAGAACCCCGACAAGCCCTACGAGATGGACGGCTTCGTCAATTCCGAGAAATCGGTGAAGGGTCTGGAGTTCTACAAGGCGCTCTATGATTGCTGCACGCCCCCCGGGGCCTCGAACAGCTACATGGGCGAAGGCGTCGATGCTTTCAAATCCGGCCAGGTGGCGATGCACATGAACTTCGCCTTTACCTGGCCAGGCCTGCAGAAGGACGAGAATGTCGGCGGCGACAAGATTGGTTATTTCGCCAATCCCAAGGGCCCCGACGGCGATCAATTCGCCCAGCTCGGCGGCCAGGGCATCTCGGTGGTCTCTTACTCGGACAAGCAGGAGGCCGCGCTCAAATACATCAAGTGGTTCGCCAACAAGGACGTGCAGGCCAAATGGTGGTCGCTCGGCGGCTTTTCCTGCCTCAACGCAGTCGTCAAAGACCCGGGCTTTGCGGCCAGCCAGCCTTACGCGCAGACCTTCCTCGACTCCATGGCCATCGTGAAGGATTTCTGGGCTGAGCCCAGCTATGCGCCGCTGCTGCAGGCGTCGCAGAAGCGCTTCCATGACTATGTCGTCGCCGGCCAGGGTTCGGCCAAGGATGCGCTCGACGGCCTGGTCAAGGACTGGACCGAGGTCTTCCAGGACGATGGCAAGATGTAGTTGGGGCAGTATCTAACCGGCTCCTCCCGAGCCACGACCCGCGTGTCCCGTGCCGCCCTTGGCACGGGACACAGTTCAGATAAATTCCATTGTCGAGACGACTTAAAGTGACCGAAGCGGGACTGACCATGCTCAATCGGACTGCGGACAGCGTTGCCCGGGCTACGCCTGAGCCGTTGGCCCGCAAGGTCCGAGGCATCAGCGACAAGGGCCTCGCCTGGCTGTTCATCTCGCCGACGATCCTTTTGCTGCTCGCCATCAACATCTTCCCGCTGTTCTGGGCGATCTATCTTTCCTTCACCAACTACCGCGCCAATCGCCCCAATGAGGTCGTCAGGAACGTCGGCCTTGCCAATTACAAACGCATCCTCGGCGACCAGGACATCTGGATCGCCATGCAGACGACGGCGCATTTCGTGTTCTGGACCATCCTGCTGCAGACGCTGATCGGTTTCACGCTGGCCTGGCTGATCGACCGTAAGTTTCGCGGCCACGCCTTCTGGACGACTATCATTCTCGTGCCGATGATGCTGTCGCCGGCAGTTGTCGGCAATTTCTGGCGCTTCCTCTACGAGCCGCAGATCGGCCTGTTCGCCTATGCCATCTCGTTCGTCACCGGCATTCCGGCAACGCAGATCGGCATGCTCTCCAACGTGTCGCTGGCGCCGTGGTCGATCGTCATCGTCGACACCTGGATGTGGACGCCTTACGTGATGCTGATCTGTCTCGCCGGCCTGCGCTCGATCCCCGAATACATCTACGAGGCAGCCGAGGTCGACCGTGCGTCCAACTGGCGGCAGTTCTGGTCGATCACGCTGCCGATGGCGCTGCCCTTCATCATGCTGGCGGTGCTGTTTCGCGGTATCGAGAACTTCAAGATGTTCGACATGGTCAACCTGCTCACCGGCGGCGGACCCGGCTCGACCACAGAAGTGGCCTCGATCACGCTGAAGCGGCAGGCCTTCGAAAGCTGGCGGACGGGCTATTCCTCAGCCTTCGCCATCATCCTGTTCGTTGCGGTATTTGGGCTGGCCAACATCTACGTCAAGGCGCTCAACAAGGTGAAGCAGAGATGAGCCTGACGTCAGCCCATTCGGTTGTCGCACCCTCGCCCACGTCGAAGCGTGTCGCCGGCACGATCATCGTGCTTTACGCGCTGATCTCGATAGTGCCGCTGCTGTGGATCTTCGCCACCAGCTTCAAGACACCGCCGGATTCGATCGCCTATCCGCCAAAGATCCTGTTCCAGCCGAGCCTCGAGGGCTACTGCAATTTGTTCTCGACCCGCACACGGCAGACACCGGAATACATCAACTCGCTGGGACCGGCGACGGGCGTCTGCGACGAGACAGTGCGCAAGCGCAACATGGTGATCGCCGGCCCGTCCAACTTCATGCCGCGCTTCATCAATTCGCTGATCATCGCCTTCGGCTCGACCTTCTGCGCGGTGTTCCTGGGCACGTTGTCGGCCTATGGCTTCTCGCGCTTCAAGGTGCCGCTGGCCGACGATCTCCTGTTCTTCATCCTGTCGACACGGATGATGCCGCCGATCGCGGTCGCTATTCCCATCTACCTGATGTACCGCGAGCTTGGCCTGTCGGACACCGCGCTCGGCATGATCCTGCTCTACACGGCGGTCAATGTGTCGCTCGCGGTGTGGCTGCTGAAGGGCTTCATCGACGAGATCCCGCGCGAGTACGAGGAAGCGGCGATGATCGACGGCTATACGCGGCTGCAGGCCTTCTGGCGCACCGTTCTGCCCCAGGCGACCACCGGCATTGCCGCGACAGCCATCTTCTGCCTGATCTTCGCCTGGAACGAGTATGCGTTCGCAGCACTGCTGACCTCGGGCACGGCGCAGACCGCACCGCCCTTCATCCCCACCATCATCGGCGAAGGTGGCCAGGACTGGCCGGCGGTCGCCGCGGGCACGACGATCTTCCTGGTGCCGATCCTGGTGTTCACCATCCTGCTTCGCAAGCAGTTGCTGCGCGGCATCACCTTCGGCGCGGTGCGCAAATGAGCCTGACCCAACCCGCAAAACGCAAGTCGCGCTGGCCGGCATGGGCCAGGCGCGGACTGATGGAGAATATCGCTACCGCGATCATTGCCATTGGCTTCCTGATGCTGTTCCAGCCCTTCGCGCTGTCGCTCTACACCTATTCCTTCATCACCATGCTGGCCGGCACGGCGATGTTCATCATCGTCTCGAAGTTTCCGGAGTAGACGATGGCGGAGATCAGGGTCGAGCATCTGAGAAAGGCATTCGGCGATTTCGTCGCCGTGCAGGATTCCAGCTTCGTCGTCGGGGATGGCGAGTTCTTCGTCATGCTGGGGCCGTCGGGTTGCGGCAAGACGACGACGTTGCGCATGATTGCCGGGCTCGAACTGCCGACCGGCGGCAAGATCCTGCTCGGTGGCGAGGACGTCACCATGCGGCGTGCCCGCGAGCGCGACATCGCCTTCGTCTTCCAGTTGTTCGCGCTCTATCCGCACATGAATGTGCGTAAGAACATCGGTTTCCCTTTGCTGGCGCAAGGCATGCGAGGCATCGAAATCCGCCAGCGCGTCGAAGAGACGGCGAAGCTGTTGCGCATCGACCATCTGCTCAACAAATCGGTCTCCGGCCTTGCCGGCGGTGATCGCCAGCGCGTCGCGCTCGGCCGCGCCATCGTGCGGCGGCCAAAATGCTTCCTGATGGACGAGCCGCTCGGCACGCTCGACACCGAATTCCGCGATCTCATGGTCCATGAGTTGCGCGAACTGCACAACCGCATCCGCGCCACCACGGTCTACGTCACGCATGACCAGATGGAAGCGATGTCGATGGCCGACAAGATCGCGGTTATGAACCACGGCGTCATCGAACAGTTCGGCACGCCGCGCGAAATCTACGACCGGCCGGCGACCATGTTCGTCGCCGATTTCATCGGCTCGCCGCCGATGAACTTTCTCGGCTTTGGCGGCGGGCTTTCAAAGGGTGCCAGGGAGATAGTGGTGCAAGGTGCCAAGGTGGCAGTGCCGGAGGTGCGCGAGGACATCGCGCCGGTCGACATGGCACTCGGCATCCGGCCGGAACACATCCGCTTCGACGACGCTTCAAAACTGCGCGGCGCCATCTATGGCACCGAATATCTCGGCACCACGCAGATCGTCGCGGTGGAGACCTCCGGCGGCATCATCAAGGCTCGGGTCCCGGCCGAAATCCGGCTCAATGCGGGCGATCATGTCGGCCTGGTGCTGAGCAGCGCTCGGCTGTCGCTGTTCGAGAAGGGCTCCGGACGCGCGGTGCGAACCGCAATCCATGACGGCGCCACGCAGGGAAGAGCGCATCATGGCTGACGTGCAGATCAAAGGCGTGACAAAAGCCTTCGGCGAGCATGTCGCCGTGGACACTCTCGATCTGCACGTCGCCGACGGCGAATTCGTCGTGCTGCTCGGCCCGACCGGGGCCGGCAAGACGACGACGCTCAGACTTATCGCCGGACTGGAACGGCCTGATACGGGCTCAATCTATATCGGCGGCCGCGATGCGACAATGTTGTCGCCGGCCGAGCGCGACACCGCCTTCGTCTTCCAGCAATATTCGCTCTATCCGCATCTGTCGGTCTACGACAATTTGGCCTTTCCGCTGCGCTCGCCGGCGCGGCGGCTGAGCGAGGACGCGGTGCGCCGCCGCGTCGAGGATGTGGCCAAGATGGTGCGTATCCACCACAAGCTGAACAGCCGCTCCACCAAACTTTCCGGCGGCGAGATGCAGCGCGTCGCCATCGGGCGCGCCCTGGTGCGCAAGCCCTCGATCTATCTGATGGACGAGCCGCTGTCGTCGCTCGATGCCAAGCTGCGCGCCGACCTCCGGCTCGAGCTCAAGCGCATCCAGGCCGAGCTCGGCGCCACCATGCTTTATGTCACGCACGACCAGATCGAAGCGATGACGATGGCCGATCGCATCGGCATTCTCGCCGACGGCGTGCTGGTGCAGATCGGCACGCCACGCACCATCTACTCGGAGCCGGCAAACCTTCATGTCGCCGCAAGGCTCGGCCAGCCGGCGATCAATCTGTTGCCGACCGGCCTGCTGCCGGATGGCGATATGCCGGCGGGAACCAAAACGATCGGCGCGCGTACAGAACATCTGTCGATCGGCAAGGCATCGAATGGCCCCGCCGACGGCGTTGTTAACTGGGTCGAACATTTGGGCGACCAGAACCACCTGCATGTGACGGTGGGGAGCAGAAAGCTGGTGACGCTGACCGACCCCGACATCCAATTGGAAAAGGGCGACAGGGTGATTATCCGCTACCGGGCGCCGCTGTTCTTCGACCAGGCCGGCAATAGGATTGCAAACCGATGAGCGCTGGGACGATGGTCAAGACTGGGACGATGGACAAGGTTGATCTGAAGACACTGATATCCGTCACCGCCGACACGATTGCCGCCCACGCGGACGAACTGACCGCGCTCGACCAGGCGATCGGCGACGGCGACCATGGACTGAACATGAAGCGCGGCTTCGAGGCAGTGCGGGCGGAGGCCGAGGGGTTTGCTGCAAAGCCATTGCCGGAGGCGCTGAAGGCGATCGGCACCAAGCTGGTGATGACGGTGGGCGGGGCATCGGGACCGCTGTTCGGGACGCTGTTCATGGCGCTCGGCAAGGAGATTTCCGCAGAGCCGGACCGCGCCAATCTTGCTTTGGCTTTCGGCAAGGCAATCGAGGCGGTGGCAGCCAGGGGCAAGTCGCAGGTCGGGCAAAAGACCATGCTCGACGTGCTGCAGCCAGTGCATGAGGCGCTGTTGCAGGGAAAGACGGCAGCGGAAATCGCCGACGTCGTGGACCGTGCAGCCGATGCCACCGTGCCGATGAAGGCATTGCGTGGACGCGCTTCGTTCCTTGGCGACCGCTCGATCGGCCATATGGATGCCGGCGGGCGCTCGGTCGCGCTTCTGGTGCGGGCTGTCACTGAGACCATCGAGGGGCACGCATGAGCAATGTCGGCATCGTTATCGTATCGCATTCACCGCTGGTCGCCGAGGGCACGGCCGACATGGTGCGCCAGATGGTCGGCGACGAAGTGCCGCTTGCATGGTGCGGCGGAAACGGTCATGGCGGGCTGGGAACCAATGTCGAGGCGATCATGGGCGCGATTGACAAGGCCTGGTCGGAGGCGGGTGTCGCCATACTTGTCGATCTTGGCGGCGCCGAGACCAACAGCGAGATGGCGGTCGAGATGATCGGCGAGCCGCGCGCGCACAAGATCATCGTCTGCAATGCGCCGATCGTCGAGGGCGCGGTGATGGCGGCGACGGAGGCGTCCGGCGGCGCTTCGCTCAGGGAAGTGGCGGCGACAGCACACGAATTGTCGCCATCGTGAATGAACAGGAATTTTGACTCAATGTCCGCATCCGCCGAAGCCACCGTTCTGATCACCCATGAGGTCGGCCTGCATGCGCGCCCTTCGGTGAAGTTCACCAAGCTCGCCAAGAGATTTTCGGCTGAGGTCGAAGTGGCGCTCGCCGCGAACGGGCCGTGGCTCGACGCCAAGAGCATCGTCAAGGTGATGGCGGCCAAGGCGCCGAAAGGCACGGTGCTGCATATCCGAGCGAGGGGTGACGGCGCCGGCGAGGCGGTCGGCGCGCTGGTCGAGCTGGTGCGGCGCGATTTCGACGAGGGCGTAGACCATGCCCGAACCGCTTAGGCTGCAGGGGATTTCGGCTTCGGCCGGCTATGCCGAAGGGCCGCTGTTCAACCTCGATCCGGTTGTCGCGCGCTATGGCCGTAAGGCGACCGCCGCGGACGAGAGGCTCGCGCTCGAAACGGCAATCAAGGCAGCGACAGGCCGGCTTGCGACGCTGATCGAAGCGACCAGGGGCGACGCCGCCGACATTCTCGAATTCCAGCTCGCCATGCTGGATGACGATGCGCTGACCGGCCCGGCCTTTGCCGCGATTGCCGCCGGCCAGCCGGCCGATGCGGCCTGGCGGCAAGCGCTCGACGCCGAAATTGTAGGCTACGAAACGTCAGACCAGGATTATTTCCGGGCGCGCGCCGCCGACATGCGCGACATCAGAGACCAGGTGCTGCGCGCGCTGACCGAGGACAGCGACCCTGCGGCGCCGGCAGGCGCTATCTTCTACGGCGAGGACATCGCGCCGACGCGCTTTCTCGAAACCGACTGGAGTTCCGGCGGCGGCATCGCACTGAAAGCGGGCAGTGCCGCCAGCCATGTCGCCATGCTGGCGCGCTCGCGCGGCGTGCCGATGGTCGTGGGGCTTGGGGCAGTCGGGCTCGGTGCTTCGCCGGCTCATCTTGCCGGCGTCGCCCTGCTTGATGCCGAGCATGGCGGCATCATTTTGGCGCCATCAAGGGCAGAGGTCGAGGCGTTCCGGCGATCATCGTCGTCTTTCGCGGCGCGTCGCGACAGGGCGGAAACTTTTTTGGCCCGGCCGGCGGTGACGAAAGCCGGCACGGCGGTGCGGGTGCAGGTCAGCATCGCCGATCCGTCCGATGTCGACAACATCGATGTCTCGACCTGCGACGGCGTCGGGCTGATGCGAACCGAGTTCCTGTTCGGCAAAACGCTGCCGGACGAGGAAACGCAGTATCGCGCCTACCGCAAGGTGCTCGAATGGGCTGAAGGCAGACCGGTGACCATTCGCACCGTCGACGCCGGCGGCGACAAGCCGGTGCCAGGCTTCACCGTGGCGGAAACTAATCCGTTCCTTGGCCTGCGCGGCATCAGGCTGTCGCTGGCAAGACCGGAGGTTTTTCGGCTGCAGATCAGGGCGCTGCTGCGCGCCGCCGCGCATGGCAATCTGAAGGTGATGTTCCCGATGGTCGCCGTTAGGGACGAGTATGAACGTGCCGCCGCGCTCTTCGCGGAAGAGCAGGCCGCGCTTACCGCGCGCGGCGTCGCGCAAAAAATGCCGCCGCTTGGCATCATGGTCGAGGTGCCGTCGGTGGCGATCGCTCCTGAGGCTTTTACCGAGGTCGCCTTCTTCTCGATCGGCTCGAACGACCTTACGCAGTATGTGATGGCGGCCGCGCGCGACAACGCGTTGGTTGCGCATCTCAATTCGATCAGGCATCCGGCCGTGCTTCGGCTGATCGCCTCGGTTGCGGCGTTCGGCCGCGTGCAAAGGATTCCGGTCAGCCTATGCGGCGACGCCGGCGGCGATCCGGCGGCAATCCCGGCGCTGATTGAGGCCGGCCTGCGCGACCTTTCCGTGGTTCCCGCCCAGCTCGCAATGGCCAAGGCGGCCATTGCGGACGTTTCGATCTAGGCACCGGCATGGCCGACAAGACACCTGAAGCCGGCTCCGAAGAGGCGATCCGCGCCTATAAGACGATCTTGTCGCAGGTCCTCGACCAGCGCCCGTCCGGGATGCGCCAGCGCCTCGCCGACGCGTTGGGCAAGCATCGCAGTTTCGTCACCCAGATTTCCAGCCCGGCCTACTCGATCCCGATCCCGTCAAAACATTTGCCGGCTATTTTCTCCGTCTGCCATTTCAGCCCGGCCGAACGCGACCATTTTCTAGCCGCCTACCATCAGGCGCATCCCGGGAAAATGTCGGTGGCATCAGGCATGCGCAAGACGCGGCATGTCTCGCTGATCGTTCCCGATTTCGGCGACGACAAGCAGAATGCGGCGCTCGATCGGGCGGTCAACGATTTCATCCAGAAGATCACCAGCATCGCCGGCAAGGGCGGGACATAGTCGCGCCAAGTTCAGCTATTTCGGGAGGAGACGGCCATGAAGAAGTTTCTAAATTCTGTGGACACGGTGCTGACCGAAAGCCTCGATGGCTTCGTTGCCGCCCATGCCGACATACTGGCGCTTGGCGACGAGCATAAATTCGTGCGCCGCAGGACACTCAAGCCCGGCAAGGTGGCGCTGATCTCCGGCGGCGGCTCGGGCCACGAACCGCTGCATGGCGGGCTGGTCGGGCACGGCATGCTGGATGCCGCCTGCCCCGGCCAGGTGTTCACCTCGCCGACGCCGGACCAGATGCTGGCAGCCGCGGAAGCAGTCAACACCGGCGCCGGCTGCCTGTTCATCGTCAAGAACTACGAGGGCGATGTAATGAATTTCGAGATGGCCGCCGAAATGTCGGAGGGCGTGATGCAAGTGGTGACCAATGACGACGTCGCGGTCGAGAACTCCTCCTACACCACTGGCCGGCGCGGCGTTGCCGGCACGCTGGTGGTCGAGAAGATCGTCGGTGCCGCAGCCGAGCAAGGCATGGCACTGAAGCCGTTGAAGGCGCTCGGCGAGCGCGTCAATGGCGCAACGCGCTCTATGGGGGTTGCGCTGACCAGTTGCACCGTACCGGCCGCCGGCAAGCCGACCTTCGATATCGGCGACGGCGAGATGGAATTCGGCGTCGGCATCCATGGCGAACCCGGCCGCCGCCGCGACGCGTTGAAGAGCGCCGACGCCATCGCCGAGGAGATCTGCGCGGCGATATCAGGCGATCTCGGTGACAGGGCAAAAGGCCCGGCGCTGCTTTTCGTCAACGGCTTTGGCGGCACGCCGCTGATGGAGCTCTACCTGATGTACAACAGTGCCCGGAAAATCTTCGAGAAAAACGGCGTGACGGTCACTCGCTCACTGGTCGGGTCCTATGTGACATCGCTCGACATGGCCGGCTGTTCGATCACGCTGACCATGCTCGACGACGAGACGACCGCATTGTGGGACGCGCCGGTACATACGGCTGCGCTGCGCTGGGGGATGTAGCACACGGCCAATGCCGCGCTGCGGCTTACCACACAAAGCGGCGGTCAAGAAGCAAAGCCCGCTTCGGTCTGCGAAGCGGGCCTTTGCAAGGAATCCCAAAGACAGTCGGTGACAATACTGTCATGCGCTAGGCCGAGCATTGTCAGGCCAGTGTGGTGGAGTTAGGCACAATGTTGCTTTTCCTTTACCTTTGGTAAGGTAAGAAAATCCGGCAGGTTTTTGGAGGCAGAACATGCGTTACAATTGGGATCGGGCGCCGACCGGTTTCGAACGTCACAGAAAGGTGCTGGCCGCCGCTTTGCTGATCGCCGGCGGTGTCGGCATCATGCTCGCGGCGCTGCCGCTTTAGATCCGCATTTGAGCGCAAGCAGGCGCTTTTCAACGCACCTGGCCGGTCACGGCGATAAAGCGGCGTCCCGTCCTTCAAATCCCTGACTGAAGCGTTGCACGAGCACGGCAAGCACAGCCGGTTTGCCGTCCGGGGTGAATGCATAGGATTCCGACAGGCTGTAGGAAGTCGGACAATTCCTCGAGCCGGGCACAGCCTTGTCCTGATGCAGCAGTTTGAACGCCTTGCCATCCAGTCCCTGCAGCGTCAGGCGGAAACCGAGCCCCTTGCCTACTGTGGCGCCTTGCTGCGTCTCGTCGAAGCTTGACGAGCAATCCGTCGTGCTGTCGGCCAGGAACTGGTCGAGCTGGATGCTAGAGATGCCAAGCACGTCATAGCTCGGTGAAAGCCATTTCTGCGAAACCTGCTCGAGGCGAGCAATATCTTGGTAGCCGACCATGTCGTCGGGAAAGGTGAACCTGTCCACAGCCGTCCGCTCGCCGCGCGGCGCGATGGCATATCGGGCGAGGATCGGTGCCGCCTGCGCGGCAGCCTGTGCCCTCGCCTGATCGAGAGTGAGCGTCGCCTCCTCGGTTTCGTCGACGATGCGGATCGGCTTACCACCGACGAATCCATCGGTGCGCGTGTCGATGATGTCGATCTCCGACCAGCCCGAATCCGAAGCGCCGGCGTCGAGCGTACCGTATTGTTCGAAGGCGAAGTAGCTACCGTCCGGCGAAAAGCCGATAATGCGCCGTGCCGCCGCATCGCCGGCCTGAGCGGCGGAAGCGACCACCAACAGCATCGCCGCCAAAACGGCAGATCCAACCTTGCACCGCAACTTCATTGCGACTTGCCCCCAATTATGACCCAGATTGCAATTATGACCCGAGACCATCGTGCCGGCTATTTGCGACCAGGGCGAGAACGCCAAACGACGAAATTGCACATGCTTGCAAAAACAGCATACGCTATTTCAAAGGCAGCAAACATTCCTGGGGAGTAAGCTGGATGGCGTCACGCTACCACGAGGTCTATGACGGCTGGAAACGCGACCCGGAAAAATTCTGGGCGGATGCGGCCAAAGCCATCGACTGGTTCTCACCGTTCGACACGGTCTTCGATCCGAATGCCGGCGTCTATGGGCACTGGTTTGGCGGCGCCTCCTGCAACACCTGCTTCAACGCCGTCGACCGCCATGTAGCGGGTGGCCGCGCCGATCAGACCGCGCTGATCCATGACAGCGCGATTTCAGGCACGATCAGGAAATTCACCTATGCCGAACTGAAACGCGAGGTGATCGCGCTGACGTCGGTGCTGAAGAACCGCGGCGTCCAAAAAGGCGATCGAGTCATCATCTACATGCCGATGGTGCCGGAAGCGGCCTTCGCCATGCTTGCCTGCGCCCGGATCGGCGCCGTGCATTCGGTCGTTTTCGGCGGCTTTGCCTCGCACGAGCTCGCCACGCGCATCGACGACGCCAGGCCGAAGCTGATCATTTCCGCCTCTTGCGGCCTGGAGCCCGGGCGCGTCGTTGCCTACAAGCCGCTGCTCGACACGGCGATCGAGATGTCGCGGCACAAGCCCGAGGCCTGCCTCATCCTGCAGCGCGACCAGCTGCGCTGCGAGCTCAGGGAAAACCATGACATCGACTATGCCGACGCCGTCGCCCGCGAGCGGGCCGCGGGCGCCAATGTCGACTGCGTTCCGGTGCTCGCCACCGATCCGCTCTACATCATCTACACGTCCGGAACGACCGGCCAGCCCAAGGGCATCGTGCGCGACAATGGCGGCCACATGGTTGCACTGAAATGGTCGATGGAGAACGAGTTCGGCGTCAAGCCGGGCGAGGTGTTCTGGGCGGCTTCCGACGTCGGCTGGGTGGTCGGCCATTCCTACATCGTCTACGGCCCGCTGCTGCATGGCTGCACGACCGTCCTGTTCGAGGGCAAGCCGGTCGGCACGCCCGACGCCGGCACCTACTGGCGGGTGATCGCCGAGCATGGAGTCGTCGCGCTGTTCACCGCGCCCACCGCCTTCCGCGCCATCAAGGGACAGGACCCAAAGGGCGAATTCGTCCCGAAATACGACCTGTCGAAATTCCGCACGCTGTTCCTCGCCGGCGAGCGCGCCGATCCGGAAACCATCAAATGGGCGGAGCAGAAACTGAACGTGCCGGTGATCGACCATTGGTGGCAGACCGAGACCGGCTCGCCGATGACGATCAACCCAGCCGGATTGGGCCTGCTGCCGGTGAAATATGGCTCGCCCGGGGTGCCGATGCCCGGCTACGACATTCGCGTGCTCGACGATGCCGGGCACGAAATCCCGCGCGGCACGTTGGGCAATGTCGTAGTCAAGCTGCCGCTGCCGGCCGGCTGCCTGCCGACGCTGTGGAACGCCGATGACCGGTTTCGCCAAGCCTATCTCGATGAATTCCCCGGCTTCTACAAAACGGCGGATGCCGGCATGATGGACGAGGACGGTTATTTGTTCGTCATGGCCCGGACCGACGACATCATCAATGTCGCCGGCCACCGGCTGTCGACCGGCGCCATGGAGGAGGTGCTGGCCGCGCATCCCGACGTTGCCGAATGCGCCGTCATCGGCATCGCCGATGCGATGAAGGGCCAGGTTCCGCTCGGCTTCGTGGTGCTGAATGCGGGTGTCGCGCGTGACAGCGGCGCCATCGAGGCCGAGGTCGTCACCCTGGTGCGCGAGCGGATCGGCCCGGTCGCCGCCTTCAAGACGGTGGTGACGATCAAGCGCCTGCCAAAGACGCGCTCCGGCAAGATCCTGCGCGGCACCATGCAGAAGATTGCCGACAAGGAAGGATGGACGATGCCGGCGACCATCGACGACCCGGCCATTCTCGACGAGATCACTGCGGCGCTCAAAGGGCGCGGCATCGGGCTTTAGTTGCTTTCGGAGCGCGGCAGGCGGATCGCGGCGTCGGACGAATTCACGAATTCATCCTGCACTGCAATCGTCTGTTGTGCAATGCAGCAATAGCCCTTAAACTTTGCGTGGGGGGCCATTCCGAAGGCACGGCATGGCTCAGCAAAAAACCACATTCGGCGGCATCGACATCCTGCGTTTTCTCGCCGCCGTCCTCGTGATGTTCTACCACTACGGCTTCTGGGTGTGGGCGTTCCCCGAGGGCGTTTCGGCGCGCGCGACGGGCGGCATCCCGCCGCATCCGGAAATAGGCGGGCTGGTCCAATTCGGATGGGTCGGCGTCCAGATATTCTTCGTCATCAGCGGCTTCGTCATCGCCTTCAGCGCCGAGCATTCGACACCGCTGCGGTTTTTCGAGGCAAGGGTGAAACGATTGGCGCCGGCCGTCTGGATCTGCGCGCCAGTCACCGCGATGGTGCTGCTTTTCGTCGATCTCAGTTGGCCGACGGACGCTGTCACCAGGCTCTTGCGCACCGCCTTGTTCGTTCCGTTCAACCCCTGGCTCGACAGCGTCTACTGGACGCTCGGCATCGAGATCGCCTTTTATGCCGTCGTCTGGATCCTGCTGCGGCTCGGCCGCTTCGATCTGATGGAAGCGGTGGCAGTTGCGCTCGGCGCGATCAGCACGCTTTTCTGGTGCCTGTACTATCCATTCGACTGGTCGGACCTTGCCGAGGCGCGCTGGCTCGACCTGCTCCTGGTGCATCACGGATGTTTTTTCGCGACAGGTGTGCTGCTCTGGCTGATGCGTTTCAAGGCAGTGACGCCCGCCCGCCTTGCCTTCTGCGCCTTGTTCCTGGCCGGCGGCGCGCTGCAGATCATCAGTGCTGTCGACGTCCGCAGCATCAAGGTCGAAGCCGCGATGCCCTACGCGCCGCCGATCGTCCTGTTTCTCGCTGCCATGGCGCTGATGGCGTGGTCATTACGGCTCGACCTGTCCTGGCGCGGCTGGCGTCGGATCGGGCTGATGACCTACCCTCTCTATCTGATCCATAATGTCGTCGGCGCGGCTATTCTCGGGGCCTTGATGCGCGCGGGAGTGCCATACCTGCTTTCGGTGGTCATCGTCGGGGCGACCATGATCGCCGCGAGTTGGCTGATTGCGATCGAGGCCGAACCGCGAATCCGGCTTCTGCTCGACCACACCGTCTTCCGCTATCGTCTCAAGGCGGCGTAACCGCGCCGGCGTGTCACGCCGGTTCCTGGCTGCAAGTCCTGCTGTGAATGTGCGGCGCGAACAATGGTGCCCACGCTTTTTGGCGCGGCATGACGACGCGACTTCCCAAGCGAGAATTATTTTCTATCGTGGATCACCTTCTGCAGTGGTGAGCCCTCTTTCCAACCGTGTCGACCCGGCGCGGTTCGGCGACCTCTCGGGTCAAGCGAGGAGATCGACCAGCACCAGAAGCGACATTCCCGCCGACCATGTCAGCTTCATGCGCAAAGCTGCTGATCATGGTCTGTTCGAGGGCATTCGTGCGCCAGCATCAGGCTCGGCATCGGTCTCGCCGCGCAGGACGACGCTGTGCTCAACATTCGTTCTGGTATACCGCCTCAGGTGTTTGCCTTCGTCCGCGCTTCCGATTTTTCCAGATAGTAGCTCGAATATCTGTCGAAGAATTTTTCCGAGCCGCCGATCGATCCATACTTCGCCAGCTTCTTCAAATCGACTTTGTTCAAGACGACGCCGACGATCTTGTTGGCGATATAGGATTCCGAGCTCAGTATGGATTGCACCATCGCACGCGGCGTGCGCCCCCACTCGGTCACGAGCACGAAGCCGTCGGCAAGCGGGGCAAAGGCCTTGGCATCCACCACCGGTCCGAGCGGCGGCAGGTCGACGATGATGTATTCGAAGGTTTCCTTGGCGTTGTCGATGAAACGCCGCATTCCGGCCGACGACAGAAGCTCGCTAGTGTGCGAGAAATGACCGCGCGGGACGGCCGGGACGATCGCCAGCTTCGTCTGCCGGTCGATCTTGCCAACGGACTGCCAGGTCTGCCCACTCACCACCGCTTCCATAAGGCCTTGCTCGGCCTCCATGCCAAGGCTGCGGCTGAGGCCGGGGTTGCGCAGGTCGCCGTCCACCAGCAGGGTTTTCGACCCGTTGGCGGCAAGCAGTCCGGCCAGATTCGCCGCCACGGTCGACTTGCCCTCGCCGGGAAGGACCGAGACTACGCCAATGACCCGGCTGCCTTGCCCTTCCATCACGACGTCGAAGGCAATCTTGGCGCTGCGGAGCGTTTCGGAAAACATCGATGCTGGAGCGTCGATGCTCACCCGCATGCGCGCGCGCCTTTCAGCGGCCGACGGTGATTGAGCGGTTCTGACGTCCGCCTGACCGTCATCGCGCCTGTCGTCCTTGACGACCTTGCTGCCGATGATCGGCAGGTAGCCGAGGAATTTGAGGCCGACGCGATCGCGAACGTCTTCGCCGGTCCTGAAGAACCGTTCCCTGAATTCATTCAGGCCGCCAACCCCGGCTCCCATCATCACGCCAAGAACAAGCGAAAGTCCCAGCACTATGGACATGCGCGGGGTTGCCGCGGACTTCGGCAGCGTCGCGTCGGAGATGACGCGGATCTTGCCGACCGGGAAGGATTGCTGCTGGGACGCTTCCTCGTAGCGGCCAAGGAACGTCTGATAGAGCGTCGAGAGCGCGGTTGCCTTCTGCTCCAATTCGCGCAGCTTGACCTGCGACTGGTTGTCGATGGAACTCTTGCCAGCCGCTAACGCGACATTTGCGCGGAGCGCCGTCTCGCGTGCGAGAGCGACTTCGTATTCGTTGCGGTAGCTTTCGGTCAATTGCTTCAGCTCGCCGAAAATCTGCGCCGAAATGTCGGCCTTTTCCTTGGCAAGTGCGACGGCCTGGGGATGCTCAGCCCCGAAATTGGCTTCGATATCCTGCTGCCGCTTGGCGACAGTGAGATAGCGGGTCTTGAGCGTTGAAATGACCGAGTTGCTCGGCTGGTCGGCGGATATGGCGGCGTCCCTGAATGCGTTGTCCGAACCGCTTTCGACGATCGACTTGTATTGCTGGTAGCGGGCGCTGGCGCGGGCGGTATCGGCCTGCGCCTCAATGAGCTGGCCGTTGAGGTCCGACAGTTGCTTGTCACTGATCAACTGGCCGTCATCGACGGCCAGCCCATGTTCGGCCCTGAACTTCTCGACGGCGAGCGCCGCTGTCTGGGAACTTTCGCGAAGCTCCGTCAGCCGGCCCTGCAGCCAGACCGCCGCCCGCTCGGTCGCATCGAAGCTCGCATCGAGCTGATCCGCGAGATAGGCGTCGGCATAGGCTTTGGTGACCGCGGTCGCAAGTGCGGGGTCCGTCGCCTGGTAGGCGATGGAGATCACATAGCTTCGACCAATGCGCTCGGCTTGCACCTCGTTTTGCAGTTTGAGGATAGCGTAATCGCGGCGTGACGACGCAACCATCGCGTCACGCGTCGCCGGATCAAGCTGAGTAACGTCGGTAGTACCCACGGCGGGACTGGGACGGAAATACCGGACCACGCCGCGCACAAAATCGGCAGCCTTCGACACGGCCGACGTCGGAGGGTCCATGAAAGCGTCGTTCTGATCGAGCTTCTGCCTGTCGACGACCACCGCCGCCAGCCTCGCCGAGTGGAGAATTTCGATCTGGCTGAGAATGGCGGAGTCTGTCTGCATGCTCACCGACGCCGCCGAGACCTCGTCAACGACCTTGTTCAAGCCTTCATCGATCAGCACGCGGCTCATTGCCATATAGGTGGGAGGCGTGGTCTGCAAATAGAGCACGCCCAGAAAAAGTCCGATGGCGGCGCATGCCGCAACAACCTTTGCCTGCCTTGCTGCCATGCCGAGCAAGCGCTCGACATCGATAAAGTCTTCGGCGCTGACTGCGTCCGAACTCGGCAATGGCTTCCTCTTGTCGAGAGGAAAATTGGCATAATTCATCTTCGGTCCAATTCTAGTTTGTACCTAGAGCGGCGGTCTCTCAAGTCGAACTGTGCCGCCGCTCTATTTTTGTCCAACATCGGATTTTCCCAAAACCGGCCTCCACTTTGGGTCCGATGCTCAAGTTGCAGACGCTAGAGCAAAATCGAGAGCATCAGCATATATACGACGCAAGCTTCATGCCAGACACCGCGAGACCTGGGCAGCAAGACATATCGGCGTGTCTCGCGTCATCATCCATTTGCTAATGCTCCCAAATAATGGGCTTTATGCGGCTTCCACCCGGCGCTCATGCGTCCGGACGAACTCCTGAAGCATCTCGAAGATCGACGCCTTCATGTCGTCACGCGCCAGCGCGAATGCGACATTGGCCTGGATGAACCCCTCCTTCGAGCCGCAGTCGAACATTCGACCGTTGAAGGGCTGGGCGAAGAAAGCCTGGCTCTGCGCAAGGCGGACCATGGCGTCGGTCAGCTGAATCTCGTTGCCGGCGCCGCGCTGCTGATTGCCGAGCAGCGCGAAGATCTCGGGCTGCAGGATGTAGCGGCCGTTGATGTAGTAGTTCGACGGCGCATTGGCCGGAGCCGGCTTTTCGACCATGGCGGTGACCTCGAAACCCGAGCCGACATCCGCGCCGCAGCCGACAATGCCATATTTGCTGGTCTCGGTCGGATCACAGCGCTCGACAGCGATAACGTTTCCACCGGTCTGCGCATAGAGGTCGGCAATTTCGGCGAGACATCCGCGCCCGCCGAAGGACACCATGTCCGGCAACAGCAATGCAAAAGGCTCATCGCCGATGACCTCCCGGGCGCACCATACCGCATGGCCGAGACCTTGCGGCGACTGCTGCCGGATGAAGCTCGTCGCGCCAGCCACGGGAAGCAGGCTTTCGAGCGCCTGAAGCTGAGCCGTCTTGCCGGTCTGCTCCAAGGTCCCGATCAGTTCGGGATGCAGATCGAAATAATCCTCAATGACCGCCTTGTTGCGGCCCGTCACGAAGACAATGTGCTCGATGCCGGCTTCGAACGCCTCGTCCACCGCGTATTGCACGACAGGCCTGTCGACGACCGGCAGCATTTCCTTCGGCATCGATTTGGTCGCCGGCAGGAATCGCGTTCCAAGCCCCGCTACCGGTATGACTGCCTTCCTGACTTTCTTCATTGCATATTCCTTCTGAGGAGATCACTTCAACCTGTCGCAGGCCGCCAAACTGTTTTTCAGCTGCCTGCACCCTTCACCTCCCCCGCACCCGCGGCAAATTGCGCCGCCACCCTTCGCAGCCGAACGGCGATCGGCATGCCCATATGCCGAACCGCCGCCGGATCGCTGAGCACCGTCCACACCGCCTTGAGGGGGGATCGGGCCTTGATGTGCTGGACCAACGAAAGGAAAGACGCCGCCTTGCGCAGGCTGCGCGTGCGCCTCGCGAAAGCGGCCTCGGCGGCTGCGTCCATCGAATGGGTCCTGGCGAAAACGAGGTCGGCCTTGCGCATCGCCTCGACGTGATGAAGTTCAAGCACGCGGGAAATGGAGCCGGTCCGGATATGGTAGACATAGCCGGTCGTCGGCTCGACCACGCATTTGCCGCCCTTGGCCAGAGCACTGGCCAGCAGGATGTAATCTTCTCCGATGATCAGGCCTTCGTCATAGCGAAGCCCGTTTTCGCTCAGGAAGCGTCGCTGGAAGATCGGTTTGAGATAGCCGAGATTGAACCTGGATTCGAAGACCACGTTGCCGGCGATATAGTCCGCCAGCGAGATTTCACCGAGCCCCTCCAGGTAGTCGGCCGGGAACATCGTCTCCTCGGCAACGCCGTCCTCGCGAACGACCTGAAGATTGTCGATCGCGATCTCGGCGCCCGCTTTCTCCGCACGGTCAATCATGGTGCAGATTCGCCCGGGATAGACGGCGTCGTCGGAATCGAGTACCGCGACCCACCTGCCGCGGGCAAGCTCAAGGCCGGCATTCCTGGCGCCGCCGGGACCACGGTTTTGCTCAAGTGCGACAACGCGTACGATGTCTTCGGGGTAGGATCGCGCCAGATCGAGCGTCCGGTCGCGCGACTGGTCGTCGACGACGATGATTTCGACGCTGACATCACGCTGGGCTATGGCGCTGGCGATCGCCCGCTCGATGGTCAGCTCCGCATTGTACGCGGCAATGACAAAGGTGACGTCAGGCTGCACGCTTGCCCCCTTCCTGCGGCGAGGGCAGGCCGTACTGGCGGATTTCACGCACACCGACTAGACCGCTCACGACGCCGACATGCATGACGCCGCGAAGCACGCTGCGGTTCCTGCGCACGGGATTGATGGCGACCGGGATTGCCGATGCGAAACAAAAGACCGCCTTTGCCGAGGCAAGACCAACTTGCCTCACCAGTGCGAGCCCATTCGCGTCGCGCCCCAGAAGGTGCCCATGCGTTTGCCCGGCGCGGAACCGGCGGCGGCGGAGCCAGTCGAATGCGGCCCTGGCGCGCGGCACCACTTCGTCGACCCAGGCCTGCGGCGAAAAGGCGATGCGGCCGCCGGCCTTGACCATATGATCGAAGAATTCGGTGTCCTCGCCGCCGGTCTGGCCACGCGCCAAGCTGAACCGTCGGCCGCGGAGGCAGTCGGCGCCCATCCTGAGCAGGACGTTGCAGGTGTAGCCGGTACGGATCTCGCCGCGCACCCAGACGGGCAGGGTCGAGTGGAAATCGCCGCGGCGCATCCAGTCGGGCGCGTCCGGCCGATAGCGCGCCCGCACCGGCCCGAGCACGGCGGCGGTGCCACTCACCTCCGCCGTCGCCACCAATTCGGCGAGCCATCTGGACGATGCCGTTTCGTCGTCGTCGAGGAAGGCGACGAAATCCGACGTGCTGGCGTCGAGGCAGGCGTTGCGGGCGATCGAGATGTTGCGCGCCGGGCAATGATGGTAGCTGATCGGCAACTTCAACGTCTCCGCCAACGTCGCCACCAGCAGCTCTGCCGTCGGGCCGTCATCATTATCGGCCACGATGACGCGGATGTCGTATCCCGAAGGCACGTCAAGGGCGGCTATCGAGCGAAGCGTGTCAGCAAGCTCCGGCCGCCGAAACGTGCAGACGCAGATGTCGATGCTGCGGTTTTTTTCGGCCACACCCATCACGCCACCCTGCGCTGTGATCGCGGTCCAAGCAGTTGCAGCCAGAAGCCGACGGACCAGCCGAAATGCATGACCATCGCCGAAATCCCGGCAAGCGCATTGTCCGGATTGCGCTGGCTGATGGCGGTCCACACGCCATATCCGAGGCAGACCGACGCCCACACCAGCAGCGGCGTGATCGCCAGCCAATGCACGAAGGAAAAAGCCGCGAGAAGGACGACTGGGAACACCAGAAGCGGCACCATCTGCCGGACCTTCGGTATCATGCGGTGCTTGAGAATGTTCTTTGCCCGGCCGCGGCCATAGCCGAGATACTGGAAATAGAGGTCGGCGAGCGACGAGCGCGGGTAATAGATCATTTTCGTCTTGCCGCTCATCCAGATCCGGTAACCGGCCTTGCGCAGCCGGTAGTCGAGTTCCGCATCCTCATTGTGGCTGAACGTCTCGTCATAGCCGCCAACCGCCTTGAAGGCCGATATTCGCATCAGCGCGTGGTGGCCGTGATCGACCCACTCTCCCACTGAGAGATGCCGGTGCTTGGAGCCACCAGTGCCGAGCTTGGAGTTCTGTGCAGCCGCGACCGCTTTCTGCACCATACCGCTGCCGCTGGTCAGCATGGAGACGACGACCGAGTCCGCGCCGGTGATCCGCGCCTCCTCGACCAGCCGATCGCAATAATCCGGGGGATAGCCGCCATGCGCGTCGATGCGAATGACATATTCAGCCCCTTCGCCACAACTGGCGACGGCGAGATTGATCGCCGCACTCTGGAGGCGCTTTTCATTGTGAAGAAGGATGATCAGCGGATCCTTCCCGGCGATCTCCTCGACGATCGCCCTTGTGCCGTCCGTGCTGCCGCCATCGGCAACGACGATCCGGGCACCGAGCCTCTCGGCCGCCGGGCGAAGCTCATGAACAAGCGCGCCGATGTGAGCCGCTTCGTTCAGGCACGGAATCACGATCAGGCTGGACGGAAGAATTTTGGTCTGCATCATCGGCCCGTGTCCATCCATAGCATTCCTAAGCCAGTGCCTTGGCAGCATATGAATCGGGCACGGCCGTCAACCCGCGAAGCTTCTCGACGAGCGCCCGGCAATCGCTGCGGTCGTGGCTCCAGGTTCGCGGATTGCGGGCAAGAACACGCGCCCGCAATTTTCCGAAACGATGCTCCTCCAGTTCGCCCAGGGCGGCTTCGAGTGCCTCGGGAGTGGCTTGAGGCAAAAGAACGCCGATCCCCTGCCGGTCGAGGAACCGGCCAGTTTCGGTGTTGCCCATCGAGATCGGCACGGCGCCGAAGCGGCAGCCCTCGTAGAGACGGTTGGGCAGCAGCCATTCGGAATTCAGCCCCTGCTCGAAAAAATCGATGGCCCAGGAAAAATGGACCTCACGGTAGATCGTAGCCATATCCTCGGGATTCCGATAGGGCCCGCCAAACGAGAGCCAGGGCTCGGATTCAACGAAACCGTGAAAATCCGGAAATTCGGAAAGCGCCGGACGGCCTCTGAGGATGATTTCGAAGCGGCCCTCGAGCCGTCGGGAAAATTCGGCCAGAAGCTCCAGGGAGCGGCGGCATCGGAGTGCGCCGAACCAGCCGATCCGCCAAGGCGGAGGGATGGGGGCCTCCGCCGCTGTGCGATCATCCAGCGAAACCGCGGCAAGCTCGAAATATTTGTTTTCGAGCAGTTCGACCGGCGCAGCAATCTGCCCGAATGGCTTGAAATAATTGGCGATGAAGGCCGGCGAACTGGTGACCAGCAGCTTTACATCCCTGGCCAGATAGCGTTCCGCGCCGCGCATGGCCCTGCCCAGAAAGTCGTCGCGAAGCATCAGACGATGGATGTCGAGACACTCATAGACGATCGGCACCGTTGCCTGGAACGCCGATCTGGCACGCCGGGCAAGCGCCAGCATTTCCAGATTGCGTGCGACGATGAGGTCGGGTCTTGGCATCGAACCTAGTTTCGAACCGATCGAGACCGCCGCCTTTGTGACTGCTGCCAGACGCTGGGCGAATCGGCCGTCGCGCGTCGCGCCAAGATCGATCGGCCGCAAGCCCTCGACATCGGCGATCGGGCTTACAGTCCGACGGAAGCCCGCCAGTGTGACCTGGGCGCCGCCTGCCTTGAGCATTATGATCCGCCGGCGCACTGCCGGATCGGAGACGTCGTGTACCAAGTACAAGACATGCAGCATGAAAACTCGACCGCTGTTGGCCCGCCCGGAAAAACCCTAGTACAGCTTTTGCTGCATCGCAACATTTTTGGTGCAGCGAGGCAGGTATCCATGTTTTTTGTTGCGCTGCAAAATTAATGCCGTAGTTTGATGGTGGCATCGGGCATGGGTCGGATAGTGGGACCGGCACAAAAATCAGGGATCCTGAATTTGCAAGCCAATGCATTCGATCCGCCAGAGGGCTCTCTCCGCAGATCGGTCGGACGCGGCGCTATCGTCACGGCTTTGGCGCAATCGGTGCGGGTTGCGACGCAGGTCGCCTCCGTCATCGTGCTGTCGCGCCTGCTGTCGCCGCACGACTTCGGTGTGGTGGCAATGTGTGCGCCGGTGCTTGCCTTCATCGCGCTGTTCCAGGACTTCGGCCTAACCCAGGCGACGATCCAGAAAAGTGGAATCAAGCATGAAGAGATCAATTACCTCTTCTGGATCAATGTCGCGGTCAGCGTGCTACTCGCTTGCGTGCTCGCCGGCGCGGCGCCTCTGGTCGCCGCCTTCTACGGCGAGCCGCGGGTGGCAGATCTGGTGGCCGCGCTCGGGCTGCAGATCATAGCCTATGGGCTCGGCGCCCAGCATCTGGCGCTGCTGACACGCCGCATGCAGTTCGCCCGCCTGGCCATCATCGACGTCGCAAGTGCCATCGCCGGCCTCGTCGTGTCGATCGCCTGGACTTTCATCGACCGTTCCTACTGGGCGCTTTTTGCTGGCACGCTGACAGCAGCCGTGCTGCCCACGATTTGCTTCTGGGCAAGCTCGCGATGGCGCCCCAGCCTGCCGCGCAAGGTTACCGGCATCAGTGAGCTGATCAATTTCGGCGCCGGCATCACCGGATTCAACTTCGCCAACTTCTTTGCCCGAAATCTCGACAATGTGCTGATCGGAAAATACTGGGGCGAAGCGCAGCTTGGGCTCTATGACCGCGCCTACAAGCTGCTTCTGTTTCCGCTGAGCCAGATCACCAACCCGCTGTCGAAGGTCATGGTGCCGGCTCTTTCCAGGCTGAAGGACGAGCCGGACCGCTACCGCAGCGCCTATCTTCGCGTCATGCCGCTGATATTGCTGGTTGCACTTCCAGGTGTCGCCTTCGCCACCGCCATGGCCGACGTGCTGATACCGTTCGTGCTCGGCGAGCAGTGGCGGCAGAGTTCCAGCATCTTCCTGGCGCTCGGTTTTGCCGGGCTGCTGCAGCCGCTCAACAACCCGGCGGGATGGCTTTTCATCAGCCAGGGCCGCTCGGGCGATTTTATGCGCTGGGGCATCATAACAGCCTTGACCTCGGTGCTGGCCTTCATCGTCGGCCTGCCCTATGGCGCGCTGGGCGTGGCGATCGCCTATGCAGTCAGCGAGTATCTCAGAACGCCTTTCCTGTGGCTCTATATCGGCAAGACCGGACCGCTGCGGGCAAGCCATATTCTTCGCGCGGCAACGCCCTTTGTGCTTGGTGCACATCTGGCGCTTGCCGCCATCTGGTTCGCCAAGCCGCTGCTGCCGCAACAGCACATCCTCGCCATGGCGAGCGCGGTGGTGCTATCCTACATGATCACCATCGTGGTCGCCCTAGCGTTTGCTTCCGGCCGCGAGGCGTTGCGGGAGGCAGTGAAGCTCCTGCCGGCACGGGCGCCCGCGGCGGCACCAAGCGAGGCGAAGTAACTTGCACGGACATCCATACGAGGACCAGGCCTGATCCCATGCACTACCGATCGATCTCCGACATGAACGATGCCATTGTCAGGAACCTTCACCGGTTGCCGCGCGATATCGACCTGGTGGTCGGCGTCCCCCGAAGCGGCATTCTCGCCGCCACGCTGCTCAGCCTGACGGCGAACATCCCGATGACCGATCTGGACAGTTTCCTTGCCGGAAAGATCTATACTTCGGGGGTCACCAAACGCCGGGCCGCGCTCGACCGGCAGGCTTCCGACATGCGCAAGGTTCTGGTGATCGACGACAGCGTCAGCGGCGGCGCCGCCATGCGCGAGGCACGCAGCCGCGTAGAGGCCGCCGGCATCAAGGCGGACTTCACCTTCGCCGCTGTGTTCGGCCTGCTGCCACAGCACGAGGAAACCGACATCGTCTTGGAAGTCGTGCCGCATCCAAGGATGTTCCAGTGGAATTTCATGCACCACAAATTCCTCGCGCAATGCTGTGTCGACATCGACGGTGTGCTCTGCCTGGATCCGACCGAAGCAGAGAACGACGACGGCCCGGCCTATGAGAAATTTCTGAGCGAAGCACTGCCTCTCTTTGGCCCGACCCGCAAGATCGGCTGGCTCGTCACCAGCCGGCTCGAGAGATACCGCGCGCTTACCGAAGCATGGCTCGCAAAGCACGGCATCGAATACGACAAGCTGATCATGCTTGACCTGCCGAGCAAGGCGGAACGGCAACGGCTTGGCGTGCATGGCAGTTTCAAGGCCGATTTCTACCGCAAATCCGATGCCATCCTGTTCATCGAAAGCGAGCACCAGCAGGCGCTAAAAATCGCCAAGCTTTCCGGCAAACCGGTGCTGTGCGTGGAAACGCATGTGATAAATTATCCCGACACGTTGTCGCTTCCGGCACTTCGACAGACGGCACGCAACCTTCCGGACAGATTGCAGGAGATCAGTTCGCCCGACGGGCGCAAGACGGCGATCAAGACCGTCGCGCGCACGCTGCTTGGCGAACGCGGCTACGAGACGCTCAAGAGCCGGGTCAAACGACCGGCCTGAACCTGGTTTCGGGACTTAAAGCGCGTCGCGCGACGCGCTTTAAGGTTTGTTTTATGCAGTCGTTGTCCAAAACCGCTACGCACTTTTGGGCGACATGCATTAGGCGGCTTGCCGCGAAGGCTGTCGTGTCGCCCTCTCTAGCATCGAGAAGAAGGTCGCGAACTGACTCGCCGGATCGAGTTCCGGGCGCTCGGAGAATGCACGCGCCGCCGCGGAAAGCCGCCGATATTCCTGGCTGTCGGTCCACAGACGCCTGACCACTGCCACCCAGTCGGCGAGTGGGGCGTCGTAGTCCAGCACCACGCCACCGGAGCCGACCGCTTCGGGCAGGCCACCACGACGCGAGCCGACGACGGGAATGCCGCTGCAATGCGCTTCCGACGCCACCCGGCCCCAGGCCTCTTCCCATTTGCTGGGTGCGAGCAGGATTTTCGTGCGGCCATAGACCGTCTTCATATCGCTGGTCCGGCTCTCCAGCGTGACGTTGCCGAGCGGCGCGATCGTCTGCTCGATCCGGGCCCGATGATCGTCATCGAGCTTCCAGCTTTCGACGAACAGGAACGGGATTTCGGAGCAGGCGGCGGCGATGCGCACCGCAAGCTCGAAACCTTTTTCCTCATAGGGGTTGATCAGCGTGACAAACGCACCCGTCGTCGGCGTGCTGTAGAGTGCGGGATTGATGGTCGGCGGTATAACCGTCGAATCGATATCGAATTTTGCCTTGTAGGAGCGCGCCGTGAACTCGGAATTGGCGATGTAAAGCGCCGAATGCAGCTCGCGCAGATCGCCGCCCAATTCATGAAACTCGACATTCCTCAGATACACGACCAGCGGTACGCCTTCGGCCTGCAGCGCCTTGCCGATCGGAACCGACTTGTGGCACTGGACCACGGCGACGTCCGGCCTCAGCTTTTCGACGGCAAAACCCGCCGCCTCCCAGGGAAACCAAGCCCGCACGACCGGATAGCCCGGATAGCTGTCGATGACCGCTCGCTGCCTCAGAAGCTTCATCTTGGCGCGCGCCTTGTAGCCGAAGACGCCCTGGCCGAACAGCGCGGCGAGCACCGACGCCTCATGTCCGCGCTCGAGCAGCTGCTCGGCAAGATGATGAGTGCTGGACTGGACACCGCCGCTGAACTGGGGCGTGTAACCGTTGCCGCCTGCAAAAAGCACTTTCATGGTTTCGGCTCCTGTCGCATTCTCAAGTTTACGGACGATGACGGATCGCTTGTTAACGGATGGTGACTGCAACCCGCCGTCAGGCACCCTGCTGCATCTCTAAATTGGCGAACGGATTGGTGCATGGCTGCCATCCGGTGAATCGGATCGGGTCGGTTGGCGAACTGCGCCGGGCGTAGTCGGTCAGCATATGGAACTCGGCAATGACCCAGCGGTCGAAATGCCTCAGATCCTCTTTTTTCCGTTCGGGCAGCAACCGGCGGGCGGCGCCCAATTTCAGCGCCTCAAGCAGAGTGACCGCATCGCCCAGCTTTTCGTTTGGAAATATCCAGGGATTCCGCTTCTGGAACTCCAAAACGAACTGCTGCAAATGCTCGATGCGCATGTTCAGCCTGCCGAAATATCTTTCGAGCGTGACGCGCACCAGGTCCTCGTCCGAAAGCGAGGAAACGGCGGCGTAGGCGATGCCGGTCGAAGCAACTCCGCCAGCCATGATGGCCAGTGCCGCGCGTCGCGAAACCTTGATCATCCGGCCATTTCCTTTCCCGCTATCCGGCTCGCCGCCCGCAAGGAGAGGGCTGCCGCGGTCAGGCTCGGATTCGCACAGGAGCAGCTTGGATATGTGCTCGAGCCGACGACAACAAGGTTCCTGAGCCGATGGTGGATCATGTCACGGTCGACAACCGAATCCGCCGGGCTCACGCCCATCCTCAACGTGCCCTGGACGTGCGACTCGGTCCGCCGGATGCCGCGATCGAAAATCGCTTCGACCGGCAGCGGAGCCAGAAGCGCCGGCAATTTCTCCTTTGCCCGCGCCATGCCCTTGACCGCGTAGTCGGATGCCCCCTTGAAACTGATGAAGGCGTTTTCATCCTCGTCAAGGATCACGAGATTTTCCGGTTCAAGCAGGTTTTCTGTGACAATGATGAGGGGAAGCGTCTGACGGACACGTCCCTTTTCCGGGCGCATCCCATGCTGCCAGCGGTTTTCGAAATAAACCAATGCCGCCGCATGCTGTGACCGGTGGGAGCCGTCATAAAGGCCGAAATTCAGGCCGGTGGTGATGGTGCTTCCGTCGAAATTGTCGACACCGTCGAGATAGGCCTCGAAATTCCATCCGTAGGATTCGTGCAGGCCGCGGCCGACGAATTCGCCCGACAGGCCGGACCGCAGCATGATCGCCGGGCTCTGTATGGCATTGGCGCCCAGAATGAAAAGGTCGCCGCTGACCGAATATTCCTTGCCGTCATGAACGAAAGTGACCGACCGGACGGATCCGCCGACGTGGTCGAGCCGACGAACTTCAGCACCAAGGCAGACCGAAACGTCGGGATGCTCGAAGACGTGCATCAGGCCGTTGTTGGCGGTGAACTTCGCATCGACCGGGCATAACCCGCATCGCAAATTGGCACAGCACGAAGACCGCTGCGCGGTCGGCACCCGCGCCCTGGCTGTCGGCACGACAAAATGCTGGTCCGGCTGCGCCGCTTTCATCATTCGGTCCGGCGTCGACATGTGGTGCGGTGGTTGGGGAAACGGCCTTGAACGCGGCATCATCGCCGCCATGTCGGGGTCGCCTGAAATCGACATGACGTCCTCTGCATCGCAGTAGAACGGCTCGAGCTCGTCATAGCTGATCGGCCAGTCGTTGCCGACGCCGTAGAGGCTTTTCAGCCTGAAGTCGTTCGGATGAAAGCGCGGCGTCTGCGCGAACCAGCAATTCGTCCCGCCACCCAATCCGATGGTGTAGTTCCACGGCTTGTCGGAGTTGGTCTTGTAGGTGGTCTCGTCCTCAATGTCGGTGTTGACGTTCTGCTCGAGCTGCCATTCATGCGTGTTGTGCCGGCCCCATTCCAGAAGCAGAATGCGCGCCTTTCGCTGCTTGGCGAACGCATGCAGGAAGAAGGCGGAACCGAAACCGGAACCGACAGCGACAAGATCAAAATGTTCGTTGGCGATCTGTTCCGGCCTAATGCCCAACACCATCAGATAAGACCCCTTGCTGACACGAGCGCGTTCATCGGCGCCCTCGTGACCGTCCTGATGTCCGAGCCGGCCTTGTCACCGGCCTTTCCCGCATGGTCTCACGCCGCCAGCCTGCCGATGCTGTGATATTCGATGCCGTAGCGAGCGATGACCTTCGGGTCGTAGAGATTTCGGCCGTCGAAGATGATCGGCGTGATCAGCGCATCCTTCATCGCATCGAACGACGGCGCCTGGAAGTTCTTCCACTCGGTGGCGATCATGAGAGCATCGGCGCCGCGCAGCGCTGCCTCCTTGGTGCCGCACAAGAGCAGATCCTCGCGCAGTCCGTAGATGGCCTGGCATTCCTGCATCGCCTCGGGATCGTAGGCCTGCACTTTGGCACCGGCCTTCCACAGCGCTTCCATCAACACACGCGCCGGCGCCTCGCGCATGTCGTCGGTATTGGGCTTGAAAGCCAGGCCCCACAGCGCAAAGGTCTTGCCCTTCAGATTGCCCTCGAAATAGCGGTTCACCTTGTCGAACAGGACCGACTTCTGTTCATTGTTGCGTTCCTCGACCGCGCGCAGCAGCTTGGCATCGAACTTGACGCCTTCGGCGGTCTTGATCAGGGCGCGCACGTCCTTTGGGAAGCATGAACCGCCATAGCCGAGGCCCGGATAGATGAAGTGATAGCCGATGCGCGGATCGCTGCCGATGCCCTTGCGGACCTCCTCGATGTCGGCGCCCAGCTCCTCGGCCAGATTGGCCATTTCGTTCATGAAGCTGATCTTGGTCGCCAGCATGCAATTGGCCGCGTATTTGGTGAACTCGGCGCTGCGCACATCCATCACGATCATCTTCTCGTGGTTGCGGTTGAATGGAGCGTAAAGCTCACGCATCACCGTCTCGGTATCCTCACTGCCGGTGCCGACGATAATGCGGTCGGGCTTCATGCAGTCGGCCACCGCGGAGCCTTCCTTGAGGAATTCCGGATTGGAGGCGACGTCGAAAGTCAGATCCTCGCGGCCCCGCGCCTTCAGCGTCGCGGCGATCTTGGCCTTTATCTTTTCGCAGGTGCCGACCGGCACGGTCGACTTACCCACGACGATCTTGGGCGCGTCCATCTCCCGGCCGATGGCCTCGGCAACGGCCAGCACATATTTGAGGTCGGCCGAACCATCCTCGCCCGGGGGCGTGCCGACGGCGATCATCTGGATTTGGCCATGCTTGACGGCGGCCGCGGCATCGGTGGTGAACTTGATGCGGCCGGCCGCATGGTTCTCCTTGACGAGGTTTTCGAGCCCGGGCTCGAAAATCGGGATGAGGCCCTGATTGAGCCGCTCGACCTTTTTCACGTCGATGTCGACGCACACCACCTGGTGTCCAACTTCGGCAAGCACCGCCGCCTGCACGAGACCGACATAACCAATTCCAAAGACCGTCAAATTCATTTGGTATCATTCCTGTTCAAGACTTCGGAGCGCTTTCGGTCCGGCCGGTTCAGATTAGTCTTTACTTTATGCTGCATGCCAGCGATTCCGGAAACTGGCATGGCTGGCCCAGTGCCGTGAATGCGACGCGGTCAACTTGCATGGTGAGCTTGCGGCCCGGATCCGAAAACGGCCCCAGCCATTCCTTCATCGTGTCGCTGCCCCAGTGGCTGAAGAATATCTTTTGCGCATGGCTGGGCAGCTTTGCCGGATCGGTGATCGTGTTTACCAGTTGGCCATTGACGTACCAGCGCAGCCGGTCTTTCTCCCAGACGAAGGCATAGTCGTTGAAAGCCTTGTCGGTGCCGCCAGCTACATCCACTACTTTCTCATTGTTGCCCTTGCCGGCTATGTAGGCGTTGACCTGCACCTTGGACGTGTCCTTGGTCAGCACCTCGAAGTCGATTTCATCCCACGGCTGCTTATCGGTGGGGCCGATATATGTGAAGAAGGCGGCGTTGATGCCGGAGCCCGCATCGGTTTTCAGCCGCGCCTCATAGGTGCCATAGCCGAAGCGCTTCTTGGTCTGGATCTCGCCACAGGCAAAGTCGCGATCCTTCAGCTTCCGCTTTTCGAAACCGAGCGTCAGCTTGCCGTCGGAAAGCTTGACCTGGCTTTTGGACCAGGTGCAGTTCTGATACTTGCCGTTTGTCCAGCCGTCGGCAATGTACCAGCGCGCACGGTCGAAGCTGGTGAAATCATCGACGAACGATGGCGCAGTCGGGATGTCCTGCGAACGGGAAGGGGTCGGGCTTGCAATCAGGCTGCCGAGTGCGACCAGCAGAAACGCGCCGCCCGAACATAGCTGCCTCAGGTTCCCTTGCCTGATCGTGCGCGTGAACGGCCTGTCGCCGGTTGCTGGGGTGGACGTGCTTTTCGGATCCGCATTCATACCAAACTCACCTTTGTGCTGTGCGCCCCCAACCCAAAGTCGACGTTCAAACCATGACGAAACGAGATGATCTTGACCGTCTGCCAATACCTTCCTTGTGTTGCCTGTTTTTTTGTCCTGTGCAGCCTTTTGCTGTGGCACCAAACCCCTTGCCTGTGGCGCCACCCAGGATCCTTGAAGTTCACCCCGTGCCGGCAGCCGGCTTGGCGAAATCAGCCTTGGTGGTCGAGCTACGCTCGACGCTTTCGTCGAAGATTGCATCCAGCGAATGACGGAGATCCTTCATTAATTCGTTCTGGCGCGCGAGCGCCGCGATGCGCCGCTCGCAATTCAGGATCGACTTCGTCAGTTCGCTGACCTCGGCGGATCTGCTGGAGGAGGCCGCCCCATTCTCCATCGCCTCGACCAAGAAGGCCGCGTTGGTGGCCTTGGTCCGATAGCGATTCTCAAGGCCGTTTTTCTCCGCCTCGACCTCGGCTGCGATCTGGTCAAGCAGCTTTGCCAGGCGGTCAAGGCGCGAGATGTCGGTCTGCCTGTCTCGGGCCGGATCCCTTGATCTAAAGCCGAATATCGAGACCATCCGCTCAGTTTCCTGTCATGGTCGGCCTGGCACTCATGGTCGGCCTGAGGCCACCCCCGTGCCCGTCCGGGCCAACAAAACCTTGTCGCATCGTCCAGCTCCTCTGACAGGGGGACATTTTCGGGCCGATTCAAACAGCCAACCAAAATTGCTGCACCGCAACATACATGCCATCCCCAAGGCGAGTAGGCAACCACCTAGTGTGGCGAATCGGAAATTCGCATCACAATGGGGCGGGGTAAGGGCCTGTTGACAGGATCGGCATGGCACGGCCTGCGGACAAGCTCAAGTCTCGCCGGCCGGGCTGGTTGCGGCCATGAGAAAGCGCAACGGCGGCACAGGCTGCTTTGAGCCAAAGCCGGCGCGGCGAAACAGCGCATCCAGCTTGTCGGCGGCCACGCCGCGAACGATGGGGATAAGGTTGGATTGGCTGGCCAGGGCGTAGGCCGCAGCCGATGTCAGCCCCTGCTCATTCTTCACGTCGAGGAAGTTTCGCAACCGGTATTTGTCGCGTACCTGCCGTTCGTGCCTTCTGAGCACGGCTTTAGAACCTTCCGGCAAACTGTCGATCGCCAGCAGCGCCAGATCCGCGTCGGCCAGACGCTTGAGATCCTGCGTCTTGTGCCGGCCGCTCAGGGAATCCGCGCGGACGATCGCGCCGTAGCCGCAGGACCTGATGACCTTGAAGCGCGCACCGCAAGCCACCGCGCGCGCGTAGAGTTCATAGTCTTCGCCCAGTCGCAGGTTTTCGTCATAGTGCAGCCCATGCCGGTCGAGAAAAGCGCGGCTGATCACCGGCTTGAGGAAACCCAACTCACCTCTCTGCACACGGCGACTGGAGATGTTGCCTTCGATGAAACGCTCGAAATCGAGGAACTCCGGATCGGGGGAGAACCGCGGAGCGGCGATTTTCGAGACATCAGTTGCCGCGTCGTCCCTGATCATCATGATATTGTCGGCAGCGAAATCCCAATCGGCGCTGGCGAACAATTCGCGAAATCTGCCCGCAAGAAAAAAATCGTCGGCGTCCAGAATGCTGATGAACGGCGATTTGGAGCTGGCGATCGCGGCGTTGCGGGCGAAGGAGGGGCCGCCGTTGACGTCAAGCCGGATTACGGAAAGCCTGCCGCTGCCATCGTCGGCCGCCCGAGCGACTTTCGCGGTATCGTCGGTAGAGGCGTCGTCGACGACGACGACTTCCGCCACCTCCGGCTCGCGCAATGCCGATGCGATGGCAACCGGGATTGTCCGCGCCGCGTTGCGGGCAGCGATGATCACGCAGACCTGGGGTTCTGTCATCAATTCGCCTCTCGACTGCACGGTAGCTCCGATTCCTCGCCCTTCCCCGTTGAATGTCCAATGCAGCTCTCGTTCTCAACGACTGCCGGCTGTTTGAAAAAGCGTCAGCCGGCGCTTATGCTGCAGGTGCGAAGCAAAGCATCGTCAAAATCATTCGCCCCGTCCAGTCTTTCCTTTCGGTGTCGCCTCGGCGCAAATCTATGGGCGATGAAATGCCAGCGGATAGACGGGCCGCTTCGCACATCGTCCCTGCTCATTCTGGATGGAGCCGTCAGCGCACTCGAATCGCTGATCATCAGGTCGATCGACAGAGTTTAGGCAATATTAGGGGCTGAATCAGAGGATCCGAGGCTGAAGGAAAAATCCGGAAGCCGGTTGTCCAGGATGTTGTCGGGCGAGCAGTCCGCCAGGAATCCGACTGACGCTACCTGTCGTCAGGTTAGTGGAGGCGTCTCCTGGCACTGAACTTCTCGCCATCGGCCGTTTCGGCCGAACTCAGCTTTCGTTCGGCATCGCGAATCTTATCAGCCGACGTCGGGGGATTTCTGACAACCATGACGAAAACCAACAGAAAGTAGCCCAGCTGGATGACAATGGCGCAGGCTATAGTGCGAAACAGCGTTGTGCCCAGCGGAGCGCCGTCGAGATAAGACCAGGCGGCCACGATCGCCAGGGCGAAAATCATGCCGACAGTGAATTTTGGTAGCGACATACCCGACAGCCCGTCAACCTGCTCGGGCAAAAATCGATGATTGACCCACCCCGAGCCTCCCTTCGCCATGCGAGTTGTTGAGGCCGCTCGCTTGGCCGGTTGCTTCCGGCATTCCCACGCTGCCCATACTCTGACAGAAACAATTTGCAACTCTATTAAGGTGTGCAATAGCGGGCAAGGCCAACCGCAAATTATTTTGGATAAGTTCGCGGGATCGAGTCTGCCATGTTGCGATGCACACATCGGCATCACGGCCAATCACCCGGTATGGACTCACTTCAGTAAGAGCCGCAATATTAACCAGTATTTTACTTTAAAGACTCTCTATATTTTACAAAGCTGAAGCACGACAACACTCGACGATGCGACGCAAAGAGCGATTCGTCCAAAATCAGCCTCAAAAAGGCACTAGATTTTTCACGGTTGCCCATAATTTGTCACAAACTCGCCATAAAGTTTAAAATTTGTGCAGGATCGGTTTATTATTTAGTCAATTCATGACGTGATTATTTCAGGCGCTCAAGAAATTGTGTGTTGCGATGCAGCATTTTTTTGATATCGTGCGGCAAACCATCCGTTCAACGTATGGAGTTTACGCATGAGGGACGTAGCCAAGCCGGCCGACGCGGAATTTTCGCAGGCCGGTATCGATTTTCAACCAATCGGCGGCCTGCTCAAACGCAGCTTCGATATTGCCGGTTCACTGATTGGCCTGGTTGCTCTCAGTCCGCTGTTTGTGATGGTCGCGCTGCTTGTCAAGTTTTCTGACGGCGGGCCGATTTTCTACGGTCACAGCCGGATCGGTCGGGGAGGACGGATTTTCCCGTGCCTCAAATTTCGGACTATGGTACAGAATGGCGAACAGGTGCTGGCTGCATATCTTGCCGCCAACCCAGATGCCAATGCCGAATGGATAGCGACCCGCAAGCTCAAGAACGATCCGCGCGTCACGCGCGTCGGGGCCGTGCTGAGGAAGCTCAGCCTCGACGAATTGCCGCAGATCATCAACATCCTTCAGGGCGACATGAGCCTTGTCGGTCCTCGCCCCGTCGTGCGCGACGAGCTCGAAATCTACGGCAGTTCGGCTGTTTATTACCTGAAATCGCGCCCCGGCCTGACCGGGCTCTGGCAGGTCAGCGGCCGCAACGACGTTTCCTATGACAGCCGGGTCGCATTCGATCGCCACTATGTCGAGAACTGGTCGCTATTCGAGGACATTCGCATTATCATCAAGACCGTGCCTGCCGTCTGGATGTCGCGGGGCTGCTACTGACCGGCCGGGACCCGGTCTCTGTGTGGATGAGTGACTGTCCAGACGCCAGACATTCTGCAGCAAGTTTCATCGGGCGAGGCTAAGCGGATCGGAAACGTTCAGTTGAAAACAGACATCTTCGAAATCTCCAGCGCCGGCATTGTTAGCAATCGCATGCGGCGGATGCGGCTTTTGATCACTTGCCTCGCGCTGGCACTCACCATTCCCCAACTCGCCGCCGCCGATGAGTACCGCCTTGGATCGCAGGACAAGCTGACCGTCCGCGTGGCCGAATGGCAGACCGTTGAAGGCACGTTCCGCGACTGGACGGCCGTCAACGGAGAGTACACAGTCGGCCCGGCCGGAACATTGTCCGTGCCGTTCGTCGGCGAGATGCCGGCATCTGGCAAGACGACATCCGAGATCGCGGCAGCGATCGGCCAGGCGCTCCAGCGCAAGCTCGCCCTGGCGGACCGGCCGGAAGCCTCCGTCGAAATGGCGCAGTACAGGCCGTTCTACATTTCCGGGGAGGTCCAGACGCCGGGCCAGTATCCTTACGTGCCGGACCTGACCGTGCTGAGGGCGATGAGCATCGCCGGCGGTGTCCGGCGGAGCCCAGAAGGACAGCGGTACGACCGCGACATGATCAACGCCAAGGGCGATTTTGACGTTCTCCAAGACCAACGGGTCCGACTGATCGTCAGGCGCGCCCGCATCGAAGCGGAGATCGCGGACAAGCCGACATTCGACGTGCCGAAGGAATTGGCCGACGATCCGAAGCTGGCAAGCATCGTTGCCGACGAGATGGCGATCCTGACAGCCGACCAAAAGAAGCTCAAACTGCGCCTTCAGGCGCTCGACGACTTGAAGAAGCTGCTGCAGAGCGAGATCGACTCGTTGCAGAAAAAGATCGTCAACCAGCAGCGGCAGGTCGACCTGGCAAAAGAACAGCTCAGCGGCATCGGTTCGCTGGCGCAGAAAGGCCTTGTCGTCAACACGCGGGTTCTGGGTTCGCAACAGACGATCGCCGACCTGGAAGGCCAGATCCTGGATTACGACACGGCCATCCTCACCGCCAAGCAGGCGATCAGCAAAGCCACCCAAGATGCCATCGACCTGGAAAACACCCAGAATGCGGGCCTCGCCGCCGACCGGCAACAGGTAGAAGCCGATCTCAGTGCAACGATGCTCAAGATGAACATGCAAACAGGCCTGATGGCCGAAGCCATGTCGGGGAACCCGGCACTGCAACGCTATCGCGACGGCGAAGAGCCGGCAATGACGTTTAGCCTGGTTCGGATGGTCGACGGCAAGACCAGCGCAATCACCGCCAGCGAAGACACGCCCGTACTGCCCGGGGATGTGATCAAGGTGAAGCTGGTACCGATGGCTAGCCAATAGGCCTTCGAGCGATCGGCCGATCCGATCACGCCGAACAGATCGACTGGATCGGCGAAGAGTTCGACCCGGACGAGTTCGACCTTGAACTCGCCAACACTGTGCTCGCCGCCCCGACAAGCCGGCCTACCGCCAACTCGGGACGTGAGTAATTGCAGCGCAAGGAGATGTTGTGCTTTAGTTGCAACTTAAATCCGAGGAGGACTTTGTCGTGCACAGTGAAAGGGACGAAATCGTCAGTCGAGAAAGAGAATTTCACAATCTCAGATTCAGTCAGGAGGAGGATCCAAGAGGAAGCCTGGACAAGTGGTATCGAACAATTCGTCACGGCGCTGAACGTCAAGACGAGCAAATAAAACGCCTGTCGAAAAACGCAGACGTGCTCGAGTACGGTTGCTCCGATGGCGGGTGGTCCCTGCATTCCCTGCACCTGCCCGATCTTTGCCGATCTCTGACGGGGATCGATATTTCGGATGTAGCAGTGAACAAGGCGAACGAACGGGCGAGCACGCTTGGAAGCACGAACGCTACATTCCTGGCGATGAATGCGGAAGCCATGTCCTTCGAGGACAACAAGTTCGACCTGGTGTATGGACGCGGGATCATCCATCACCTGGACCTGGACCGGTGCTTTTCCGATGTGGTCCGTGTCTTGAAGCCGAACGGCGTGGCGTCCTTCTACGAGCCGATGGGACACAATCCTCTCCTGAATGCCTTCAGAAGGCGGACACCGCTCATCCGCACCGCCGATGAACATCCTTTGTTAATTTCGGACTTCGCGTTGGCCCGCCGCTATTTCAGCAATGTCCAGGTGGACTATTTCGGCCTGTGCTCCGTAGGAAGCGCGCTAATGCCACGAAGCATCTCGGAAACCGTCTACACAGTTGGCAAAGCTGTCGATTCGGTAGTTCTGACGCTTCCCTTCGTGAAGCGGTTCGCATGGTATGCGCTCCTAACCCTTAGGGCCTGATCAATAGGTGGCAAGCCCAACTCTGGCGAGGGTGGAAGGGGCAAGTGCCTCACGCCACCGCTTCAGAAGCTGCCCGGGTGACGATTGTTTGGCCTGAGCGCTGTTAGGCGGCGTCTTCGTACGAAGCTCAATAATCTGCCTGGCGTCGAAATCGGGGATCATCGCGTAAGTCCGTGGTCGCCCCCACGAAGCATGGCTGCGGGAAATCCTGCCCGAATAATTCGCGAATTTGTGGCGTCCCAGGATTACATTTATTTGATACTAATCTTAGCAGGCGAACATCAAGACGATATTTGGCGCTTTGCTTAGCCCCTTGCGGTTTCTGGTTCCGCGAGGTTGGCTGCGGCCCACCGGGGACGGGCGACAGGCACCCTCACCAGCTTGAAGTAGCTGTAGTACAGGAGGAAAGAGCCCATGATATAGGGGTTGAAGGTATCGATCTCGACGAAGGACCGGATGAACAGAAGCACCATCACGCCGGCAAGAATCACGGACTCGGCTTGCCATGTCCTGAATATCAACGCCGATATATGGCCCCACAGCGTGCGTACAATGATCAGCGACATCAGCGTCGCCCCGACATAGCCAAGCTCGACGAGGGCTTCGATATAGGTGTTGTGGAAGTGGAAGCCGCTTCGGGTCGTGATGTAGAATTCGTTCCAAAGCCGCTCGGCCTCGGCGAAACCCTGCACCCAATAGGCCGCGTAGCCGACGCCGAGGATCGGTGCTTGCTGCGCCGCATCCCAGCCCTGCTCCCAGAGATAGGTGCGTCCGGTGAGCGTGGAATCCTTTCCGAAGGCGCCAAGGATGAAATCCAGAAGTCCCGCAAAGGCAACCACGGTGACCACGACCAGCCCGAATGCGCCGACTAGGAAAATCACCCGTCGGTAGCGGAGCGAAAGCTTCTTGGCCATGGTAAGCAGAGCCACCAGAGCGAGAGCTGCCGGTATCGAAGCCGTCGAGGTGGCGGAATGCGCCATGACCAGCAGATAGGCCGACAGGACGAGGACCGGCGCCATCAGGAAAAGGCTTGTCCGGCCGCGTCTGAGGAAGACCAGGAAGACAATGCAAAAATAGATGCCGAGCGATGCGACAAAGCCGATCTGGTTTTTGGAGCTGAATGCGCCGACGAAATTGTACGTCCCGTCGAGCATATCATAGGAATAACCCCCGACCTTCAGCGAATAGAGCAGAACGACAAAAATCCCAATCAGTGAGCCAATCGTCAACGTTCGGACGCTGACGGTGCGCGCTGCAATGTAGGCGCAGGCGATATGGGAGCAATACTGGATTGCCGTCCTCAACGTGATGCCGGGGGCATCCGACCAGAACACCGAGAGGCAGACGTAGAATGCAAACGCCAGCGGGAGCCACGCGCTGGAGGCATGTCGCAACAGCCGCCGGTAGTCTACCACGATCAGGGGAAGCCAGACCGCATAGTAGGCCAGGATCAGTATCTGGCCGAAAACGGAGGAGTAGGAGAACGCCCAAACGGAGATGGCAACAGCAAATGTGCCGTAGACCGTGCTCTTCTCCGGGTCGACCAACAGAGATTTTGGAATCTTCATCTCGGTAGCGAATTCCCGTCCATGCAGTTCAATGCCGATTCGCCGCCGCGCCACCATGCGCGAATGCTTCCATTGTGCAGCGCAATATAACCCATCCCCCGCAACCTGTCACCCAAATGAGGCAAAAACAGCCATAAGGTGCCCCCGGGACGGCGGTAAAAGGCCACGACAGGCCGTGCGGCAAGAACCCGAGCATCTCGGCGCACGGCTGGGCATCGCTGTCGGCGCCGTCAAAAGCCATCGCCGCCGCATTTATGAGAGGCTCGGCATCACCACCGCGCGGAACTGTTTTTGCAGTTCTTTCAGCACCGGACCGAAAAATAGCAGCCGGCATTCGTTGCATCCGTTGCAATGAATGAGGCCCTCCGCGTACGCTATCTCGGGGACAACCAGACGATGGCCACACGAACAATTGGCAGGCGCTGGTCGTCCCCAATCTGCTGGGTTGGAGCAAACGGATGGACAAACCTCGAATCTTCCTGGGCTCGTCGGGGAAGCAGAAAAAACTGCTGCAGGCGCTGACACGCGGTCTTGAAGACATCGCGCATGTGGAGCCTTGGACGACGTCCTTCAATCCGGGAACAACCACCCTGGGGCGCCTCCTCGAGCTTACGCGTGAAGTCGACTTCGCCGCTTTCGTGTTCGCTCAGGACGATTGGACCAGTGTGAGCCAGCCGGCATCGTCTGCGGCGGCATCCGCTCAAGCTTCTCCCCGAGACAATGTGGTTTTCGAGGCCGGCCTTTTCGGCGGAGTCCTTGGAATGCGCCGGACGTTCATCCTCCATGCCAATGGCTCCAAGCTTCCAAGCGATCTCCTCGGCCTCACCTCCGTAAGGTATGGCGAGGCAACGACCGGCGCGGAGATGAGGGCGATCAACCAAAAGCTTCGGAATGCGATCGAGAACGAAAGTCGCGTCGCCCGCATAGAGGGCTTCTGGTGGCAGTTTTCCCTGACGGAGCGCTCCGCGAGGGAGCCGTCCGCCGTGAGCCTCTTGCGTATCTCGCGAGGCCGCGATGGTGCGCTGGAGTTGGCCGGCCGCTCATGGCAAGAGAATGGCAGTCTGTCGGCCAGATACTGGAGCGAGGCGGTAAAGGAGAGAAAGGAGCCTGCCGGCATCTTCTACTTTTGGAATGGAGAACGGCCCTTGGATGCGAACGCGTCGCAGTTGTACGGGACGGGAGAGATCCGGCTGGAGTCCGCCGATCGCGCATCCGGGTATTTCACGACGCGCGCGGATACGAACCCCGAGGTGAATGCGCGCACGTCCGGGGTTTACCTGCGCGCCGATCCGGAAGACTTAAGCATCCTGGACGGACGCGACAATCAGCGGCGCGTGGAGTTGATCGCAGAGCGGCTGAGCCATTGGAAGTCGATCAAGAACGTCTGAACTGCGCGCATGGGAGTCGCTCGGACGGCCCTGCCGCCTCGCCGCGACCGCAGCCCCAGTATCATATGGAGAGGTAACAGCCAGGAGGGGCTTCTCAACCGCCTGCTGCTGGCCCACCACGAAGTTGTTCGGAGGCTCCAGACTCCGGCTTGAACTTCTCTGTCGTTGACTTCACATTCGCCGCCGATTGGGAGGACGAGCACATGACGATGAGTTTTGCGGGACGGTTTGCCGGGCGGTCGGCCGTGATCACCGGTGGCGCGTCGGGAATCGGCCTGGCCGTCGCGCAAAGAATCGCTGAGGAGGGCGGGCGCGTTTGCGTCTGGGATCGTGACCCCGTCCAAATCGAGCAGGCGAAGGCTGTCATTGCCGACCTGCACAGCGTGACAGTCGACGTCGCCGATCCCTTAGCGGTCGAACAGGCCGCCCAGCAGACATTCGATACCCTTGGCGCCGTCGATATACTGGTCACCAGTGCGGCCATCACCGGACCGAACACGACGACCTGGGACTATTCGGTGGAGGATTGGCGCCGGGTCATCGACATCAACATCAATGGCGTCTTCTACTGCAACAAGGCACTGGTTCCGCACATGCTCAAGCGCAATTACGGCAGGATCGTTAACATCGCTTCGATCGCCGGCAAGGAGGGAAACCCGAATGCATCTGCCTACAGCACCTCCAAGGCGGCGGTGATCGGCCTGACCAAGTCGCTGGGCAAGGAATTGGCCAAGACCAAGGTGACGGTGAACTGTGTCACGCCGGCGGCCGTGCGCACCGCGATCTTCCAGCAGATGAGCCAGCAGCACATCGATTTCATGCTGTCGAAGATACCGATGGCGCGGTTCGGCGAGGTCGAGGAGGTGGCGGCGCTGATCTCGTGGATCGCTTCCGAGGAATGCTCTTTCACGACGGCTGCCGTTTTCGACGTTTCCGGCGGCCGGGCGACCTATTGAAGCAACTGGGGCGCGATCCAGACTGGAGTTAACGTCGCTTGCTTAGGGTCGAACCCCCACTATCCGACGAAGATCTGCTCGACCGCTTCCAGTGCGCGGCCTTCGGCTATTTTCTGGAAACCATGAATCCCGAGAACGGGCTGGTCGCCGACACCTCGCGGCCAAATTGGCCGGCAAGCATCGCGGTCGTCGGCTTCGCCCTGTCCTGCTATCCGGTCGGGGTCGAGCGCGGCTGGATGACGCGAGACACAGCCGCGAAGCTGACGCTTGCCGCACTGCGCTTCTTCTGGAACAGCCGGCAAGGCAATGGCGACAACGTCACCGGGCACAAAGGCTTCTATTACCATTTCCTCGACATGCAGACCGGCCTGCGCGCCTGGCGATGCGAATTGTCGATGGTGGACACTGCGCTTTTGATGGCCGGCGTGCTCGTGGCTGGCGCCTATTTCACGGGCGACAATGACGAAGAAACCGAAATCCGCGAGCTCGCGGAAGTGCTCTACCGGCGCGTCGACTGGCGATGGGCGCAAGGCAGCAATTCGACCTTGCGGCAGGGCTGGAGGCCGAAGAGCGGCTTTCTGCGTTATGGCTGGGAAGGCTACAACGAAGCGACGATGCTCTACGTTCTGGCGATGGCCGCCCCGGACAAGCCAGCCTCGGACGACAGCTATGCCGGCTGGACGGCGACATATCAGTGGGAAAACATCTACGGCTACGACGTGCTCTATGGCGGCCCGCTGTTCATGCATCAGTTCTCGCATGCCTGGATTGACTTCGACGGCATCCGGGATGCGTTCATGCGGGAGAAGAACTCGGACTATTTCGAAAACAGCCGCCGCGCGACCTACCTTCACCGGGACTATGCGCGGCACAACCCCTCTGGCTACGACGGCTACGGCGAAGGACTTTGGGGCCTTTCGGCGGGTGACGGACCCGGCAACTTCCGCGCGCAGATCGAGCGGCGACCGCGCAAATTTTCCGGCTACGCGGCGCGCGGCGCGCCGTTCGGCCCCGACGACGGAACGATAGCGCCGTGGTCGTATCTCGCATCGCTGCCCTTCGCGCCGGAAATCTGCCTGCCGGCGCTGCGCCATCTCAGAGAACGCCACCCTGAGGTGATCGACAGTTTCAGGATGCCGAGCGGCTTCAACCCGACGCTGGCGAACCGGCGGAAGTTCGGGCCGAGCGGCTGGATATCGGATGCGCATTACGGACTGGACCAGGGCATTGTCGTGCTGATGATCGAAAACCACCGCTCGCGCCTGATCTGGGACCTGATGCGGTCGAGCCCGCATATCCGTCGCGGCCTGTGCAAGGCTGGATTCAGCGGCGGCTGGCTGTCGCAGCCGGCGAGCCTCCTCCCAAGGACAAGTGCTGAATGACGGCTACTGCCCAGCTGTCGCTGTCGTGTCGGGCACGAAGATGTTCGCCCTTCCCAGCAACTCGCGCTTGCTAGGAGGGGCGTCATCGGCCGGCTCGCATGTTCATCTGGCTTGGCAAGTCACCGATTTGATTAGCCGGCGAACGTATAAGCGGTCTTCACCGTGGTGTAGAATTCCGCCGCGTAGCGGCCTTGCTCGCGCGGGCCGTAGCTCGATCCCTTGCGTCCGCCGAAAGGCACATGGAAGTCGACGCCCGCCGTCGGCAGATTGACCATCACCATGCCGGCCTCCGAGTTGCGCTTGAAATGCGTGGCGTGCTTGAGGCTCGACGTACAGATGCCCGACGTCAGCCCGAAAGGCGTGTCGTTGGCCACCGCCAGCGCCTCGTCATAGTCCTTGACGCGGATGACGTTGGCGACCGGGCCGAAGATCTCCTCGCGTGAGATGCGCATGGCGTTGGTGGCTTGCGTAAACAGCGCCGGCTGCAGGTAGAAGCCGAGGGTTTCGCGATCGAGCCGCTCGCCGCCGAAAGCGAGATCGGCGCCCTCCTGGCGGCCGATGGCGATATAGTCTTCGTCCTGCTTCAGCTGGCTCTGGTCGACGACGGGTCCGATCTGGGTTTTGGTATCGAGCGCGTCGCCGACGACCAGCTTGCCCAGGCGATCCTTCATCGCGTCGACGAAACGGTCATGGATGCCGTCCGTCACCACCAGGCGGGACGATGCCGTGCAGCGCTGGCCGGTCGAGAAATATGCGCCGTTGACCGCGCAGTCGACGGCGACGGCAAGATCCGCATCGTCGAGCACGACAAGCGGGTTCTTGCCGCCCATTTCGAGCTGGAACTTGCGCATGTGCTCGACGCTGGCGGCAGCGACGCGCTTGCCGGTGCCGACCGAGCCGGTGAAGGTGATGGCGTTGAGATCAGGGCTGTCGAGCATGGCCTGGCCGACCACAGAACCCTTGCCCATCACGAGATTGAGCACACCCTTAGGCAGACCGGCGCGGTGCAATATATCGACAATGGTCCAGGCGCTCTCCGGAACCAGCTCGGCCGGTTTGAAGACAATGGTGTTGCCATAGGCCAGGGCAGGAGCGATTTTCCACGCCGGGATGGCGATCGGGAAATTCCACGGCGTTATGATGCCGACGACGCCGACCGCCTCCCGCGTGATCTCGACACCGACGCCGGGCCGCACACTCGGAACCAGCTCGCCAGACAGGCGCAGCGTCTCACCAGCGAAGAAATCGAAGATCTGGGCGGCCCGCACGGTCTCGCCGATGCCCTCGACCAGCGTCTTGCCTTCCTCGCGCGCCAACGCCCGGCCGATTTCATCTTTCCGCGCTGTGATCTCGTCCGACGCCTTCCTCAGCACCGCATGGCGTGCCAGCAGGCCCGATCGGGACCATGACGGAAATGCCGCTTTCGCCGCCGCGATGGCCTGCCGGGCCTGCTCGGCGCCCCCCGACGCATATTCGCCGACCACGTCGTCGAGATTGGACGGGTTGATGTTGCGGGAGCCGGCATCGCCCACCCACTCGCCATCGATGAGGTTCTTTCGAAACGGGATCATGTCGCTGTCTTCCTTGTCGTCCTTCGATTGCCGTCTATCTGGACCACCGGCCGCCACACCGCAAGGCCGCGGGCGGCAAAGTTCTCCTCTTCGACAGGCATGTGATAAGCAGGTTTCGGAAAAGTGTCCCACGGTTTTCCGATAGAAACCTGCGACAAAACAAAAAACCTATGCAGGCGGAGCCCCGCAAGCCTGCTTAGGTGTCGAGGTGGTAAACCATGATTCTAGTATGGTGCGACGCGGATCGCACCAGGAGGAAACTGCCATGTCCGACAACGCGTTGCCTCTGGTGATCAGCGCGCCCGAGCCACGCACGCTCAACCTGATTTTCACGCCCGAGGCACTGGCGAGATTCCGCGCCAGATACCGTATCGTCGAGACGTCGCCCGAAGGCGTCGCGGCTCTGCCGGCCGACGTGCTCGCCGAGGCGCGCTACATTGTCGGCCAGCCGCCGATCGCGCCGGAGACGCTCGACAAGATGCAAACGCTGCGCTGCGTCTTCAACGTAGAGAGCAACCTCATCAACAACATGCCGTATGAGACGCTGTTTACGCGCGGCATCCATGTCGTCACCACCGGCCTGGTCTTCGCCGAGCCGGTGGCCGAACTCGGCCTTGCCATGGCGCTCAACCTCGCCCGCGACATCGTCGACGCCGATCTCGCGTTTCGTCAAGGCAAGGAGTTGTGGGGCGGCGACGGCAACCGGACGGCGCGGCTTCTGTCCGGCGCGGATGTCGGTATCATCGGCTTCGGCGATCTCGGCCGCGCGCTCAACCGGCTGCTGTCAGGCTTTCGCACGCGGACCAAGGTCTTCGATCCGTGGCTGCCGCCGTCAATCCTGATCGAGAACGGCGTCGAGCCGGCCTCGCTCGACACGGTTCTGTCGACCAGCGATTTCGTCTTCGTCGTCGCTTCGGTGACCAGCGAAAACCAGGGTTTTCTCGGCGCTGAGGCCTTTGCCAGAATGCGTAGGGGAGCCGCGTTCATCCTGCTCAGCCGTGCCGGTGTGGTCGATTTTCCGGCGCTGATGAACGCCGTTCGCAGCGGCAACATCGTCGCCGCCAGCGACGTGTTTCCGGAAGAGCCGCTGGCGCAGGATCATCCCGTACGCACGCTCCCCGGCTTCCTGCGCTCCGCCCATCGGGCCGGCGCGCTCGACATCGCCTTCAAGCGCATGGGCGACATGGTGCTGGAGGACATGGACCTGATCGACCGCGGCCTACCGCCGATGCGTTCGAAGCGGGCCGAACGCGAAACCGTTTCGCGCATGCGTTCGAAGCCGGTCGACAAGAATTAAGCCGTTAAACCGAGCGGCTGCGAAGGTTTCTCAGATAGTAAACGACCAGAACAGGCAGACGAGCGTCGCAGCGGCGAAGACGACAAAGAACAGGCTTCTCAGCAGGATATTGCGGCGCAGCTCGTTCATGAAGAGATGGCATCCGACGACGGCGGCGACAAACAGGAAGCGCCAATTCAGCAGTGCCGGCAAGATATTGCTTCGATCGAAAGCCCATCTGGCGGCGAGGCCGCCAATGATGGCCGTGAACAACACGATGACTGTCCAGAAGATCGCATCTGCGGCATGTGTCAGGACGACGCCGGCGACCCTTATCGGCAGGATCATCATCAGCAGCGCGCTGAAGAAGTACACGGCCGCGAGCGGGATAAACGTCCCGGCATCGGCGACGTCGTCCAGGCGTTTTGCGCCGATCGCACCATAGGGATAGCCATGCCTGGCCACCGCCAGGCTGAGCGCCATCAGCAAAGCCGTCAATACGGCGACCAATGCGAATGAAGTGAGGGCCTTGCTCATGCTGTTCCTTGTCCCACCGTTCAACGTGCTTGGCGAATCGAACAAGGACGTTGGTAGCCCACGGTTGTAAATGGCTGGTAAGCGGCAAAGCAGCGCGGTGACAGCTTTGGGGGACGGGCTTTACGGCATAACCGTTCCAGCCACAGGAAATTCAACAGCGGCAGTCGGGCATTCACTCTGCCGCTTGAAGATCTCGTGCATCGACGATGGTCCTGATCTCGGCGCGGCAGGAGCCGCAATTGGTGCCGGCATGCAAGGTGGCGCCGATCGCTTCGACGCTTACGCAGCCGCCGCGTACCGCTTCGGCGATCTGATTGGCGCCAACCCCGAAACAGGAGCATATGATGGGGCCACGGTCGACGCTATTGCCGCCCGGCCGCCCGGCTACGATCGCCAGCCGCCCGCGCCGATCGGCATGGTCAGCGCTCAACTGCTCCACCGCCCAGCTGCGCGACACCGCGACCGGTTTGGGCGCAAGATAGAGCGCGCCAGCCACCCGGCTGCCGGCGAAGCGGGCGAAGCGATAGTGCCCGCCGGCAACGTCATGATAGGCGAGCGTCTCGCCTGGCGTGTCCGCCCCGAAAAGCGAAGCCGCGAAATCCGGCCAGTCCCGGTCGGCTTCCAGCGCAAGCTCGAGGCGCCAGCCGGCGGCGCAGCGGGCGAGGCTCCAATAGTCGGCGTCGATCGAGGCCGGCCGTTCGGCAAGCACCGCGAAGCCGAAAGCGACGGCAGCGAGGCGTTCCACGCGGGCGGCAACATTCTTCGAGGCCGGCTGTCCTGAAATCGCATCGGTGATGGGCGCCACCAGTGCATCGACGCGAGCGCGCGCGGAGAACTGGTCCGTCCAGTGCATCGGCACGAAGACCGAGCCCGGGCGCTGCCGCGCTGTCACCAGCGCGCGAAGCAGGACCTCGCCATGCGCGGTCGAGACGCGGACGATGTCGGCGTCGCCGATGCCAAAGTGCTGCGCATCCGCCGGGTGGATTTCGGCGAACGGCTCGGCCAGGTGCTGCGACAGCCGCGGGCTCTTGCCGGTCCGCGTCATGGTGTGCCAGTGGTCGCGAACCCGCCCGGTATTGAGCACCAGCGGGAATTTTTCGTTCGTGCGGGTTTGCGGAACTGGACGGATCGGGATGAAGCGCGCTTTGCCATCGGGTGTGTAGAAGTTGCCGTTGGCGAAAAAGCGGGTGCTGGGTGAGGCACGTCTTGCCTGAACGCCCTCACTTTCAGCCTGAGCACCCCCCTCTGGCCTGCCGGCCATCTCCCCCGCAAGGGGGGAGATTAGCAGCTTGGGCGCCGGCTCTCCCCTTGCAGTATTGGAGATTGGCGAAGGCCGTGGTGATAGCCGATCTCCCCCCTTGCGGGGGAGATGGCCGGCAGGCCAGAGGGGGGTGCCTGGGCTCGGCGCTGGCCACTGGAAAGGCACCAGCGCATCGTATCCCTCTGCATCAATCCCGCCATACGCGCCTATATCGAAATCGCGCGCGCCGTCATTCTCGAATGCCGACAGCGCGGCGTGCTCGGCGAAGATATCGGCCGGCGACGCATGCGAAAACGCTTCGCCAAAACCCATCCGGTTGGCCACTTCGGCGATGATCCACCAGTCGGCTCTTGCCTCACCGGGCGTGGCCAAAAAGGCGCGCTGGCGCAAGATGCGGCGCTCCGAATTGGTGACGGTGCCGTCCTTTTCGCCCCATGCGGCGGCGGGCAGGCGGACATGGGCGTGGCGGACCGTGTCGGTCTTGGCCAGCACGTCCGACACCACGACAAACGGGCAGGCCTTGATCGCCGCCTCGACGGCATCGGCATCCGGCATCGAATCGACCGGGTTGGTCGCCATGATCCACAGCGCCTTGATGCGCCCGTCGGCCACCGCCTGGAACATTTCGACCGCCTTCAGGCCGGGTTTTTCGGCCACCGTCGGCGCGTTCCAGAAGCGCTGTACTCGGTCGCGGTGCTCGGGGTTTTCGATCTCCATATGGGCGGCCAGCATGTTGGCCAGGCCGCCGACCTCGCGGCCGCCCATGGCGTTGGGCTGGCCGGTCACCGAAAACGGCCCGGCGCCGGGCTTGCCGATGCGGCCAGTGGCGAGATGACAGTTGATGATGGCGTTGACCTTGTCGGTGCCCGAGGATGACTGGTTCACCCCCTGGCTGTAGACGGTCACCGTCTTCGCCGTCGCGGCAAACAGGCTGTAGAAGCGGGCAAGCTCGTCCTCGCCGAGGCCCGTGGCAGCGGCGATGCCGGCAAGGTCGAGCGACGAGGCGGCGAACAGCGCTTGCCCGAAGCCGGTCGTGTGCGCCGTGATATAGGTGCGGTCCAGCGCGTTATGCTGGCCGAGATAGGCGAGCAGCCCTGTGAACAGCGCAACGTCACCATCCGGCTCTATGGCCAGATGCATGTCGGCGATGTCTGATGTCATCGTGCGGCGCGGGTCGATCAGCACCACCTTCATGTCGGGCCGTTTTTCCCGGGCAGCGGCAATGCGCTGGTAAAGCACCGGATGGCACCAGGCGAGATTGGAGCCGACCAGCACGATGAGATCGCCAAGCTCCAGATCCTCGTAGCTGCCCGGCACGGTGTCGGAGCCGAAGGCGCGGCGATGGCCGGCAACCGACGAGGCCATGCACAGGCGCGAATTGGTGTCGATATTGGCCGAGCCGACAAACCCCTTCATCAGCTTGTTGGCAACGTAATAGTCCTCGGTCAACAACTGGCCGGAGACGTAGAAGGCGACCGCGTCGGGCCCGTGCTCGGCGATGGTCCGCGAAAAGGTCGAGGCGACGAGGTCGAGCGCTTCGTCCCAGTCGGTGCGGCGGCCGTGGATCTCCGGGTAGAGCAGCCGTCCGTCGAGGTCGATGGTCTCGGCCAGCGCCGAGCCCTTGGAACAGAGCCGGCCAAAATTCGCCGGATGGTCTGGGTCGCCGCGCACGGCTATTTCACCGTTCGCGGCGACCTTCGCCAGCACGCCGCAGCCCACCCCGCAATAGGGGCAGGTGGTCCTCACCTCGCGCGCTTCTTCGATCTTCATGCTCAGGCCGCGCGACTAGCCAGCGCTTCCAGCGCAATGAACAGACGCTCGCCCTCGATCCGCACCGGAATGGTGCGCACCGCACCTTCGTCGGCGCCGAGCGCCTTGCCGGTCTCCAGCGAAATCACCCAATTGTGCAGGGGACAGGTCACGGCCGCGCCATGGACGATGCCTTGCGAGAGCGGCCCGCCCTTGTGCGGGCAATGGTCTTCGATGGCGAAGACCTGATCGTCTGCCGTGCGGAAGACGGCGATCTTGCCTTGAGGCGTGGCGACGCAGCGCGCGCCGCGGCACGGAATGTCTGAGATCGAGCCGATTGATACCCAGTTCATCATGATCACTCCGCCGCCTGCGCGAAGCCGACCGAAGCCATCGGCCGGAACTCGTGCTTGTCTTTGCCGGAAACGCGTTCCGACCAAGGGTCGACTTGGGCGAATTTCTGCGAAAAGACGAAGCGGTCGAAATAGGCCCTGCGCTTCTCGCCATCGTCCATGATCTGGCGCTTGATCTCGGCGATTCCGATGCGCTTGGCCCATTTGTAGATGCGCTCGAGATACCGGCCCTGTTCGCGATACATCTGCGTCAGCGCCACGATATGTTCCAGCGCCTCGTCCTCGGTTTTGACCAGGCCGAGCACCTCGGTGCCCTTGATGTCGAGGCCGGCGGCCCCGGCGAAATGGATCTCGTAGCCTGAATCGACGCAGATCACGCCGACATCCTTGCAGGTCGCCTCGGCGCAGTTCCTCGGGCAGCCCGACACCGCCATCTTGACCTTGGCCGGCGTCCAAGAGCCCCACATGAATTTCTCGATACGGACACCGAATCCCGTCGAATCCTGCGTGCCGAAGCGGCACCAGTCCGAACCGACGCAGGTCTTTACCGTGCGCAGTCCCTTGGCATAGGCGTGGCCGGAGACGAAGCCGGCCTGGCCGAGATCGGCCCACACCGCCGGCAGGTCCTCCTTGCGGATGCCGAGCATGTCGATGCGCTGTCCGCCGGTGACCTTGACCATTGGAATTTCGAACTTGTCGACGACGTCAGCAATGGCGCGCAGTTCGGCGGCATTGGTGACGCCGCCCCACATGCGCGGCACCACCGAATAGGTACCGTCCTTCTGAATGTTGGCGTGGACGCGCTCGTTGATGAAGCGCGACTGGTAGTCGTCGGCATACTCGTCCGGCCAGTCGCAGACGAGATAGTAGTTGAGCGCCGGCCGGCATTTGGCGCAGCCGCAGGAGGTGGTCCATTCCAGTTCCTGCATGACGGCGGGAATGGTTTTCAGGCCCTTGGCCTTGATCAGCCGGCGAACCTCGTCATGGCCGAGCGTGGTGCAGCCGCACATCGGTTGCACTGCCGCCGGATTGTATTTGTCGCCGATGGTCAGCACCATCAGCTTTTCGACCAGCCCGGTGCAGGAGCCGCAGGAAGCGGACGCCTTGGTGTGCGCACGCACGTCGTCGAGCGAGGTCAGGCCCTTGGCCGTGATTGCGCCTGATATCTTTCCTTTGCAAACGCCGTTGCAGCCGCAGATTTCCGCATCATCCGGCAAGGCTGCAACGGCCGCCATAGGGTCCAGGGAGGCGCCTCCCTGGTATGACTGGCCGAAGATAAGCGTGTCGCGCATTTGCGATATGTCGGTCTGCTTCTTCTTGAGGTCGTTGAACCAGGCGCCGTCCGCCGTCTCGCCGTAGAGCACGGTGCCGATGATGCGGTCATCCCTAAGCACCAGCCGCTTGTAGACGCCGGCGGCGGCATCGCGCAGCACGATCTCCTGGCGGTCCTCGCCCTCGGCGAAGTCGCCGAGCGAGAACAGTTCGATACCGGTGACCTTGAGCTTGGTCGGCGTATCCATATGGACGAAAGCCGCCGCCTCGTTGCCGGCAAGCTGGCTGGCTGCGACGCGCGCCATCTCGTAGAGCGGCGCGACCAGCCCGTAGACCTGTCCGTTGACCTCCGCGCATTCGCCGAGCGCATAAATGTCAGGATCGTTGCTGCGCATGCCGGCGTCGACGACGATGCCGCGGTTGACGGCAATGCCGGCTTCCTTCGCCAGCGCCGCATTCGGCCTGATGCCCACCGCCATGACGACGAGCGTCGCCGGGATGATGGTTCCGTCGGCGAGTTCCACCTGCTCGACCTTGCCCTTGCCTGTGATCGCCTGGGTGTTGGCCTTGGTGATGACCTTGATGCCGCGCTGCTCGACGGCGCGCTGCAAGAGATAGCCGGCGGCCGGATCGAGCTGGCGCTCCATCAGCGTCGGCATGACATGCAGCACGGTGACGTCCATGCCTTGCGAGTTCAAGCCCGCTGCCGCCTCCAGCCCGAGCAGACCGCCGCCGATGACCACGGCCTTGGCCCGCGACTGGGCGGCAAGCAGCATGGCCTGAACGTCATCTAGATCGCGATAGGTGAGCACGCCCGGCAGATCGTGGCCGGGCACCGGAATGATGAACGGCACCGAGCCGGTGGCGATGACGAGCTTGTCGTAGGGCTCGGTGACGCCGTGGTCGGAAGTGACGGTCTTTGCCGTCCGGTCGATGGCGACGATCTTGTGGCCCTTGTAGAGCGTGATGCCGTTGGCGATGTACCAGCCGTCGCCATGGATGATGATTTCCTCAAAGGCCTTCTCGCCGGACAGAACCGGCGACAGCATGATGCGGTCGTAATTGACCCGCGGCTCGGCGTTGAAGATGGTGACCTGGTAGCGACCGGGCGCCTGTTCGAATAGGTGCTCCAGCATCCGCCCGGGCGCCATGCCGTTGCCGATGATGACGAGTTTTTCGGTCATTGAGCTACTCCGCGGCTTCGACGAAGCGGTGGCGTTCGTAGAGGAACTTCAGCACCGCCTCGCGGCAGCGCAGGAAGGTCCGGTCGGAGGACAGCTCGACGCGGTGGCGCGGCCGGGCCAGCGGCACGGGAAGCACCTCGCCGATGGTCGCCGCCGGACCGTTGGTCATCATGACGATGCGATCGGACAACAGCACCGCCTCGTCGACGTCGTGGGTGATCATGATCGTCGTCGAGCCAAGCCTCGAATGGATATCCATCACCGCGTCCTGCAGATGCGCGCGCGTCAGCGCGTCGAGCGCACCGAACGGTTCGTCGAGCAGCAGGATCTTCGGTTCCATGGCCAACGCGCGGGCGATGCCGACGCGCTGCTTCATGCCGCCCGATATCTCAGCGGGCCGCTTGTCCCTGGCATGTGCCATCTGCACGAGGTCGAGATTGCGCATGATCCAGTCGTGCCGTTCGGCCCGGCTCCTGGTGCGGCCGAAGACCTTAGACACCGCCAGGTTGATGTTTTCGTAGACGGTGAGCCATGGCAGCAGGCTGTGGTTCTGGAACACCACGGCGCGTTCAGGACCAGGGCTGTCGACCTCCTTGTCTTCGAGCAGGACCGCGCCGGCGGTCACTTTCGTCAGTCCGGCGATCAGGTTGAGCAAGGTCGACTTGCCGCAGCCGGAATGGCCGATGATCGAGACGAATTCGCCCTTGTCGATCGTCAGCCGGATGCCCTTCAGCACCTCGCTGACCTGGCCGCCGCGGGCGAAGGACTTGTCGATATGGTCGAGTTTCAGATAGGCCGTCATTGCCCTCTCCTCACTTTGCCGTTGTGCCGCGGGTGACGAAGGCGCCGACCGCCGCGACCAGGCGATCGAGGCAAAAGCCGGTGACGCCGATATAGGCGAGCGCAACGATGATGTCGGGCAGCCGCGACGAGTTCCAGGCGTCCCAGATGAAGAAGCCGATGCCGACGCCGCCTGTCAGCATTTCGGCGGCAACGATGGCGAGCCAGGACAGGCCGATGCCGATGCGCAGGCCGGTGAAGATGTAAGGTGCCGCGGCCGGCACCATGATCTTCACGAAGAATTCGAGCTGGTTGAGCCTGAGGATGCGGGAGACGTTGCGATAGTCCTCTGGAATGTTGCGGACGCCTACGGCGGTGTTGATGATCACCGGCCAGATCGAGGTGATGAAGATGACGAAGATCGCCGACGGGCTGGAATCGCGGAAAGCGGCCAGCGACAGCGGCAGCCAGGCGAGCGGCGGCACGGTGCGCAGGATCTGGAACACAGGGTCGAGGCCGCGCATCGCCCAGATCGACTGGCCGACCAGAGCGCCGAGCGCGACGCCGACGATTGCAGCCAAGCCGAAGCCGATGGCGACGCGCTGCAGCGAGATCAGCACCCGCCAGGCCAGTCCGATATCCTGCGGACCATAGTCGAAGAACGGATGGGCGATCAGATCGTAGGCCTCGTTCCATACCTGGCTAGGTGGCGGCAAGCTGGCGTTGGGCGACGAGCAGGCGATCTGCCAGATGACGAGCATGACGACGATGACGATTGCCGGCGGTACCAGCGTGCTCGCCAGCTTGCCGGCGATCGCGGCGGGATCGAAGCGGCGCCTCACCTTGGCGGTGAAAGCTATGACCTCTGCGGGCTTGGCAGGCGTGGGGAACGCCTTGACCTTGGTGTCCTCGATGGCTTGGATAGACATTTCGCAAAAAGCTCCTTGAGCATTGGCGTGAAAGGCGGCGCCACTGGCGCCGCTTGCCGGCGACGTCAGGCCGATGCCTTGATCTTCAGGCTGTCGAGATAGGCGGACGGATTGGCCGGATCGAAGATCTTGCCGTCGAAGAAGGTCTCGACGCCGCGCGATGAAGACGCAGGGATGTCGGCCGCAGCGACGCCGAGATCCTTCGCCGCCTCGCGCCACAGATCTTCGCGGTTGACTTGATCGACCAGCGCCTTGATGTCGGTGGTCGCCGCGAATTTGCCCCAGCGGATGTTTTCGGCGAGGAACCAGCTGTCGTGGCTCTTGAACGGATAGGACACACCGCCCTTCCAGAACTTCATGTAGAGGTCGGTGCCGGTGGCGACGCGGTCGTTGCCGTAATTGATGTCGCCCTTGAGGCGGCCGATGATGTCGGCGGTCGGCACGTTCATCCATTGCCGCTTGCCGATGATGGCCGCCATCTCGTCCTTGTTTTCCATGGCTTCGCACCATTGCTGGGCTTCCATGACGGCCATCAGGATCGCCTTGGTGGCGTTCGGGTTCTTGTCGATGAAGGCGGCGCGCAGGCCGAGCGCCTTTTCCGGATGGCCTTTCCACAACTCGCCCGTGGTGGCGGCGGTGAAGCCGACGCCCTGATGGACAAGTTGCTCGTTCCATGGCTCGCCGACGCAGAACACGTCCATGTTGCCGACCTTCATGTTGGCGACCATCTGCGGCGGCGGCACAACGATGGTCGAGACATCCTTGTCGGGATCGATGCCGCCGGCAGCCAGCCAGTAGCGCAACCAGAGATCATGGGTGCCGCCCGGGAAGGTCATGGCGGCTTTCACCTCCTTGCCTTCGGCCTTCTTGGCCGCAAAGGCGTCCTTCAGCTTGGAGGCATCGAGGCCGACGCCGGTGCCGGCATATTCCTGCGCGACGGAAATTGCCTGGCAGTCGTAGTTGAGCCGCGCCACAATCGCCATCGGCATCGGCTGGTTGTTCTGCGTCACCTTGCCGGTGTGCATCAGGTAGGGCATCGGCGTCAGGATATGGGCGCCGTCGATGCCGTTGGCTTCGCCGCCGAGCATCAGATTGTCGCGTGTCGCGCCCCAGGAGGCCTGCTTGAGCACTTCGACATCGGGCATGCCGAATTTTTCGAACAGGCCCTTCTCCTTGGCGATCATCAGCGGCGCTGCATCGGTCAGCGCGATGAAGCCGAGCTTGGCGCCTGTGACTTCCGGCGCTGCCGTTGCCGCATAGGCGCCGGACGGCAACAGCGCGCGCGCCGCCGCCAGTGTTGCCGCGGTGGCCGCGCTCATCATCAGGAAATCGCGGCGCGTTACGCCCGTGAGGGCGGATTGGGTTTTGATGCGTTTCGTCATCGTCATCTCCGTTGGGCGCGGCTTGGGATCTGCGCCGTCGATTGCGTGTTCGACCAAAACAAAAAAGCCGCCGGCCAGGCCGCCGCGTCCGTTGATCCGGATCGCGTGTTGACCTGAGCGGCAGCTTTGCCTGTGGCGCCCGCCATTGGACGCCGTATTCAATGGCCTGAAGGCCTATGGATTACTATGCAGGAACCGTGCCAGTTTGAAGAAACGGTAGATTCAGCAATGAAAACAATCGAGTGAGCGGGCGTAAAGGCTGGAGCGCCAGATTGTCGATGCTCATGCGACAGTCACGTTCATTGTGCAGCGGCACAAAAATTGTGCAGTGCACGATAATGCGCAAGGAATGCTCAACCCGTCGGCGTTGCCCAGTCGCGGATGGCGAGATAGTCGTCGATCCTGTCCGGATCGAAGATGCGGCCGTCGAAGAAACCATCCGGACCAAGGACGAGGCTGGCGCCCGCCGAGCCGACCGGCGTGGCAGCGGTCAGGGCCCCCTCGACCTTGGCATTGGCTCCCGGCAGAGCGACGCCGAGCGGCTTCAGCGCTGCGCGATAGAGGTCGGGCCGGTAGGTGTCGCGCGCGAGCGCCATGTGGGCAGCGCTGTGCTTGACCTGCCCCCAACGGACCATCTGCGTGTAGAACCACAGCGCATGGCTCTTCCACGGAAAATTCGCCGCCTTGCCGAAAGGAAGAAAGAAGTCCTCGACGCTCAATTCCGCGACCCCGCCCAGCGCAAGATGTCCGGTCAGGATCGGCATCAGCAGCGCCGGCGAAACGCCGAGGAAGGAAGGCTGCGCCATCAGGGCGGCCAGTTCACCGCGGTTTGCCGGATCCTGGCACCAGCGCGCAGCATGATGCAGCGCACGCAACAGGGCCGAAAGGGCCTCCGGGTGTTTTTCGGCCCAGGCCTTGCGCACGCCGACGACTTTCTCGGGGCTGGTCTTCCAGATAGCGGCCTTGACCGTGGCGATATGGCCGGTGCCGGCGACGACCGAGGCGCTGTTCCAGGGTTCGCCGACGCAGTAGCCGTCGATCCTGCCGGCGGCGAGTGCGTCGGCCATGAAGGGCGGCGGCACGATGACGATTTCTATTTCGCGCGACGGATCGATGCCGCAGGCCGCGAGCCAGTAGCGCAGTTCGTAATTATGCCCCGAGTGCGGATGCACGACCGCAAAGCGCATCGGCTCGCGACCGGCATTTGCCCGTTCACGGATCAGCGCTCCCAGGGCCTTGCCGGCTCGCGCCGGATCGAGGTCGGGCAAGGCGCCGTGCGTGGCCATGCCCGTCCAGAGCGTGTTCGAAACCGTTACGCAGTTGCCGCCCAGTCCCAGCGAGAACGGCACGATCGTGTCGGAGGCGAGTGGGGTGAGCCCCAGATTGCAGGCGATCGGCATCGGTCCCAGCATATGCGCCAGGTCGAAATGTCCGATCGCAATGCGATCGCGGATGTTGGCCCAGGACGTTTCGCGACTGAGCGTCAGGTCGACGCCTTCGCGCGCGGCAAAGCCGATCTCCCTCGCTGCGACAAGAACGGCACTGTCGAAGAGCGGTATGAAACCGGCATTGATCTGGTGTTCGGCCGCCATGCTCAACTCTCTCCGGGATCCAGAAGGCCTGCCGCCGTCACCAGGCTCTGCGCGATTTCGCTGATCTTGCGGTTCTGGTTCATGGCGGTCTTGCGCAAAAGCGTATAGGCGGCGTCCTCCGACAGGCCGCGCGACCTCATCAGGATGCCCTTGGCACGGTCGATGACCTTGCGGTCCTCCAATTCACTGCGGGCTTCTTCCAGTTCGCGCGCCATCCGCGAGAATGCGTTGAAGCGGCTGATCGCCATGTCGAGAATCGGCTTGACGCGCTCCTGGCGCAGCCCGTCGACGACATAGGCGGAGACCCCTGCTTCCACCGCAGCTTCGATCGAAGCCTGATCCGACCGATCGACGAACATGGCGATCGGCCGCTTCACGACGCGCGAAAGCTGAAACATGTTTTCAAGCATGTCGCGGTTGGGGTTTTCGAGGTCGATGACGATTACGTCCGGTTCGATCTCGGCGATCCGCCGCGCTATTCCGGCAACATCGTGAACGACCGTGACCTGCTCATGCCCGGCCTCCCGCAATCCCGCCTCAATGATGGAGGCGCGGATGTGGTTTTCGTCGATCACCAGGACGGTGAGGGATTTCCGGATCATGCCGCATTTTGCGCACGCCGCGCGATTGTGCAATGCGGCATGGTGAGAATTGACGCAGTTATCGCTTCGGGGACTGCCATATGTTCGCAGAGCTGACCCGTTAAGCTACCATTCATAGGGTCTACTTTGCTTTTGTATCCCCTGCGCTATTTTTCAGTTTGCGAACCTTGTCTCGCTGGCTAGAAGATTGGAGGTTTCCATGGATCGGCGATCATTTTTGACACGAATGTTTGGCATTGCTGGGGGCAGCAGCCCTTGCGAACGCAGTTCGGCCAAGCAGTGCGGTCGCCGGCGTACCGGGCGCCAGAAGCGGCATTCTCGATGAACTCGACGCGCCGGATACGGAAGCCTTCGAGGATGAAGATACTCAAGCGGAGCCGGTCCGCCATCGGCGCTGGCACCGCAGGCCGCGGCGCAGGCGGCGCGCTTGGAGAAGGATCTGCCGTCGTTACTGGCGAAAAGGCTATCGGCGCGTCCGGTGCCGTCGCAGGCGTGTTTGGGTCTGGGATTGGTATTATTAGCAGCTAGTGTGCTGAAAACCTTGGTGGTTGCCGGGGTTTTCAGTTTCAGACTAGCCGAAATACAGCGAAATTATTTCAGGGGACCCGCCCGATTTTGTTGGGCCTGCCAGTGATAGGCAGGTCTAAAGAGACTGATTTTCCCGAGAGAAAACTGGTGGAGCCAATCGGAATCGAACCGACGACCTCTTGAATGCCATTCAAGCGCTCTCCCAACTGAGCTATGGCCCCACTCCCGGCAGTCAACCGGCGCCGTCGCCGGCGAAGAGATCCGGCGCGGGTTGAGACCGCGCCGTTAGTGCAGCGGCTTCTAACCCCGCCTTCCGTCAATATCAAGCCTTCAAGAGCCGCTTTTTCTCAAGACGCCGCGAAAGTCGGCATGCGCTTGCGCCACAGGCCGGATCAGACTTCGTCGTCGTCGTCGCCGACGCCGATCATGTCGGCGACATCGTCGTCTTCTTCCTCTTCGTCGGCGAGGAAAGTATCGTCGTCGTCATCGCCGAGGTCCACATCGTCCTCGTCTTCGCCGAGATCGGGAAGATCGTCTGGTTTCGCATCCTCGTCCGCCTCTTCGAGCGAGACGACCTCGACGCCCTCTTCCTCCTCGGCGTCCACTTCCTTCTCGGCAACTTCCTCTTCCTCCTCAAGGGCGGCGATCTTGCCTTCCTCGAAATAGGAACGTGGATAGCTCTTGCCGGTATAGGGCGAGACGACCGGATCCTTGTTCAGGTCGTAGAATTTTTGACCCGTTTCGGGGTCGATGCGTTTGGTGCCAAGTTCGGGTTTTGCCACAGCAAGCCTCGTCGATGAAAGTTTGGTCCCCATAACCACAGTTTGCGGCGCTGTCAAAGCCTAAAGCCAGCCTCATAAATCGCCGTGTTGAGCGACCTCTCGCAAGGGGATGACCATTTCCGTCCGCCGTGATACGAGACCGCCCAAACCAGAAGAAAAAGGCCGGCCACCGGCGTTTTCAGCCAGGGAAAAGCCATGTCGCATACTGCCGCCCCGAAACCGGCCACCGCCCGCAAATCGCCAGCGCTTTCCGGCGCGGCACGGGTACCCGGCGACAAGTCGATCTCGCACCGCTCGTTCATGTTCGGCGGCCTCGCCTCTGGCGAGACCCGCATCACCGGCCTGCTGGAAGGCGAGGATGTGATGCGCACGGGCGCCGCGATGAAGGCAATGGGCGCGCATATAGAGAAGCGCGGCGCTGAGTGGGTGATCCGCGGCACCGGCAACGGCGCGCTGCTGCAGCCGGAAGCCCCGCTCGATTTCGGCAATGCCGGTACCGGCTCGCGCCTGACCATGGGCCTGGTCGGCACCTACGACATGGAGACGACCTTCATCGGCGACGCCTCGCTGTCCGGCCGGCCGATGGGCCGCGTGCTCGAACCGCTGCGCCAGATGGGCGTGCAGGTGCTGAAGGCGACGCCCGGCGACCGCATGCCGATCACGCTGCACGGGCCCAAGCACGCAGCACCCATCGCCTACCGCGTGCCGATGGCCTCGGCGCAGGTGAAGTCGGCGGTGCTGCTCGCCGGGCTGAACACGCCCGGCGTCACCACCGTCATCGAGCCGGTGATGACGCGCGACCACACCGAAAAGATGCTGAAGGGATTCGGCGCCAATCTGTCGGTCGAGACCGACGAGCGCGGCGTGCGTCACATCTTCATCGAGGGCCAGGGCAAACTCACCGGCCAGACGATCGCTGTGCCGGGCGACCCATCCTCGGCCGGCTTCCCGCTGGTGGCGGCGCTGATCGTGCCGGGCTCGGACATTACAATCGAAAACGTGCTGATGAACCCGACCCGCACCGGGCTTTTGTTGACGCTGCAGGAAATGGGCGCCCGGATCGACATAGTCGACCCGCGCAATGAAGGCGGCGAGGATGTCGCCGATCTGCGCGTGCGCCATTCCGAGTTGAAGGGCGTCACCGTGCCGCCCGAGCGGGCGCCGACGATGATCGACGAGTATCCGGTGCTTGCCGTCGCCGCCAGCTTCGCCGAGGGCGAGACGCTGATGCAGGGACTGGAAGAGTTGCGGGTGAAGGAATCCGACCGGCTGTCGGCAGTCGCGAACGGGCTGAAGGTCAACGGCGTCGACTGCACCGAAGGCGAGGCCTCGCTGGCGGTGCGTGGGAAACCGGGCGGCAAGGGGCTCGGTCAACACCCCAATGGACAGAGCACCATCGTCCAGACTCATCTCGACCACCGCATTGCCATGAGCTTTCTGGTCATGGGACTGGCAACGGAAAAGCCTGTCACCATCGACGACCAGGTGATGATCGCGACGAGTTTTCCTGAATTCATGGGCCTGATGAAGGGGCTGGGCGCGAAGATCGAGTAGCGGTACTGCGAGCAGGATTTCCACGTTCAGCGCCAAACTAGCCGCGCCAGCGGTCTCGTGAGCGACTTTCGATTTCTTTGTAAGCAACCGCGCAGGGGGGTGAGTGGATGGCAAGTCCTGATTTTCAGAGGCCGGGGGCCAGGGGCTCTCATTGGCAAAGGCAAGCAGACGGTACTTTTCTGTTCCGCTTGGACAGGTCCGCCAAAACCCGGATCGTCAATGCCAATGAACTTACCAGCCTCATCGAGATCCAGAATCGCGAATGGGCGTTTGTTTTGTTCACTCTCATTCCCATGCTCGTGTTCATCGTGCTTTGGCTTTCCGACCGGATGGATAGTATCTGGGTTCTCCTTGCTGCAGCGATATGGATTGCCTTGAACCATCACATGCATCGCAAGTTGAGAGCACAGACTGGAGCTATTCTTTCTACTACCCAACTGTCTTCCGATGAGTTCGTTTTTCCAAAAGCCTCGATCGATGGGATAGCTATTGAGATCGCAAAGAAGGTTTCTGCTCGCTCCGGTAATTTTTGTCTTGTGATGTCGATATTGTTTACCGGAGCTGGCGCGGTAGCCTTGGTAGACGGCATATTTCATCTGGGTCTTGGCGGGCAGGAGATAAGTCCGCTGGCCAGCGGCTATGCATTCGCCTTCTTTGGCCTCCTATCCTACCTATTTTATCGTGTCCGAAAGCTACGCCCTTGACCTTCACCATCGCCATCGACGGACCCGCCGGCGCCGGCAAAGGCACGCTGGCGCGGCGGCTGGCTGACCATTACCGCCTGAACCTGCTCGACACCGGCCTCACCTATCGCGCGGTCGCCCATGCGCTGCTTCGGCTCGGCCTGCCGCTCGACAATGTCTCGGCGGCGGAAACCGCGGCGCGGCAGGTCGATCTGGCCAAGCTCGACCGGTCGGTGCTGTCGGCGCATGCGGTCGGCGAGGCGGCTTCGAAAGTGGCTGTTATCCCGTCGGTGCGGCGCATACTGGTCGAAAAGCAGCGTGAATTCGCCAAGGCACCGCCCGGCGCGGTTCTCGACGGCCGCGATATCGGCACCGTCGTCTGTCCCGACGCCGACATAAAACTCTATGTGACGGCGAGCGCCGAGGTGCGGGCACAACGCAGGCTGGCCGAGATCGAGAGCATCGGCGGCACCGCCGATTTCGACGAAATCCTGGCCGATATCCTGCGCCGCGATGAGCGCGACATGGGCAGAGCCTCCTCGCCCTTGAAGCCGGCCGCCGATGCGCACTTGCTCGACACGTCGGAAATGGCTATAGAAGCCGCGTTTCTTGCGGCCAAGGCGATCATCGACGACGTTCTGGCCAAGAGAAACAAAGCCTGAGCCGGGTTTTCCTCCCGTTGCCGATTGCCGGCGGCGAAAACATACCCATATCGGGCACGAACCAGCCTGCCAGCATTTTTCATGCGCCGGAATTGCCGCTTAGGCGGCCAAGGGCTTTTTTGAAGCCCGGAACGCCGGCAGGCCAACGCAACGCTAACCCACGGCGCCCGCCCCGCTTGAGATGCGGGGCATTCCAGGAGAAACTATGTCAGTTGCAAATCCCACTCGCGATGATTTCGCGAGCCTGCTCGAAGAATCTTTTTCCGCCGGTCATTCCGGCGAAGGCCAAGTCGTCAAGGGCACGATCACCGCGATCGAAAAGGACATGGCTATCATCGACGTCGGCCTCAAGGTCGAAGGCCGCGTGCCGCTGAAGGAATTCGGCGTCAAGGGCAAGGAGTCGACGCTCAAGGTCGGCGACACTGTCGAAGTCTATGTCGAGCGCATCGAGAACGCGCTTGGCGAAGCGATGCTTTCCCGTGAAAAGGCCCGCCGCGAAGAGAGCTGGGTCCGTCTCGAAGAGAAGTTCACCAAGGGCGAGCGCGTCGAAGGCGTCATCTTCAACCAGGTCAAGGGCGGCTTCACCGTCGATCTCGACGGCGCCGTGGCCTTCCTGCCGCGCAGCCAGGTCGACATCCGCCCGATCCGCGACGTCTCGCCGCTGATGCACAATCCGCAGCCTTTCGAGATCCTCAAGATGGATCGCCGCCGCGGCAACATCGTGGTGTCGCGCCGCACCGTGCTTGAGGAAAGCCGCGCCGAACAGCGTTCGGAAATCGTGCAGAACCTCGAAGAAGGCCAGGTGGTCGAAGGCGTCGTCAAGAACATCACCGACTATGGTGCGTTCGTCGACCTCGGCGGCATCGACGGCCTGCTGCATGTCACCGACATGGCATGGCGCCGCGTCAACCATCCGACCGAAATCCTCAACATCGGCCAGACGGTCAAGGTGCAGATCATCCGCATCAACCAGGAAACCCACCGCATCTCGCTCGGCATGAAGCAGCTCGAGAGCGATCCGTGGTCCGAGATCGGAACGAAATTCCCGATCGGCAAGAAGATCAAGGGCACCGTCACCAACATCACCGACTACGGCGCGTTCGTCGAGTTGGAGCCAGGCATCGAGGGCCTCATCCACGTTTCGGAAATGTCGTGGACGAAGAAGAACGTGCATCCCGGCAAGATTCTGTCGACGACGCAGGAAGTCGACGTGGTGGTGCTCGAGGTCGATCCGGCCAAGCGCCGCATTTCGCTCGGCCTCAAGCAGACGCTCGAGAACCCGTGGCAGGCTTTCGCCAGCAGCCATCCGGTCGGCAGCCAGGTCGAGGGCGAGGTCAAGAACAAGACCGAGTTCGGCCTGTTCATCGGCCTCGAAGGCGACGTCGACGGCATGGTCCATCTTTCCGACCTCGACTGGACCCGTCCGGGCGAGCAGGTGATCGAGGAGTACAATCGCGGCGATATCGTCAAGGCGCAGGTGCTCGACGTCGACATCGACAAGGAGCGCATCTCGCTCGGCATCAAGCAGCTGGCCAAGGACACGGCCGGCGAGGCGGCGACTTCAGGTGAACTGCGCAAGAACGCGGTCGTCACCTGCGAGGTTACCGGCGTCAAGGATGGCGGCCTGGAAGTGCGGCTGGTCGACAGCGGCATCGAGACCTTCATCAAGCGCTCCGATCTCAGCCGTGACCGCGACGAGCAGCGCCCCGAGCGCTTCACGGTCGGCCAGAAGGTCGACGCCCGCGTCATCGCCTTCGACAAGAAGACCCGCAAGCTGCAGGTCTCGATCAAGGCGCTGGAGATCGCCGAGGAGAAGGAAGCTGTTGCCCAGTACGGCTCGACCGACTCCGGCGCTTCGCTGGGCGACATCCTGGGTGCCGCGCTGAAGAAGCAGGGCAGCTAGGTCCACTAACGCAGCGCCTCGCGCGGCCTGTTAAAAACCCCGCCGGAGCGATCCGGCGGGGTTTTTGTTTGACCATGGTCAGAGCATCGTAACCCAAACGTGGCAAACCGATTTTGGGAAATCCGCGCTCAACAAAGAGATAGATCAGGCCCTGCCGTAAAGCGGCACTAGTGTGCCGCTCATCGCCAGATTGGCCGGCGAAGCGAGGTAGGCAATGGCCGCCGCGGCCGCTTCGAGGCTAACCCATTTGCCGAAATCGGCTGCCGGCATGTCAGCCCGGTTGGCCGGCGTGTCGAGGGTCGAGGGCGCGACCGCGTTGACCAGAATGCCCTTGCCCTTGAGTTCTTCCGCCATCGCCACCGTCATTGCCGCGACCGCCGCCTTGCTGGCGGCATAGGCGACCATGCCGGAACCGCGCCGCAGGTCGAGCCCCGCGCGCGCCGTGACATTGACGATGCGGCCCGACACGGAAGATTCCAGCATCGAGCGGATCGCCGCGCGGCAGCACAGGAAGGTGGTGCGGGCGTTGGTGTCCATCATTTCGGCAAAGGACGCGGGCTCGATCTTCTCGACCGGCGCGGCGGTGAAGCCGCCGGCCAGATGGATGGATGCCCACAAATCCGTAACACTGGCGTAGAACGCATCGACTTTGGCGGGGTCGGCGAGATCGACATTGTGCGCCAGCCTGACGCGCTCATGTGCCGGGAAGGGAAAATGCGCGGGCGCGGCGGCATGGGCATTGGGCACATGGCAGATCGCGCCCTGCTCCAGCAGTTTGCCGACAACCGCGCCACCGAGCGCCCCGGTGCCGCCGGTCACCACAACATGCCTGCCGTCCAGTGTATCCGTCATCTTCGACCACTCCAGTCACTCATATGCCGCTGCTCGCCGCCGCCGAAGGTCGCGCCTTTCGCGCGATCACTCAACCGATATCTCGATGACGCGGCGTCGTTTGCGCGCGTCAAGCCGGCGGCCATCAGTCGAGGATCGCATCTCCAAGACGCTGCCACAGCACTCAATCGACAGTGATCTCGATGACATAAGGCAGTCCGGTCGCACGCGCGCGCTTGAGTGCGTCCGCCAGATCGTCGATACTAACAATCCGCTCCGCGGCAATGCCATAGGCCTCGGCCAGCTTGCAGAAATCAGGCGGCGCCGGCGAGACGCCGACCGGCTCGACGCCGACATCGAGCATCGAGGTTTCGATTTCGCGATAGCCGCGATTGTTCCAGACGACGAAGATCACCGGCGCCGCAGCATCGAGCGCGGCGCCCAGTTCGGGCAGCGTGAACTGGAAGCCACCGTCGCCGGTGAGACAAACGACCGGCGCATCAGGCACGGCAAGGGCCGCACCGATCGCCGCCGGCGGACCATAGCCCAGCGCGCCGAAGCCGGTAGCGGCGTTGAACCAGCCGCCCGGTCGGTCGTGATCGTAATAGAGGTTGGCGGCGTAGACCGGCTGGGTCGAATCGCCGACGATAATTGAACCCGGCAACGCATCGCGGATCGCCTCGACGGCGCGTGTTTGCGCCTGGAGGCTCGGGCTGATTTCGGCGAAGGCCGCTTGCCTTGTTGCAGCGGCGCGAGCCGGGCCGTCGTCCGATGGCGGCTGGCCCTTGCCGATTTCGGCAAGCAGCGCCTCGAGTGCTACGCCGCAATCGGCCTGGATCGAAATCCGGGCCGGCCGGCGGGCAAGCTGGTCGGCGCCGATGTCGATGCGGATCAGATTGGTCGGCAGGACAAAGCCGCCGTCGCCATACCCATCATAGTCGGTCGGGCCGAATTCGGTGCCGGCGGCAATGACCAGATCGGCGTCGGCCATCAGTGCACGCACCGCCTTCAGACTGGGGCTCGCCGGCACGGCAAGCGGATGGCGATGCAGCAGGCCGCGGGCATTGGCCGTCTGGACAACCGGCGCTCCCAGCCTTTCGGCAAGGCGCTGCAACGGTGCTTCGGCTCTCTTGGCGCCGCCGCCGGCAAGGATCAGCGGGCGGCAAGCAGCCGCGCAAAGTTTTGCCGCCTCTATTATCGCTGCAGCATCCGGTTCGGGCGGCGCGACATTGGTCAGCAAAGCCGCGATGCTGTCGGCCGGCTTGACCATGATGTCGGTCGGGATCTCGATATGGACCGGGCCGGGGCGCGATGACGAAAACAGGGCGAAGGCGCGGGCAAGAACGCCCGGCAGTTCGTCGGCGTCGGTGACACGGTGCGAGAACAGCGCGACCTTCTCCATCATGCCGCGCTGGTCGGGCAGTTCGTGCAGGTGGCCAAGGCCCTTGCCCAGCGTCGGCGTGGCGTTGACGCCCGAGATCACCAGCATCGGAACCGAATCGGCACGGGCCTGGCCCATGGCGGTGATGGTGTTGGTCAGTCCCGGTCCGGTGATGACGAAGGCGACGCCAGGCTTGCCGCTGGCGCGCGCATAACCGTCGGCCATGAAGCCGGCGCCCTGCTCGTGACGCGGGGTGACGTGGCGGATCTTCGAGCGCGCCAGCCCGCGATAGAGTTCTACCGTATGCACACCAGGAATGCCGAAGACCGTGTCGACATCATGGGCTTCGAGCAAAGTGATGAGCGCTTCGCCGACTGTCGTCATTGTCTGAGCACCGGACGTGTGAGGCAAGTCGGGCCGCCCTCGCAGGCGATGCACAGCGCGTCCGCCTCGAAGGTTGAAACCCTGCAGCCGGCGGCCGCCATGGCCGCCGCCGTCTTCGGGAAGCCGGCAACGGCGATCACGTCGCGCGGCGCGGTCGGCAGCACATTGAGGCTGAGGCCATTGGAGGCGAAGAACTCCCCGGCGTCGCCCTCGACCAGGCGAATGCCGCGCGCCCGCAGCATCTGGTAGAAGGCAGCAGGCAAAAGCGGTGCATAGACCAGCGCCAGATCGTCGGCGAGCGGACTGATCACCGACATCAGATGCAGGCAGGCCTCTTCGCCATGCCAGAGCGGCAGGTCGTAACCGTAGACCTGGATACCCTTGGGGGTGAGCAGGTTGGCGAGTTGCTGGATGCCGTCCTGGTTGGTTCGCACGCCGCGGCCGACGGCCAGCGTCCGTGAATCCACCCAGACGCAATCGCCGCCCTCGACCTGTCCGGGATGCTCGATGCTGCCGAGGATAGGCACGCCCATGCGCCTGTAGGCCGCCTCGTGCAGGCCGGGCTCGGCCCGGCGCAGCGCCTTGCCCATGGCAAGGATGATGGCGCCGTGGTCGGTCATCAACGAAGGATCGTGCGTGAAGACGGAATCGGCAAGCCCGTCATCGGCGTCGGTCAGCCATTCGATCTCGGCGCCGGATGCCAAAACCAGCGTCGTCAGCGCCTCATACTGGGCAGCAGCCTTTTGCGGATCGAAGCCGGGGCCATAGTGCCATTCCGATGCTCTGGCGCGGGGCATGGCGCTTGCGGCGGACCGCATCAGCACGCGCTGCAGGGGCCCTGCCATGGACTGCGACCCGTATGCTTTACCCACCAACTGCTCCTGAAATATCCCATCCAGCCAATAGCCACTCAGCATGCCGCGATCAATGGTCCAAAAAGCATGGTTGACGGAGGCAAGCGGAACGGTCCATCTTGAGAATGAGAAGTCTGTCCAGTGATGGTAATGGGTACTAAATTCCAGCAGCGACGGGTCCAGCCGCTTCGTGAGGCACCCCAAAGGTGACAGCCCAAGGCACGGCTCCCGCCCTGAAGTATACGGCGCAGAACGACGCCGCCGAAGCCATCCATGTCGAGAACCTGCATAAAAGATTCGGCGAACTGCATGTGCTGAAGGGTGTTTCGCTGTCGGCGCGCGACGGCGAGGTCATCGCCATCATCGGTGGCAGTGGCTCGGGCAAGTCGACCCTGCTGCGCTGCATCAATTGCCTGGAGAACCCGACCAGCGGGATCGTTCGCGTCAATGGCGAGGAGATCCGGATGAAGGCCGACAGTCACGGCCACACCGTTCCCGCCGACCGCAAGCAGATCGAGCGCATCCGTTCCAAGCTCGGCATGGTCTTCCAGAATTTCAATTTGTGGAGCCACATGACGCTGATCGAGAACGTCATCGAGGTTCCGGTGCATGTTCTGGGCGTCAAGCGCGACGTGGCCATCGCCGAGGCCGAAAAGCTGCTCGCCCGCGTCGGCCTGGCCGAAAAGCGCGATGTCTATCCGGCTTACCTGTCGGGCGGACAGCAGCAGCGCGCGGCCATCGCCCGGGCGCTGGCCATCAATCCGCGCGTCATGCTGTTCGACGAGCCGACCTCGGCGCTCGACCCGGAACTGATCGGCGAGGTGCTGAAGGTGATCGGCGATCTGGCGCGCGAGGGCCGCACCATGGTGCTGGTTACCCACGAGATGAAGTTCGCCCGCGAAGTCGCGACGCATGTCGTGTACCTCTACAACGGGCTGGTCGAGGAAGAAGGGCCGCCGGAGCAGATCTTCGGCGCGCCCAAATCCGAAAGGCTGAAGCAATTCATCCGCAACATCGGTTAAGCCGAGGCGGATGGAAAAACGGGAACAACAACAAACTGGGAGTTATTGAAATGAACACCGTCCTTAAGACATTGGCCGCAGCGCTTCTGCTCGGCGTTGCCGCGATGGGCGTGGCCAAGGCCGAGCCGGTCAAGATTGGCGTCGCCGCCGAACCCTATCCGCCGTTCACCTCGCCGGATGCCTCGGGCAAATGGGTCGGCTGGGAGATCGAATTCATCGACGCGGTCTGCGCCGAGCAAAAGCTCGATTGCGTCATTACCCCCGTCGCCTGGGACGGCATTATCCCGGCGCTGACGACCAAGAAGATCGATGTCATCGCCAGCTCCATGTCGATCACCGACGAGCGCAAGAAGACGATCGACTTCTCCGACAAATATTACAACACCCCGACCGCCATTATCGGGCCTAAGGACCAGAAATTCGGCGCTGCCCCGGAAGATCTCAAGGGCAAAATCATCGGCGTCCAGGTTTCGACCGTGCATGCCGACTACGTCAAGAAGCACTTCACGGAAGCGGCGGAAATCAAGGAATACCAGACCCAGGACGAAGCCAATCAGGATCTTGCCGCCGGCCGTGTCGATGCCGTGCAGGCCGATTCCATTGCGCTCGATGCGTTCCTGAAATCGGATCAGGGCAAGCAATGCTGCGATCTGAAGGGCACGGTCGCACCGGACCTGGCAATCCTCGGGCCCGGCGTCGGCGCCGGTGTCCGCAAGGAAGACACCGAGCTGAAGGAGAAGATCAACGCCGGCATCAAGGCGATCCGTGCCAACGGCAAATATGACGAGATTTCGAAGAAATACTTCGATTTCGACATCTATGGCGACGACACACAGTCGAATTGACGGCGTGCATCCCTGAGCGAATAACCACGCGGCGCAGACAGCGCGCCGTGTGGCTTCGTCGAACTCTACCTATGCAAGCTTTCCGCTGACGGCATTGCCGACGGTTTGGAGCCAGCAATTCGGGGGCGACGCTGATCGACGCATTTCTTCCGGCCTCTGTGGCCCGTATCATCGAACTGCTTTCGCCGACGCCGCCTGGCTGGGGCGGAACGCTGCTGGTCGGACTGCTCCACTCGGTCGAGATCGCTGTCGGTGCTTTCGGTCTCGGCCTCGTGATCGGCATTTGCGGTGCGTATGGCAAGCTCTATGGCGGGCCCGTCGTGCGCGATCTGCTGGCAGTCTATACGACGATCGTCCGCGCCGTGCCGGAGCTGGTGCTGATCCTGCTGCTCTATTATGCCGGCACCGATTTGATCAACCAGCTGCTGACGGCAATGGGATATCAGCGCATCGACATCAGCGGGCTGGTGGCCGGCATTGCCGTGCTCGGCTTCGTCCAGGGCGCCTATTCGACCGAGGTGATCCGCGGCGCGATCCTTGCCATTCCGCAAGGCCAGATCGAGGCCGCAAGAGCCTATGGCATGTCTCCCGGCCTCCTGCTGCGACGCATCACGCTGCCGGCGATGCTGCCTTTCGCCATACCCGGCCTTGCCAATCTCTGGCTGATCGCCACCAAGGACACCGCGCTGCTGGCGGTCGTCGGCTTCTACGAACTGACATTGGCCACGCGGCAAGCGGCGGGCGTAACCAAAGCCTATCTTACATTCTTCCTCGCCGCGGGCGTGATCTATCTTCTGTTGACGCTGGTCTCCAATCTGATCATCGGCCGCATCGAGGTCCGGGCGCGGCGCGGCATGCCCTCCCTCAAAGAGGCGCGTTGATGGCTGACGAAGCGACCATCGTCAATGTAGCCGCCCGCGCGTCGCTATGGCTGCAGCCGCACCGCATCGTGCTGGTCCTGATAGCGCTGGCGCTGATTTTCGCGGCCGCCTTCTTCATGCGCTGGGACTGGCTGCCGCAATATTACGAAATGGCGCTTGTCGGCCTCTGGCGCACGCTCTGGATTCTCGCCGTCACCTGCACGCTGGGCTTCCTGCTCGCCGTGCCGCTCGGGCTGGCGCAGGCTGCCGGCCCTTTCTGGCTCGCAGCGCCTGCAAAGGCCTTCTGCACCGTCATCAGGGGAACGCCGCTGCTGCTGCAGCTCTGGCTGCTCTATTATGGGCTCGGCTCGCTGTTTCCGCAGTATCCCTGGATTCGCGAGTCCTGGATGTGGCCCTATCTCAGGCAAGCCTGGCCCTACGGCGTCCTGGCGCTGACCTTGTCCTTCGCCGGTTATGAGGGTGAGGTGATGCGAGGCGCCTTTGCCGGGGTGCCGAAAGGGCAGTTGGAAGCGGCGCGTGCCTTCGGCATGAGCCGCTGGAAGATCCTGCGGCGGATCTGGCTGCCGCAAGCCTTCTATCGGGCGCTGCCGACGCTGACCGGCGAAACCGTGCTGCAGCTGAAATCGACGCCGCTGGTGGCGACCATCAGCGTGATCGACATATTCGCCGTCTCTTCCAAGGTGAGGCAGAGCACTTTCCTCACCTATGAACCCTTGCTGCTCCTGGCGTTGATCTATATGGCGATCACCGGCATCCTGGTCTTCGCCCTCGGCAAGATCGAGGCGCGGATCCCGAACAAGATTGGTTAGTAGGGGAATAGGGGAGTAGGGCCAGCCACTATTCACATACACATTTCCATCCCATTCGCATTCACTGCTTACTACTCCCCTACTCCCTTAGGACCGCTAAGATGCAACTCAGTCTCGACCAGGCGACAGGGCTGTGCCGGATGGCGGCGCTCGGCGCCGGCGCCAATGAAGAAGCGGCGCAGTCGCTCGCAGCCTCCATCGTAGCGGCCGAGGCGGAAGGTCTGTCGACGGTCGGACTGTCGCATTTCATCGACTATCTCGAAGCGCTGGAGGCCGGCCGCATCGACGGCAAGGCCGAGCCGGTCATCACCAGGCCGGCTTTGGCGGTCTATCTCTCCGACGCGCGCGGCGGCCTGGCGCATACCGGCTTCGACCGCACGATCGACGATCTCGCCAAGGCGGCGCGCCTGTTCGGCGTGGCCATCTTTTCGCAGAAGAACGCCTATACATGCGGCGCGCTCGGCTATTTCACCGGGCGGCTGGCTGCGCAGGGCCTGGTGTCCTTCGCCGCGACCAACGGACCGGCCGTGCTTGCCGGCTCGGGCTCGGTCAAGCCGGTCTACTGCACCAACCCGATGTCCTTCGCCGCGCCCGCCGCCGACGGGGCGCCGCTGGTGATCGACCAGTCATCGAGCGCCACCGCTTTCGTCAACATCCGCAAGGCGGCCGAGGGCGGCAAGAAAATTCCAGAAGGCTGGGCACTGGACGTCAGCGGCAACCCGACCACCGATCCCGCCGCTGCCATGAAAGGCGCGATGCTTGCCTTCGGCGGCCAGCGCGGTGCCAACATCGCACTGATGGTCGAAGTGCTGGCGGCGGGCCTGTCGGGCGCCAACTGGTCGCTCGATGCGCCGTGGTTCAGCGGCGGACCGGACAGTCCCGGAACCGGCCTCTTCGTTCTGGCCGTCGAGCCCAAGCTGCTCGATCCGGATTTCGAGAAACGCATGAAGGACCAGCTCGACCGGTTGCGCCGCCGCTACGGCGTGCATGTGCCCGGCCGTGCCCGAGCCGAAGCGGCGGAGAAAGCGGCGGCGCGGGGCATAACGGCTCCGAAAGCCGTGGTCCAGCGGATTTCGGAATTCGCCGAGCGCTACTCTTCCTAAAAAGTTTGTCTGCATTTTTTTCGCCGTCGTTGAACCTTTTTGCGCGGTGCCGCGACCAATGCCTGTCCGGGGTGGGGTTTGCCCGGGCGGTGACATCCGGTCGCCAGGGCTGGGGCGGGCGTCTCACGCCGTCCTGATACCGTCTCAGGTCAGGCCGCCTCGTCGGACCTTGACTGCGACCTTGGAAGTCACCCGGAAAACCCCGCTTCGGCGGGGTTTTCTGCGTCCTCTCGCATCTGGTTAGTTAACATGCGTCTTCTAGTCAACTTTTGTTCATTTGACTCTGACCGAGGTGGTCGGGTGTTTGCGCAGAGCAGCAAAAAGAGGAGCCCCAATGTCCGCAAGCACCGACAATTCCAGCCGAAGCCTTTTCGTCCCGGCCCTTGGCAGCCTTTATGCGGCGCTGAACACCGCCACCGAAACCATCCTGCGTGCCGTGGCCGGCATCTTTCTCACCATCCATGGCTCGCATAAGATCACCGAACCTTTCGGCGCCGCCGAGATGGTCGAAGGCCTCGGCTTCTATCCCGGCGCATTCTGGTCCCTGCTTTTGGCCTGCACCGAGTTTTTCGGCGGCATTTTCATCGCAATAGGCTTCTTGACCCGCCCGGCCGCCTTCGCCGGAATGTTCGTGCTTCTGGTCACGGTCTGGTTCCACTGGGTCACCATGGGCGAGGGCTTTTCGGGCGCCGAAAAATCGCTGCTGTGGGCGGCAATCCTGTTCTTCTTCGTCATCCGGGGCGGCAACCGCCAATCGGTCGACGCGCGGATCGGTAGAGCGTTCTGACGCGGTCAAACAAGGGCGTTGGCGACTCATCGTCGCCCTTTGCCTTTGACGCGAAACCGACTATGAAACGGCTTCAGCCAAGCCCAGTAGTTTTGGGGCCCCAGTAAATCTGGAAACTGCGCCGGAGCCAGCAATGACCGAAATCCTGCAGACCCCAAAGCTCGTCGTCGTGTTCGGCGGTTCCGGCTTTGTCGGCCGTCACGTCGTGCGGGCGCTGGCCAGGCGCGGCTACCGCATCAGGGTCGCCTGCCGCCGGCCCGATCTCGCCGGCCATCTGCAGCCGCTCGGCAATGTCGGCCAGATCCAGCCGGTGCAGGCCAATGTTCGCGTGCGCTGGTCGGTCGACCGCGCCGTGCAGGGCGCCGACCATGTCGTCAACCTGGTGGCCATCCTGCATGAGAGCGGCCGGCAGAAATTCACGTCCGTCCACGAATTCGGGGCGCGCGCGGTCGCCGAAGCGGCGCGCGCCGTCGGCGCCGGCCTCACCCATATCTCGGCGCTGGGCACCGATCTGAACGCGCAATCGGACTATGCGCGCACCAAGGCGCTCGGCGAAAAGGCGGTTCTGGAGACGATCGAGGATGCCGTCATCTTGCGGCCGTCGATCAATTTCGGGCCGGAGGACAGCTTCTTCAACCGCTTTGCCAATATGGCGCGCTATTCGCCGATCCTGCCGCTGATCGGCGGCGGGCAGACCAAATTCCAGCCGGTCTATGTCGGCGATGTCGCCGAGGCGGTGGCGCGCTCGGTCGACGGCAAAGTCCAGGGCGGCCGGATCTACGAACTTGGCGGACCGCAGGTGCTCACCTTCAAGGAATGCATGCAGGAAATGCTTGCCATGATCGACCGCAAGCGGCTTCTGGTGTCGGTGCCCTGGTGGGTGGCGAACATGCAGGCATCGATCCTCGGGCTTTTGCCCAATCCGCTGCTGACCAAGGATCAGGTCCTGCAGTTGCGCGAGCACAACATCGTGTCGGACGCGGCGGCCAGGGAAAACAGGACGCTCGCCGGTCTCGATATCCAGCCACAGTCGATCGGCAGCATCCTGCCGAGCTATCTCTGGCGCTACCGCGCCGCGGGCCAGTTCCAGCGCAAGACGGCGGCCTAGCCAATCAGGCGCTCACTAAAGCGCGTCGCGTTTGACCGGCCTCATGCGACGCGCTTTAGGTTGTTGTTTTATGCATGTCGTTATCGCAAAACCGCTGCACACTTTTGCGCGACATGCATTAAAGGCGTCGCGTGACCTGCATCGGCAGGCCGCCCTGCGGTTGCGTCGTCAGTTTCTGCACTGGCCACGGTTTGGTCTGGGCGGTGGTGTCGAAGCGGAAACGCGACAGCATGATGGCCAGAGCGATGATCGCCTCCTGCATGGCAAAGCTGGCGCCGATGCAGACGCGAGGACCGGCGCCGAACGGCAAATACTGGAAGCGGTCGATCTTCTCGCGATTTCCAGGATGAAAGCGTTCGGGCATGAAGGCGTCGGGCCGGTCCCACAGCTTGCGATGACGATGGACAACCCAGGGCATGACCAGCACCGCGGCGCGCCTCGGTATGTAGAGGCCGTTCCAGGTTTCGGGCTCGATCGGCTCACGATTGATCGACGGCGCCGGCGGGTAAAGCCTGAGCGCCTCTTCGAAGGCGGCGCGGGTGAACGGCATGGCGTCAAGCCACTTTGTCGGGTCGGGCTCACGCGCCAGTATGGCGTCGATCTCGCGCTCGATCTTTTCGCGCTCCCAAGGCGCTTCGGCGAGGCAGTAGAGCGTCCAGCCGAGCGCACGCGCCGTGGTTTCGTGGCCGGCGCCGATGAAGGTGATGATATTGTCCTCGACCTCGGCGCGCGTCAGCCCGTCCGGTCCCTCCGCCTTGAGCAAAAGCGTGAGAAAATCCTGCGGCACGGTGTCCGGATCGTGCTTGAGCCGCTCTTCGCGCATCTTGACGGTGTCGGTGACGATCTTACGGAAATAGGCCATGGTCTTGCGGCCGCGGATGCGGGTCAGGCGCGGCAGCCAGTCGGGCGCCCGCAACAGATCGAGCGGATCAACGCGGCCCATGGTCTCGAACAGCCGGTCGATCTCCTTGGCGAAGCTGCCCGGCTCACCTGATATCTCGCCGGAAAACAGCGTCTCGGCCAGGATGTCAAAGGTGAGCAGCGTCATGTCATGGGCGATGTCCGACGTGCCGCCGCCCTCGTAGCGCGTGACGAACTCCCGCGTGCGCCTCAGCATCGGCTCGGCAAAACCGTAGATGTGGCGCGGCGTGAACACCGGCGCCATCGCCTTGCGGGAACGCCTCCATACCTCACCTTCGGCGGTCAGCAGGCCGTCGCGCAGGATCGGCCGCAGAATCATCTGGCGCACCGTCGCCATCTTGTAGTTTTTCGCATTGTCGACCAGCACGTGGCGAATGAGGCCGGGGTCGTTGGCGATGACCAGCGGCCCGCCGATGCCGGTCACCGAAATCCAAGGCTGGTTGTAGGTCGGCTCGCCCCACAGTTCGAGCGGATTGCGATAGACGATGCGGATCATCTCCAGCGTCGAAGGCGGCGACGTACGCGGCTTCGGCGCCGGCGGGACGAACGGGGCGGGCTGACTGTCCATGGCGTGCTCCGCTGGTCACCTCAATGTAGTGGCTGGCAAGGCAAGCGTCCATGTCGCCGAACGGCAAAGGCTGAAGCACCCGCTCTCCGGAATGTGACCGGGGCACCGGAAAGTACTTGGTTGTCGGAACGAGCTGGCCTGCTCTTGTTGCCGCCGCTCAGTTCTCAAAATCGGTTCCCATTTTTGGTCCGATTCTCTGCCGGGCAGGCATCCTCTGCTTCCCTCCGGAAATGGCTGCAAACCTTGGAAAAACTGCCTTTTGCGCCTATATCTAGGACATCAAAGCGGCGCGATTCGCAGCCATATTCTCGCGCTGGACAAGCGGCATCAATCAGACAGGTTTTCATGAGCGATCAGATCGACAACGCCAACGGCGCTGAGGCCGAGTACGGCGCCGATTCCATCAAGGTTTTGAAGGGGTTGGATGCCGTCCGCAAGCGGCCTGGCATGTATATCGGCGATACCGACGACGGCTCGGGCCTGCATCACATGGTCTACGAGGTCGTCGACAACGCCATCGATGAAGCGCTGGCCGGCCATGCCGACCTCGTCACGGTAACGCTCAACCCCGACGGTTCGGTGACGGTCATCGACAATGGCCGCGGCATTCCGACCGATATCCACACCGGCGAAGGCATTTCGGCGGCCGAAGTGATCATGACGCAGCTGCATGCCGGCGGCAAGTTTGACCAGAACTCCTACAAGGTGTCCGGCGGCCTGCACGGCGTCGGCGTCTCGGTGGTCAACGCGCTGTCGGCCTGGCTGAAGCTGAAAATCCGCCGCAACGGCGAGATCTACGAGATGAGCTTCACGCACGGCAATGCCGACGCGCCATTGAGGGTTACCGGCACCTACGAACAGCGCAAGGTTGCCGGCACCTATGAGGGGCGCAGCGGCAGCGAGATCACTTTCTTTCCGTCGGCCGAGACGTTCACCATGGTCGAGTTCGACTTCGGCACGCTGGAGCACCGGCTGCGCGAACTCGCCTTCCTGAATTCCGGTGTGCGCATCGTTCTGACCGATGCCCGCCATGCCGACGTCGTGCGCCATGAACTGCACTATGATGGCGGGCTCGAGGAGTTCGTCAAATATCTCGACCGCGTCAAGAAACCGCTGATCGACAAGCCGATTGCGATCAAAGCCGAGCGCGACGGCATCACCGTCGAGGTCGCCATGTGGTGGAACGACAGCTATCACGAGAACGTGCTGGCCTTCACCAACAACATTCCGCAACGCGACGGCGGCACGCATCTTGCCGGCTTCCGCGGCGCGCTGACGCGCCAGATAACCGGCTATGGCGAATCCTCGGGCCTCACCAAGAAGGAGAAGGTGGCGCTGATCGGCGACGACTGCCGCGAAGGGCTGACGGCGGTGCTGTCGGTCAAGGTTCCCGATCCGAAATTCTCCTCGCAGACCAAGGACAAGCTGGTCTCATCCGAAGTTCGCCCGGTGGTGGAAGGGCTCGTCAACGAAGCGCTCGGCACCTGGCTCGAAGAGCACCCGACCGAGGGCAAGGTGGTCATCGACAAGGTCATCCAGGCGGCAGCGGCGCGCGAAGCCGCGCGCAAGGCGCGCGACATCACCCGCAAGAGCTCGCTCGGCGTCACCTCGCTGCCCGGCAAGCTGGCCGACTGCCAGGAACGCGATCCGGCGAAGTCCGAAATCTTCATCGTCGAGGGCGACAGCGCCGGCGGCTCGGCCAAGGGCGGCCGTTCGCGCCAGAACCAGGCCATTCTTCCCCTGCGCGGCAAGATCCTCAATGTCGAGCGGGCCCGCTTCGACCGCATGCTCGGCTCCGACATGATCGGCACGCTGATCACCGCGCTCGGCACCTCAATCGGCAAGGACGAGTTCAACGCCGACAAATTGCGCTACCACAAGATCATCCTGATGACCGACGCCGACGTCGACGGCGCTCATATCCGCACCTTGCTGCTGACCTTCTTCTTCCGGCAGATGCCGGAACTGATCGAGCGCGGCCATCTCTATATCGCCCAGCCGCCGCTCTACAAGGTGACGCGCGGCAAGAGCTCGCAATACCTCAAAGACGAAAGCGCCTTCGAGGAATTCCTGATCGGCTCCGGGCTGGAGGAGGCGTCGCTTGCCCTCAGCACCGGCGAGGTGCGGGCCGGGCAGGACCTGCGCAGCGCCATCGACGATGCGCTGGCGGTGCGCCAGCTCATCAACGGGCTGCACACGCGCTATAACAGAGGCGTGGTCGAGCAGGCGGCGATCGCCGGCGCACTCAACCCGGACGTTTTCGCCGATCTCGGCCGGGCCAACGCCATGGCCGAGCGTGTCGCCCGGCGCCTCGACATCATCGCCGAGGACACCGAACGCGGCTGGACCGGCCGCATGTCGACGTCGAACGAAGGCATCGGCGGCTATGTGTTCGAGCGCACGGTGCGCAGCGTCAAGGAGTTCGCGCATCTCGATCTCGCGCTGATCAATTCGGCCGACGCCCGCCAGCTCGACCGCTATGCGCCGCGCCTCGCGGAAGTCTATGGCGAGCCGCCGCTGCTGCGCCGCAAGGATGTGTCCGAAACCATCTCGGGACCGCTGGCGCTGCTCAATGCCGTGTTTGCCACCGGCCGCAAGGGCCTGACCATGCAGCGCTACAAGGGCCTCGGCGAGATGAACGCCGAGCAGCTCTGGGAAACCACACTCGACCCGAATGTGCGCTCGCTCTTACAGGTCAAGGTCAATGACGCAACGGACGCCGACTCGCTGTTTTCGCGGCTGATGGGCGACGAGGTCGAGCCCAGGCGCGAGTTCATCCAGGAAAACGCGCTGTCGGTGGCCAATCTGGATATTTGAGACCACCGATCCGGACATTTGAGGTGTTGGCGCGCTCCGGCGCGCCAATTCGTTTCTACGCTTGGAGGCCTGTCATCGCCACCGTCTGGCTTGGCTCCAATTTGCGGCCGAGGTCGACTGCGTCGCGCAGCACGCCGATATGCGAGCGCGGCGACGTGCCGGCGGCTGCGGCGACCTCGACGCCGATCGCATTCAGCGACCAGTAGAGCCTGTGCGTGAAGATGCGGCCAAGCGAACTGCGCAGCTCGACCTGGATGTTCTCCACGCCGGGGCCGAAATTTTCCGCCATCGGGCCGGAGATCGGGTCGCCCGTCAGCCAGCCATTGCCCCTGTCGAATATGTTGGTCCAACGCGTTGCGGCAAACACCGCACCATGGTGCACCGCTCGCTGTGGCTTGCCCGAACGGCTGCGCCCATCCTGATAGAGGACGGTTCCACCGGCCGCCGTCTCGGCGATCGGCGGACATGCCGAGAACAGTCGCTCAGCGATGCCGCGCCTGAATTCAGCGAGGTTGTAGGTCACCAGAAATTCGCTGTGGGTGAGCGGGCTGCCGAGCGTGACGAAATCGCTGATCTTCCAAGGCAACGGATGATCGGCGTCCCTGGCGCGGAGCTGCCGATAGAGCTCCCATTGGGCGCGGCGGAATCCGGAAAAATCTTCCAAGCTGTCGGGCCACGCAGAACCATTGGCGTTGAGCGTGGCCTTGTCGACGGCGCGTATCGCTTTCAGTCTCGCCTTGTCGCGGACAGCTTCCAGCTTTCGAGGCCTGAAATCGGCCCACAATATCTGCAGCAGATCGTAGGCGATGATCGATCCCAGGCTGTGTGAGACCAGCACGATCCGGTCATAGCCATCGTCCATCATGAGGCGCTTCAGCAGCGTCAGGCCGCGGTCGCGGACAAGCGCGCGCTTCTCGACTGTTGCCGCTTCAGCGCGCACATAGGCGGCCACGTCGCCGAAATAAGGCAGGCCAAACCGGTCCACCGACCAGATGACGAACGAGGCCAGGATCGTGACGAGCGTGCCCGTGGTCCAGGAAATATACCCTTGCATGGCCGAGGTCGCGAGCACGAGCGCCGCGCACAGGACTGTTATGACGGCCAGGAGCGTGACGACATAAAGCCCGCGGGCATCGCGCGGGATGTCGGCGGGCTTGCGCCAAAGCAGATTCGTTACCCAGGCCGCAAGCCGGCCCCGCGTTGTGCCCTGCGTAATGTCGGCCCAGTAAAGCTCGTAGAAATCGGTGCGGCGGCCATCGACATCGTAAGGGGTGGTGATCCGGCGAAGCTCGTGCGAGTTCGTCCGGCTGTCAGGCGTGATCCAGCTCTGGTTGATCTTCTCACCGTCGGGGTCGGCCGGATCAGTAACACGGGCATAAAACGGCGCGCGGGCGGGATCATGACTCCAGACGGCCTGAACAAATTCCCTCAGCGTGCCCATGGGCCGCTGTTCGCCCATGCCATGCACGATCACCACGGCCTGGCTGAGTTTGCGCAGCGCCTTTCTGGAGGCCGGTGGACTGGCCGGCGACGCAACAGGATGAGGGTCGGACACCAGTGCCTCCATTGGTGACAAATCCCGGAACAGAAACTTGCCCATCGTAGCCCTCAAACCGGCATGAGAGCAAAGGACGCTCTGGGCCGAATGCTCAGGGTCAAGAAAAAACCCGGCGCGGAGCCGGGCTTTTTTTCGAGCAACTAAATTAGCGCTGCACTGGGCCGCGATCCTTGATCAATGATCCATGGCCTTGACGATCTCTTCGGTCATCTTCTTGGCGTCGCCGAGCAGCATCATGGTGCCGTCCTTATAGAACAGCGTGTTGTCGATGCCGGCATAGCCGGAGCCGAGCGAGCGCTTGACGAACAGGCAGGTGCGAGCCTTGTCGACATCGAGGATCGGCATGCCGAAAATCGGGGAGCTCTTGTCGTCCCGCGCGGACGGGTTGGTGACGTCGTTGGCGCCGATGACATAGGCGACGTCGGCTTGCGCGAATTCGGAGTTGATATCCTCGAGCTCGAACACTTCGTCGTAAGGCACGTTGGCTTCGGCCAAGAGCACGTTCATGTGGCCGGGCATGCGGCCGGCGACCGGATGAATGGCGTACTTCACATCGACACCGTTGGCCTTGAGCTTGTCGGCCATCTCGCGTAGCGCATGCTGCGCCTGGGCGACCGCCATGCCATAGCCCGGCACGATGATGACCTTCTGCGCGTTCATCATTAGATAGGCGGCATCGTCGGCCGAGCCCTGCTTGACCGTGCGCTCGATGCCGTCGTCGGCAGTGGCGGAAGTCTCGCCGCCGAAGCCGCCGAGGATGACCGAGATGAACGACCGGTTCATCCCCTTGCACATAATGTAGGACAGGATCGCGCCGGACGAGCCGACCAGCGCGCCGGTGATGATCAGCGCCAGGTTGCCGAGCGTGAAGCCGAGTGCCGCAGCAGCCCAACCCGAATAAGAATTCAGCATCGAGACGACGACTGGCATGTCGGCCCCGCCGATCGGGATGATGAGCAGGACGCCAAGGACAAGCGATGCCGCCACGATCAGCCAGAATACCAGCTTGGACTCGGTCGTGACCAGCAGCACGATCAGCACGATCAGCGCGATGCCGAGGGCCGCGTTGATGAAGTGACGGCCGCCGATCATGATCGGCTTGCCCGACATGCGGCCATCGAGCTTGAGGAAGGCGATGACCGAGCCGGTGAAGGTGATGGCGCCGATGGCGACACCGAGGCTCATCTCGATCAGCGCCTGGGCGTGGATGTCGGCGACCGTGCCGATGCCGAAGCTTTCCGGTGCATAGACGGCGGCAGCCGCCACCATGACGGCGGCGAGGCCGACGAGCGAGTGGAAGGCGGCGACCAGCTGCGGCATCGAGGTCATGGCGATGCGCCGTGCGGTGATCGCGCCGACCGAGCCGCCGATCAAAAGACCCAACACGATGAGGCCGAAGCCTCCGGCCGAAGGGGTCGCCAGCGCCAGCGTAGTGACAATGGCGATGCCCATGCCGATCATGCCGTACATGTTGCCCTGACGGCTCGTGGTCGGGTGCGACAGGCCGCGCAATGCCAGGATGAACAGGATGCCGGAGACCAGATAGAGGAAGGAGGCGAAGTTGGCGTTCATGTCGCTCTACTTGTCCTTCTTCTTGTACATCGCCAGCATGCGCTGGGTGACGAGGAAGCCGCCGAAGATGTTGACCGAGACCAGCATCAGCGCGACGAAACCGAAGCCGGTGGCGATGCCGGACGCCGAGATGCCGACGGCAAGCAGCGCACCGACGACGATGACCGATGAAATGGCGTTGGTGACGGCCATCAGCGGCGTGTGCAGCGCCGGCGTCACCGACCAGACGACGTAATAGCCAACGAAGATCGCCAGGACAAAAATGGCGAAGCGGAAGACGAACGGATCGATCGCCCCGCCGGACAACGCGTGCGCAGCATCACCGGCCGCTTCGGTGCCGCCTGGAGCAGTGGCCAGATCCTGCACCGCGAGCCGGACGGCGGCGGTCGCCTGGTCGAGCTGGTCTAGGGCTTTCTGCAAGGTCTGGTCCATCACGCGATCCCTTTCGGCTTATTAGCGGGCGATTTGGGTGCGGCAAGTTTCTTTGGAGCGGCAGCTTTCTTTGACGCGGCTGGTTCTTTTGCAGGAGCGGGCTTCGCAGGCTCAGCCGAGGCGATCATCACCGCCGGCTTGCCGGCGAAGGCCGGATGCACGACCTGGCCGCCATCGGTCAGCATCGTCGCCTTGACCAATTCGTCGTCACGGTTGATGGCCAGCGTCTTCGTGGTCTTGTCGACCAGCGTCTCGAGGAACGCAAAGAGATTCCTGGCATAGAGCAGCGAGGCGGAGGCCGCGACGCGGCCCGGCACATTGAGATGGCCGACGATTTTTACCCCGTTGATCGTGGTCACCACCTGTCCCGGCACAGCGCCTTCGACATTGCCGCCGCGCTCGACCGCTAGGTCGACGATCACCGAGCCCGGCTTCATCGAGGCGACCATCGCGGCCGAAACCAGCTTCGGCGCCGGACGGCCGGGAATCAGCGCCGTTGTGATGACGATGTCCTGCTTGGCGATGTGCTCGGCGGTCAGTGCCGCTTGCTTGGCCTGGTATTCCCTAGACATTTCCTTGGCGTAGCCGCCAGCCGTCTCGGCCGCCTTGAACTCCTCATCCTCGACCGCCAGGAACTTTGCGCCGAGCGACGCGACCTGTTCCTTGGCGGCGGGGCGCACGTCGGTGGCGGTGACGACGGCGCCAAGCCGCCTTGCCGTCGCAATCGCCTGCAGGCCGGCGACGCCGACGCCCATGATGAAGGCTTTCGCCGCCGGCACCGTGCCGGCCGCCGTCATCATCATCGGCAGCGCCCGGTCATATTCGGCAGCCGCGTCGATCACCGCCTGATAGCCGGCGAGGTTCGCCTGGCTGGACAGGACGTCCATCGATTGGGCGCGCGTGATGCGCGGCATGAACTCCATCGAGAAGGCGGTGACGCCGGCCCTTGCCAGAGCATCGACGGCAGCATCGTTGCCGTAAGGATCGATAATGGCGACGACGGCAGTGCCCGGGCGGTAGGCCTTCAGCTCCGCCTCATCGGGCCGGCGCACCTTCAGCACCACATCGGCCCTGGCGACAGCGCCGGCTTTGCCGATCACAGCACCGGCCTTGGCGAACTCCTCGTCGGGAATGCGCGATCCCGTGCCGGCGCCGCTTTCGACGATGACGTCAAACCCCAGCCCCGCCAGCCGCTTCACCGTGTCGGGCGAGGCAGCAACGCGCGGCTCGTTCGCATCGAGCTCACGAGGGATGAAAACCGTCTGTCCCACCGCATGATCCTTTCGGCTGGAACCTGTCTGCGCAGGACGCCGGCCGGATTTCCGGCGATGTCACGGGCAAGGGGTTTTGAAGAATTTACCGGAGAATGAAAGCGCCGACGGCGAGGATCAGTGCGAACAGGACAAATCCCGAGAAGAAGCCGCCCGCAAAGAAGCCGAAAGCCATTGCCAGAAGCACGGCGAGGCAAAAGAGCGATCCGTATTTCGCGAGCCTGAGGAATCCGGCATAGGTGCGGTCGTGCTCGGCATAGTCCATCTTCGCGCCTAGTTCGACAGGACCGGTCGGCGAGTGATCAGCCATAAGAATACCCCTTCGAAGACATCTTTCAGGCACATAGCGAAAAGCCAGGCCGAGGGCAATGGCGCTATTGCCGCATCGCCGGAGACATCAGCCTCAAGGAAAGTTGAAGCTGCCAGATGCAGGGAGGATGTTCCTGAGGTGACCGTGGCTGCCGCCTTGCGCTTCCTTGCGGCTGAGGCTTGTCACATCAGCCGGCGAGATGCGGAAACAGCCCAAGCAGGCCGACGACGATCAGGTAGAGCGCGACGATGTAGTTGAGGAGTCGCGGCATCACCAGGATCAGCACGCCGGCAATCAGCGAGATCAGCGGAGTGAGTGCGAGCGTGGAAATGGTCATGTCGGGTTCCTTTCGATAGGACTGCCGTCAACGCTATACGGGTCGACGTCGTTCATACGCCACCGGCGCGCTTGCCAGAGCGCCGAAGCGGCCGGAAAGCTCCAGCTGCACTCTAAAATTGCCAAATGTCAGGCGGCTTCGCGATAGTATTTGGCCGTCGGCAGGATGGTCAGCGGTGCGAGTTCACCGGCACTAGGCGTCTCGAACAGCATGCGCTGCTCCATCGGCGTCGACCGGAAGAACGGGAAACGCTGGAGTACCCGCTCCAAATTGATCTCGTAGTTCGCGTCATAGAGTACCACGGGAACGGTGAATGGAGGATAGTCTCTCGGTTGCCCCACTTGCACGGCACCGAAAATCCGCTGGTAGAAAGCCGTGTGTTCCTTGCGGATCACGCCGAGACAGGCAGTCACGTGGAAGCGGATGCTGGCAATAAGTGCTAGCCGCAACGTAACGTAAGGCAGGGCACGATGCATCGATATGAAGTCCGGGTCGGCTGCCAGAAGCGTCGGATTGATGAAGGATTCGCCGCGAAGCAGGCGCGGATGAAGCAGATCGCCGAATCTGGTCATTGCGGGCGCGTAAGGTTCGCTCGGTGTCAGATGATGAATACGGAGCGTACACACAAGGGAATTGTCGACGAAGACACCAAAGCGATAACAGTTCGGCGTGTCGTCGAGCGCATCCATCATCATCTGGTCGCTGGATTCAGGCAGAAAGCCGTTCAGCCGGTAAGCCTTGTAGCGAAGCCGGTAAATCGCCTCCATGTCTTCACCGCTTTCGCAGCGCCTGTATTCCACGCGCTCAAGAAGGGTCGAAACATTGCGCGAGAAGGAAGACATCCCGCTGAGGTCGGTCGGTCCGTCATCCACATGAACAACCCCTTCGGATACCGCCACAATACAATTCCCTTCTGCCATCTTCACTGCAAACCTATCGTGTGCGGTCGTGGCATAAAAGGTGGAAATCCAATCGACGTCGTTTACCTAATATTAACCTTAACTTGCGGCCGCGCGGCACGTCTGGTCGAGTTGGTCGAAAATGAAGCGCGGAAATCAGCTAAGCGCACGTTTGCCCGCAGGCTTTTTATCGATGGCGAATGGCCAGACCGTGGTAGCCATCGTTCCGATGCCGGACGCTGTCAGCGCTGAACCAAACAAAAAGCCCTGGACCATATCCGGTTTGATAGAGTGCGTCAGAATCTTGAGCTGCTCGTAAGTCTCAACGCCCTCGATAGTTACGTTGAGACCGAGAACCCTGATCAGTTCGACCACGCCCTTCAACAGCGCGAGCGAACTCGGGTTCTGGGTGACGTCCATCAGGAACGAGCGGTCAATCTTGACCTTGTCGAGCGGCAGCCTGTGGAGATAGCTCAAGCTCGAATAGCCTGTGCCGAAGTCGTCTAGCGCAATGCGCACGCCAAGCCGTTTCAACTCCTCGATATACTGACGCGTCAGCGATTTGTCGTCGAGAAGCGCGGTCTCGGTGACTTCGATTTCCAGGCGGCCGGCGGCGAGGCCGGAACCGGCGAGCGCATCACGGACTTTCTGGACGATGCCACTGCTGCGGAAATCCTTGGCCGAAAGGTTGACCGAGACGCTGGTCGGGTCGGGCCATTTGACGCATTCGGCGCATGCCGCCTGCAGGACAAACGTGCTGATCTCGGAAATGATGCCCATTTCTTCGGCCAGCGGAATGAAGATGCTGGGCGAGATCGGTCCGAGATCGGGGTGATCCCAACGACACAGCGCCTCGCAACTGGCGATCCGCATCGTGCTCATCGCGACGATCGGCTGATAGACCACCCGCAACCCCTTGCTTTCCACCGCGGTGCGCAGATCCGCCTTCATCAGCTGACGGTCGCGAAATGCCGCATCCATCGATGCCTGGAACAACCGCCAAGTGTTCTTGCCGAATTCCTTGGCCTTGTAGAGCGCGAGGTCCGCCTTGACGATCATGGCGTCGACATCGGTGTCCCTGACCCGCGAAAGCATCGCGCCACCGCTGGCCTGGATGCGCAGCCCATGGCCGGCGACGTCGACCTCGCCCTGCAGGTCAAAGAAAATCTCGTCGATTTGGCTGGTCAGATGGCTCTCGTCTTCGACGCGGTCGAAGAAGATCATGAACTCGTCGCCGCCGAAACGGCTGACGGTGACGCCTGGTCCGGTGACCGCCGCCAGCCGTTCAGCGACGGCATAGATCAATCCGTCGCCGACCGGGTGCCCAAGCGTGTCGTTGACGCTCTTGAAGTCGTCGAGGTCGAGCACGGCGAGCCCGCAGAGACGCTCGAGATCGCCGGATGCCATCGCCTCTCCGATCAACTCTTGGAAATAGGCGCGGTTGGGCAGGCCGGTGAGGCTGTCATAACGCGCCATGAAGCGGATCTTGTCTTCCGCCTCGACGCGGGCCGTCACATCCTCAAAAGTGATAACGCCCAGTTCCTGGCTGCCTTCGCGCGCCGAGAATTCATAATGCTGACCGTTCGCAAGCGAGACGAGAACCTTGCGATCGCGGCCCTCGCGCAGGGCGCGCGTAAGCTGGGCTTCGATGTAGCGGCAGTCCTTCGGCGCCAGCATGCCGCCGGCAACGCCGCGCATCAGCAGACCGTGGATCGATCGCCCGAGCAGCGCGTCGGGCGACTTGAGCGACATCAGATGCGCGGCTTCGGCATTGGCCACCGCTACCCGGCCGTCGGGGCCGAGCATCACAAGGCCATGCGACATGGTGTTCAGGGCGCGATTGAAGCGCTGGGCGATGCGGTTCGCCTTCTTTTCTTCGCTGATTGCTGTAAACAGCACCTTTCGCACAAGATGCGCCATCTTGTTGATGGTGAACATGAACGGGATGACAAAGAGGCCCAGAATGACGTTGTAGACGTCGCCCTTCAGCATCAGGCCGACCGCAATCGGCGCGACCACGGACACGGACAGGATGGCGACCATCTTTCGGGAGCCGAAATTGCGGCCGGCGATGGTGATGGTGCTTGCCAACACCAGCGACACCGCTGCAATCTCGCCAAACAGGTCCGGAACCACGTAGAGGCATACGAACGCGAAAAGTCCGACCGCCGACCCATGAATCGTCCCGGCAACAATGTAGTAGCGTTCCCAGGCAAGCGCGGATTCGTAGGTGACGATGGTGTCGGGACTGACCCTCCGGATCGCAAGATAACGGCCGATGCTAGCGGCAACCATCAGGATGGCGAGCGCGAGATAGATTGCCGCAGACGTTTTCCAGTACACGAGCAGGCCCATAGCGCCTTGCGTGAAGGCGCCAACGAGCAAGATGCCTGCGTCGCGAAACAGCGAGCGAACGAAGCCAACGTATACGTCCTCGGATATGTCGTCGGGTCGATCTATGTTCATGACCTTGCGGTGTCGCGCGAACCGCAGTCATGTCATAACCGCCTTAAGAAAGGTTTAGAGGGGCCATCTCGGGGCCTGCGTCAAGCCTGTTGAGCTTCTTCAGATAAGGCGTATCGATCACTCGGCGGCCTGGAGTTTTGGCCGAACCGGCGTCTTTGCCAGGCGATCGAGCAGCCTCTGGCGCTCGCCAGCGGCCTTTTCGGCACTGGCCTGCCTGACGTGACCATAGCCGCGAATGAGCGCCGGCACCGAGGCAAGTGCTGCCGCGGCCTCGACCTTGCCCGGCGCCAGCGCGCCGGCGACAAGCTCCAGGTCGGCCTCGTATTGCGCAAGAAGCTGCCGTTCCGTACGCCTTTCGGTGCTGTAGCAGAACACGTCGAAGACCGTGCCGCGCAAGCCTTTCATCGCTGCCAGCAGGCGGAATCCTTTCATCATCCAGGGACCGAAACTCGACTTCCTCGGTTTGCCGTCCTTGCCGCGCCTGCCCATGATCGGCGGCGCGAGATGGAATTCGAGTTTGTCGTAGCTCTGGAACTGCTTCCCCAGTTCGGCGGCGAAGGAGCCGTCAGTGTAGAGCCTTGCCACCTCGTATTCGTCCTTGACCGCCATCAGCTTGAACAGGTTCCTCGCGGCGGCTTCGGTCACAGCAGTCGAACCGGGCACCGCACTGGCTTCGGCCCTGCGCAGCGCGGCCAGTCTGTCGGCGTAGCGCTTGGCATAGGCGGCGTTCTGATAGCCGGTGAGGAAGGCGACGCGGCGGGCGATGATGTCGTCCAGCGTCTCGGCGACAGCGGCGTTCTGTGCAGCAATTCCCGGCTGGGCAACGAGGCCGCGCACGAAATCCGGCTGGTGGGCGGCGCGGCGGCCCCAGCGGAAGGCTGAGACGTTCATCGCCACGGCCTGGCCGTTGAGCTCGATCGCCTTTTCGACTGCCTCGGCCGACAACGGCAAGCCGCCATGCTGAAAGGCGAAGCCGAGCATGAACATGTTGGCGCCGAGCGAGCTGCCGAACAGCGCGGTGGCGGTGCGTGTGGCATCGAAGAAATGCGCCTTCTCGTCGCCTGCGGCAGTGCGGATCGCCTTTTTCAGCCGCTCGACAGGCAGCGAGAAATCCGCCGACCGGGTAAACTCGCCGGGCATGATCTCGGCGGTGTTGGCGAGGAAGATCGTGTGGCCCTCGCGCACCGCGGCGAGCACCTTTTGGGCGCCCGACACGACAAGGTCGCAGCCAAGCACAAGGTCTGCCTTGCCGGCTGAAACGCGGATGGCATGGATATCGTCCGGGCTGCGCGCGATGCGGACATGGGTGAACACCGAGCCGCCCTTCTGGGCAAGGCCGGCCATGTCGATCATGCCGCAGCCCTTGTCTTCGAGATGGGCCGCCATGCCAAGCACCGCGCCGATGGTGACGACGCCGGTGCCGCCGACGCCGTCGATGATCGCCGCCCAGCCTTGGTCGCCGAGCGGGAATTCGGCGGGCGCTGGCACGCCGTCGAGCGGATCGGTCGTGCCGGCAATACCCTCTGCCTTCCTGATCTTGGCGCCATGCACGGTGACGAAGGACGGGCAGAAGCCGTTGATGCAGGAGAAATCCTTGTTGCAGCTCGACTGGTCGATCCTGCGCTTGCGGCCGAATTCGGTCTCGACCGGCTGGATCGACACGCAATTCGACTGCACCCCGCAATCGCCGCAGCCTTCGCAGACCAGTTCGTTGATGAAGACGCGCTTGTCGGGATCCGGGAAGGTGCCGCGCTTGCGGCGGCGGCGCTTTTCGGCGGCGCAGGTCTGGTCGTAGATCAGCACGGATGTGCCCCTGACCGCGCGCAATTCGCGCTGGACGAGGTCGAGATCGTCGCGGTGATGGATGGTGGCGCCGGCGGGGAATTCGACCTTGCCGGTATATTTGTCCGGCTCGTCGGTGACGATGGCGATTCGCTCGACGCCCTCGGCCCGCACCTGCCTGGCGATCATGTCCACGGTCAGGCCACCCTCGTGCGGCTGACCGCCGGTCATGGCGACGGCGTCGTTGTAGAGGATCTTGTAGGTGATGTTGGCGTCGGTCGACAGCGCGAAGCGGATCGCCAGCGCACCAGAGTGGTTGTAGGTACCGTCGCCGAGATTCTGGAAAATGTGATCGCGCTTGGAGAACGGTGCCTGGCCGACCCATTGCGCGCCCTCACCGCCCATCGCGGTGAAACCAACGGTGTTGCGATCCATCCACAGCGCCATGAAATGGCAGCCGATGCCGGCGGCGGCGAGCGAGCCGTCGGGCACCTTGGTCGAGGAATTGTGCGGGCAGCCGGAGCAGAAGAAGGGGGTGCGCGAGGCGATGTCTGACGTGTCGGCGAGCATCGCCTGGAACTGGCGAAGTGTCGCCACCCGCGCGGCGATTTCGTCCGACGGGCCGATTGTCCGCAAGATTCTCTCGCCGAGCGCGATTGCGATGTCATTGGGGTCGAGCGCGCCCTTGGCCGGGAACAGCCCGTCGCCGCGCTCGTCCTTCTTGCCGACGACGACCGGCTGCATGGCGGTGCCGTAAAGGTTCTCGCGCAGTTGCACCTCGATCAGCGAGCGTTTCTCCTCGACGACGACGATGGCGTCGAGGCCGCGAGCGAAATCGGCGATGTGCTGCAGGTCGAGCGGCCACGGGCAACCGACCTTGAATAGCCTGATACCAATGCGGTTGGCGGCAGTCTCGTCGACGCCGATGTCTTCCAGCGCCTGGCGAACGTCGAGATAGCTCTTGCCGATAGTGACGATGCCAAGCTTCGGGCTGCTGCCGCCGGAATAGACGATCCGGTTCAGCCCGTTGGCATGGATGAAGGCCGAAGCAGCGGCGCGCTTGTATTCATGCAGCCGCTCCTCCTGGCCGAGCATGTCGATCTCGTTGCGAATGTTGAGGCCGCCGGGCGGCATGTCGAAGTCCGGGACGACGATATCAAGCCGTTCGAGTGCGGCATCGACCGAAGCCGTCGATTCGATGTTGTCCTTGACGCATTTGATCGCCGCCCATGTGCCGGCGAAACGCGACATGGCAAAGCCGTAGAGCCCATAGTCGATGATCTCCTGGACCCCGGCCGGATTGAGGATCGGCACCATGGTGTCGACGAACAGGAACTCGGTCGCGTGCGCGTTGGTCGAGGATTCGGCCATGTGGTCGTCGCCCATCAGGGCAAGCACGCCGCCATATCTGGACGAGCCGGCGAGGTTGGCATGGCGGAACACGTCGCCGGAGCGATCGACGCCCGGTCCCTTGCCGTACCAGACAGAAAAGACGCCGTCATGCGTGCCCTCGCCCAGCAATTCGGCCTGCTGCGATCCCCAGCATGCCGTGGCCGCGAGTTCTTCGTTGAGGCCGGGCTGAAAGACGATGTCCGACTGGGCGAGCTGCTTCCTGGCCTTCCAAAGCTGCATGTCGAGGCCGCCGAGCGGCGAGCCGCGATAGCCGGAGACGAAACCGGCGGTGTTCAGGCCAGCCCGGCGGTCGCGCTCGCGCTGCATCAGCAGCATGCGGATGACCGCCTGCGCGCCGGAAAGGAAGATGCGCTCCTTTCCCAGGTCGAACTTGTCGTCGAGCGCGACATTGTGCAGTGTCATCAGGCATTTCCTCTGCGGAGGCCGCAGTTCGAGCGCAGCCAACGTCGGAGTCGAGTACCTACAGTCTTTCTTCCCTTGCCGGGGAGGTCAAACAAAATCGAAGGTGCCAGGCGGCGCGCAACAAATGATCCGTGCGCGGCCGTGTGACGCCACGAAACGCCTGTCGGGGAGGATGGCCGAGCACGAAAATTCCGGCGGCGGTCAGTGCCGCTGGTGACGCATCATGCAGCCTTTGGGCAATTGGGCTTCGGTTCGCCGGGCAGCTTGCCGTCGACATGGCCGGCCAGGTCCTTGTTGAGCTCGTAGACTGGCCCGACCACGAGAGGCCGGTCGGGCAGGACCGACTGGTCGAGCGAGGACGTCAGTGTCGTCTCGAAACTCTGCAGCAACTTGCCGCTGGAATCCTCGATGCGGATCGACACCGCATAGGGCTTGTCCTTGACGACGCAGGTGAGCGGCGGGCTGGTCAGCGTCACATGCGGCAGCTTCGGCCATATTTTCTGGGTGACGATGATCGGATCACCCCCGGCCGGGTTCTGGAAGGAGACCACGGCGACCTGTCCCTCACCCACCGGCCGCAGCGGATTGAGGGTGATGACATAGGTGGCGATGCCCAGCCGGTAGTTGAACTCGAACAGCTTCCCGGAAATGGCGAACAGCTGGTCCTTGCCGGAGTCACGGCAGGCGCCGAGCGCGGCCGCCGCGAACAACGCCGCGACGACAATCATCGCGCGCGAGAATCTTTTAGACATTGGTGATCTCCCTCGCCGCGGTCCGGCGGCGATAGTATCGGTTTGCCTTCTGTCGATTGCCGCACACCGCCATGTCGCACCAGAGGCGGCTGGAATTGCGGCTTTTGTCGACAAACAGCCAGCCGCAGTTCGGACATATCCTCAGCCTGGCAATTGTGTCGCCGCGCAGCAGCGACAGCGCCGAGACCGCAAGCGCCGCCTCGAAGGCAATCGGCGTCGCCGGATTGCCGAACGGTTTTCCGGGCCTCGCGATTTCGGTGCGGCTTCGGGCGAGTCCGTCGGCGCAGGCTTCAAGGAATTCAGGCATGTCTCCGGTGGCGATCGCACCTTTCGAAACCGCACGGCGAAACAACCGATCGGTCGTCTCCCTGATCGACAGCACCACCGGCGCGATCTTTTCAGGCGCCGGCGCTGCGAGCGGCCTGCCGCCGAGTTCGGCGGCGCGAAAGCCGCTCGCCGCTTCGGCAAAGCGGGCGATCTCGGCCGGATCGTCGAAACGGTCGAAGGTTTTTTCCGGATCGCTCCGCAAGACGACGGTGTTCGCCGTGTCGAGCGCAAGCATGCCACCGGTGAAGCGGTGCGGAGTCCAGGATACTGCCATACGGCGAATCTAACCGATAAATCGCGTTTGACAAGTTAGATTCCGGGTGCAACGCTCGTCACGGAGGCGATCGCCATTGCCTTGTCTTGAGAACGTCGTTCGTCCCAAACCGCTGCGCCCCGATTGCGGGGCATGCATCGAGGACATTGCATGCTCTATTTCTTCCAGCAGGTTCTGAACGGGCTGCATTCGGGCGCGCTCTACGCATTGCTTGCCTTCGGCTACGTGCTGACCAACGGCATCCTGCACCGCACCAATCTTGCCTATGGGGCGCTGTTCGCCTTTTGCGGGCATACGGTGATCCTCACCGCGGCGTTCGGCTATCAGGCGCTGTGGCTGACGCTGTTTGCATCGGTTGCGCTCGGCGTAGCTGCGGCGTTCCTTTATGCGGCGCTGATCAGCCATGTCTTGTCGCGAAGCATCTTCGAACCGTTGGCCGACCGCTCGCCCAACGCCATCGTGGTGACGACGCTCGGCATATTGCTGGCCTTGTCGGAAGCCAGCCGTATCGCCGCCGATACCCATGACTTATGGTTGCCGCCAATGCTGGCCCAGCCCATCGTCTTCGCGCAGAATGCCAGCTTCAAGGCCACGTTGACGCTGATCCAATTGCTCGATTGCGCCGCCGTGCTGGCGGGCATCGCACTGGCTGCATGGGGCTTCACATATTCGAGCTTCGGCCGGAGCTGGCGCGCCGTATCCGACGATCCCAAGGCGGCGGCGATGTGCGGCGTCGATGTTCGCGCGGTATTTCGGCGTGCGGTGCTTTTCGGCGGCCTTTGCGCGGCACTGGCCGGCGTGCTCGCCGCCTTCTACTACGGCAACATCAGCTTCGGCACAGGGTTGGTCTACGGGCTGAAAATCCTGTTTGTGACGGCGGTGGGCGGCTATCTCTCGCCGTTGCGGGCAGCACTTGGCGCTGCCGCCTTCGGCATGGCCGAATCGCTGTGGGCCGGCTACTTCCCGCTCGAGTGGCGCGATGCCTGGATGTATCTGTTCCTCGTCGCCATGCTGGTGCTGATCGGCACCGGCCGCGATCAGGGCAAGATCGCCTGACTGCACCAAACCTAGGTAGACTTTGGTTGCATGACATCTACAGCGCGCGCGTCCTCTCGGACCGCGCAAAGGACGCTGTAGCACTTTGATTTTGCGCATGATCCCCAGCGAAAATCGATTCCGATTCTCGGGGTCATGCGCCGCGTCAGGCTGTTTCGCCCCTTCCTCATCTCACAAGCCCCTTCCTCACTTCACAAGATTGTTTAACTCGGTCTGCCCTGTGTTGACCCGCCGTGCCACGCACGGCATACCGTTGGGCCACATCGAGGCGGCGGAAAACAAGCAGGATTTGGCACGCCGCTGATACTTTGAGTCACGCATCGTGCTTTCCGAAAATCGACACCGATTTTCGAGCCGATGCGTAAAGGGAGGAATGTATGGCAGGGCTTCTCACTCTATCCAGAACCATTGACCGGGTGAACGAATTCATCGGCAAATGGGTGTCGTGGCTGATCCTGCTGGCAATCCTGGTCAGCGCCGCCAATGCCGTCATCCGCAAGACCTTCGACATGTCGTCGAACGCCTGGCTGGAACTGCAATGGTATTTGTTCGGCGCCGCCTTCATGCTGGCCGCCGCCTACACGCTGAAGCAGAACGACCATATCCGCATCGACATCGTCTACGGCATGTTCTCGCGCCGCGTGCAGCACTGGATCGACCTTCTCGGTCACCTTTTTTTCCTGATGCCGTTCGTGACGCTGATGGTGATCTATTTCGTACCCTATGTGTCGCTCTCGTTTCGCAGCGGCGAAATGTCGAACAATTCCGGCGGGCTGATCATCTGGCCGGCAAAGGCGATCCTGCTGGCCGGCTTTTTCCTGCTCGCGCTCCAGGGCATCTCCGAGATCATCAAGAAGATCGCCATCATGCGCGGCGACATGGACGATCCCACGCCGTTCATATCGGTGCATGAGCAGGCCGAGCTCGAAGCGAAGGCGCTCGCCGAAGAGGTGCGCTCGTGATCGAGTTCATCGCCCAGAACATGGCGCCGATCATGTTCGCCTCGCTGGTCATCTTCCTGCTGATCGGCTACCCGGTCGCCTTCTCACTCGCCGCCAACGGCCTGCTGTTCTTCTTCATCGGCGTTGTGCTGTCACCCTATTCGGGCGGCTCGATCAATCTCGCCTGGCCGCTGTTGCACGCACTGCCGGACAATTTCTACGGCAGCCGGGTGATGTCGAACGACACCCTGCTGGCCATCCCGTTCTTTACCTTCATGGGCATCGTGCTCGAACGATCGGGCATGGCCGAAGACCTTCTCGACACGATCGGCCAATTGTTCGGACCGATCCGCGGCGGCCTCGCCTATGCCGTGATCTTCGTCGGCGCGCTGCTTGCCGCAACCACGGGTGTGGTGGCTGCCTCCGTCATCGCCATGGGCCTGATTTCGCTGCCGATCATGCTGCGCTACGGCTATGACCGTCGTGTAGCGTCCGGCGTCATTGCCGCATCGGGCACGCTCGCCCAGATCATTCCGCCCTCGCTGGTGCTGATCGTTTTGGCCGATCAGCTCGGCCGCTCGGTCGGCGACATGTATGCGGGCGCTCTGATTCCCGGCCTTGTGCTGACCGGCCTCTATACGCTCTACATCCTGACCATGTCGATTGTCCGGCCGAAGTCGATGCCGGCCCTGCCGCTGGAGGCCCGCACGCTCGGCCACGGCATCCTGTCGCTGCTGGTGGCGGTGCTGGCGGCAGTCGTGGTTTCCTACGCGGCCTATCGCTATCTTGCGCCCTCGCAGGGCCAAAACGCCGATATCCTCGGCGCCACCATCGGCGTGATCCTCATCTACGTCGTGGCAATCGCCGACCAGCGCCTGAAGATCAACATGATGTCGCGGCTGGCGCAGCAGGTGATCATCGTGCTGATCCCGCCGCTGGCGCTGATCTTCCTGGTGTTGGGCACCATCTTTCTCGGCATCGCCACACCGACCGAGGGCGGCGCCATGGGCGCTGTCGGCGCGCTGATCATGGCGGCGATGAAGGGACGGCTGTCGCTGGACGTGATCAAGCAGGCGCTGGCCTCAACGACGCGGCTGTCGTCCTTCGTGCTGTTCATCCTGATCGGCGCGCGCGTGTTCTCGCTCACCTTCTACGGCGTCAACGGCCATATCTGGGTCGAACACCTCCTGACATCGCTGCCGGGCGGCGAGATCGGCTTCTTGATCGGGGTGAACATCCTCGTCTTCTTGCTCGCCTTCTTCCTCGATTTCTTCGAACTCGCCTTCATCATCGTGCCGCTTTTGGCGCCGGCCGCCGACAAGCTCGGCATCGACCTCATCTGGTTCGGCGTGCTGCTCGGCGTCAACATGCAGACAAGCTTCATGCATCCACCCTTTGGCTTCGCGCTATTCTACCTGCGTTCGGTCGCCGCCCGGGTGCCCTATCTCGATCGCCTCACCGGCAAGAAGATCGCGCCGGTGACAACCGGCCAGATCTATTGGGGCGCGGTTCCCTTCGTTTGCATCCAAGTCATCATGATCGGGTTGACCATCGCCTTCCCGCAGATGGTGATGCATTACAAGGGCACACCAGTCGATCCGGGCACGATCGATTACCAGGTACCGGAAACGCCGGGCCTGTCGCCGCTTGGCACACCGCCGGCGGATGGCGGCACGGCGCCGACCGCGCCTGCACCGGACCTATCGCAGCCGCCGAGTTTCGGTGAAACGCCGCCTGCCAAGCCAGCAGCGCCAGCACCCGATCTGTCCCAACCACCGAGTTTCAATTGATGCCGGAGGCTCAACAGACATGAAAGCGGTGCGGCTGGAGGGCGTGGGCAGCATTGCTTTGCGCGAGGTCGGCAAACCGTCCGCCGGACCGGACGATCTCCTGGTACGGATCGAGGCATGCGGCGTCTGCGGCACCGACCGGCATCTTTTCCATGGCGAATTTCCCTGTACGCCGCCGGTGACGCTCGGACATGAATTCTCGGGGATCGTCGAGGCGATTGGAACCGCTGTGTCCGGCTTTTCCGTCGGCGATCGCGTTACCGGCGATCCCAACATCGCCTGCGGGCGCTGTCCGCACTGCCATGCCGGCCGCATCAATCTCTGCCATAATCTGGTTGCCATCGGCATCCGCCGCGACGGCGGCTTCGCCGAATACGTCGTGCTGCCTCAGAACCAGGCCTTCCTCCTTCCGAAAGACCTGAAGCCGACGCATGGCGCGTTCTGCGAGCCGCTTGGCTGCTGCCTGCATGGCGTGGACCTGGCGCAGATCAGACCCGGCTCCTCGGTCGCCGTGCTTGGCGGCGGCGTGATCGGCCTGCTCACCGTGCAACTGGCGAGGCTTGCCGGCGCGACGACAATCATCCTGTCGACGCGGCAGGCCTCGCGGCGTGCCCTCGCCGAAGAATTGGGCGCAACGGCGACGGTCGACCCAAGCGCTTGCGATATCATCGACACGGTCGTCGGTGCGTCGGGCCTGATGCCAGGCGGCGTCGATGTGGTGTTCGAATGTGCTGGCGTAAGAGAGACAGTCGAGCAATCGATGCGGCTGGCCAAAGCCGGCGGTACGGTTGTCATCGTCGGCGTGATGCCTCAAGGCATGAAGGCCGAGTTCGAACCTTTCGACCTGTTGTTCCGGGAATTGAGGGTCCTGGGCTCGTTTCTCAATCCGTTTACGCATCGCCGGGCCGCCGATCTCATCGCCTCGGGTGCGATCGAGATCGACAAGCTCATCTCACGGCAGGTGACGCTTGAGGAGGCGGCTGCGGTGATCGCCAATCCGCCTGCGCCAGGCGAAGTCAAGGTGCTGGTGGTGCCGCGCTGATCCGGCAAATCGAAGTGTGACGGCGCCACGCGTCCGAAGAGCGCATGGCGCCGTAACTGTTGTCAGAGCTTGCCGGTGCGCTGCTGGACCATCATGAAGGTGTCGTAATTGTACTCGGCCACCTGCGCCCAGAGATAGTGCTCCTTGCGGAAAGCCTTAATCGAGTCCCATATCTTCTTGAACGGCGCGTTCGAGGCTTCCATCTCGGCATAGACTTCGTTCGCCTTTTCGAAGCAAGCTGCCAAGATTTCCGGGCTGAACGGGCGCAATTTGGCGCCCCCGGACACCAGCCGCCTCACGGCCGCCGGATTCAGAAGGTCGTATTTCTGCAGCATGTTGGCGTCGGCGGCCTGCGCGGCGGTGTGCACCAGCGCCTTATAGGCCGGTGAAAGCTCTTCGTATTTCGCCTTGTTGAACATCAGATGGACGGTCGGCCCGCCTTCCCACCAGCCGGGATAATAATAATTGGGCGCGACCTTGTAGAATCCGAGCTTCTCATCGTCATAAGGGCCGACCCACTCGGCGGCGTCTATGGTGCCTTTTTCCAGCGCCGGATAGATGTCGCCGCCGGCGATCTGCTGCGGCACCACGCCGAGCCTTTCCACCACTTTGCCGGCAAAGCCACCGATGCGCATCTTGAGGCCCGAAAGGTCGGCGACGGTGTTGATCTCCTTGCGGAACCAGCCGCCCATCTGCACGCCGGTATTGCCGCCCGGCAAGCCAAAAAGGCCCTGCGTGGCGAGAAACTCGTTGAACAGGTCGATGCCGCCGCCGTGGTAATGCCAGGCATTGATGCCGCGCGCGTTGAGCGAGAACGGAACCGCAGCGCCCAGCGCCCATGTCGGGTCCTTGCCCCAATAATAATATGCCACCGTATGGCAGGCCTCGACGGTGCCGGCGGTGGTGGCGTCCGCGGCCTGCAGGCCGGGCACGAGTTCACCTGCGGCGAAGACCTGGACCTGGAAGTTGCCGTCGGTTGCCTCCGCAAGCATCTTGGAAAAGACCTCGGCGCCGCCGTAGATCGTGTCGAGAGATTTCGGGAAGGACGACGCCAGGCGCCATGTCACTTTCGGATTGGATTGGGCGATAGCCGGCGCGGCAAGCGCTGCTGTAGCCGCCGCGGCGCCCACACCGGTCGCGCCGGCCTTGCGGATAAATGATCGACGATCCATGAAGTCCTCCCTATTGGATCAATAGACCGACGTTCGGGAAATGCTCTGTACCCCGGATCGGCTTCGCGGCAGACAATACACGGGCAAGAAGTCGAGTCCAGCCATGGCAGCCGGTTTTGCCGGCGGCGTTTCCGCGAAATTCGCGGCGCGAACGCACCTCTTGCAACTTAAGTCTGACGCCGTTTCCGTGGACCATGCGACATGCCGAACTTGTCATGGCAAAGCGCCTTCGGATCGCCTATTTTAAAGGCAGAATATATCCCTGCACTGAATGGACCCGGATCAAAAATGCAGCAGCCGCTCGTCGCCATATCGACCGACGTCCGCCAGTTCGACAACTACACCTGGCACGCCGTTCCGCAGCAGTATCTGGAGGCGGCGCTTTCGGCCGCCGGCGTGTTCCCGGTGCTGGTGCCGTCCTTCGGCGACCGGCTCGATTTCGATGAACTCCTGTCATCGGTCGACGGCGTCATGGTCACCGGTTCGAAGTCCAATGTGCATCCCTCGCTCTATGGCGGCGATGCCAGCGAGGCCAATGGTCCCTACGATCCTGCCCGCGACGCGACGACGCTGCCGTTGATCCGCAAGGCAGTGGAGCGCGGCGTGCCGTTGCTCGCCATCTGCCGCGGCATCCAGGAAATGAATGTGGCGCTGGGCGGCACGCTGGCCACGGAAATCCAGGAGCGCGAGGGGTCGCTGGACCATCGCGCACCGGCGAGCGACAATCAGGACGAACGCTTCGCTATCCGCCAGACTATTTCGATCAAGCCCGGAAGCTGCCTCGCCGGCGTGTTCGGGGAGGGCGACATCATGGTCAATTCGGTACATCGCCAGGCCGTCGACCGGCTCGGACCGAAGCTGCAGATAGAGGCGGTCGCCACCGACGGCACGGTCGAGGCGGTTTCGGTGCGGGACGCCCGCGCCTTCGCCGTCGGCGTCCAGTGGCATCCCGAATACTGGGTCAAGTCGGACAGTGTCTCGGCACGGATATTCCGCGCCTTCGGCGACGCGGTGCGCCTGCACGCCGCAGCGAAATCCGGCGCGCGGGCCGCCGCGGAATAGTTCAGCCGTCGGACGTCAACGTCAATCGCTGCTGGCCGCCAGCGACAGCAGCGGCAGGGCTGGTGCGTAGGATTCGTAACCGTGGCCGTCGGCGACGCCGAAAGTGACGATCGGGTCGATGCCGTTCGCGCTGAAGGTGACCGTGCCGTCATCCTGCTCACGCCAGAATTTCGCGCGCTCGATGCCGGGCAAGACCCCGCGGCAATTCGCAGTGACCGTCAACAGCGACAGGCCATGCGAAACCTCAGTGCCGCGCTTGACCGCGCAGGACGCTTCGTCGCCATTGGCCACCAGCCTGTAGTCGCCGGGCGACTGCGCTGACTCATCGGCTGTGCGGCCTTCGCCTCCGCCGCCGTGAAACAGCTGAACGCTGCCGAACAGCGCGGCCACCGCTATCAATGCAGCAAGTGCTTTCATCCTGTGTGCTCCGCGTGTGTGGCGATAGATGAAAAATGATTTCAAAGCGTTAACCCGACGTTAATAGAATAGGACGATTTCCGCTCAGCTGCGCGCCTTCACTTTTTCCGTTTCCGGTACCGGCGTCAGCGCCCTCCCTTCCGAAAACCAGGAAACCAGATTGTCGACGCACAGATCGGCCATGGCGCGGCGGGTATGTTCCGAAGCCGAGCCAACATGCGGCAAAAGCGAGGTGCTGGGGGCGGCAAGCAGCGCCGCCGGCACGTTCGGCTCGTCGGCGAATACGTCGAGCCCGGCAGCGGCGATGGTGCCATTGGCCAGGGCTGCGGCAAGAGCTGCCTCGTCCACCGTGCTGCCGCGACCGATGTTGACGAAGACGCCATTCGGGCCGAGTGCCGACAGGATCTCGGCATTGACCGCCTTTTCGGTCGAGGCGCCGCCGGGTGCCACCGAGATCAGCGTATCCACCGCCTCGGCGAGGCCCTTCAGCGTGCCGTAGTATTCGTAGGACAGGCCTTCGATCTGGCGCCGGTTGTGATAGGCGATCGGCAGCCCGAAAGCCTCCAGCCGGCGCGCAATGGCAAGGCCGATCCGGCCCATGCCGAAAATACCGACTCGACGGCCGCGCAAGGTCAGCCGGCTCAAGCGATAGTTGCCGTTGCGCGCCCAACTGCCGTCGCGCAGCCAAGTCTCGGCGCGCGGCAACTCGCGGACGGTGTTGATCAAAAGCCCGATCGCCGTGTCGGCGACCTCCTCGGTCAGCACGTCCGGCGTGTTGGTTACCATGACGCCGCGCTGTGCTGCGTGACGGGCATCGACCGAATCATAGCCGACGCCGAAATTGGCGATGATCTCCAGATTCGGCAGCGCGTCGATGAGGGCTGCATTGATCCCGCCAAAGGCGGCAATGCCGCGCACCGTCCGGCGCATCTCGTCGGTGACCAGCGACGCATCAGGCCGTTCGATCCAGACGCGCCTGAACGTCCGGTCGATGCGGCCGACCGCGTGGTCGTTGAATTGGCCCGGCACCAGAATGGCGACTGCTTGCTGCTGTTCGGCTTTTGTCATGCACGTTCCACTGGTTTGCCGGTCGACTGGCGCACATGCAGTTCCGGCTTGATCAGTTCCTGCGACGGCCGCACCATCTGCCCATTGAGCTTGTCTAGCAGCGCGCTTGCGGCGCGGCGGCCGACTTCACGCTGGCCATTCCACACGGTGGTCAGCGCCGGCGTCGCGATCGCCGCTTCCTCGAGATCGTCATAGCCGGTCACGGATATGTCAATGCCCGGCACCAGCCCGGCGCGTGCAATACCGTTCATCAGGCCGATGGCGACGAGGTCGTTCCAACAGCAGGCCGCGGTCGGTTTGTCCTTCAGCGCCAGGAACTGCCCGGCGGCCTCGAAGCCGGCCTGTTTGGTGCGCGGACCGGGGATGCGCCAGGACGGCCTGACCTCCAGCCCTGCCGCTTCCATGGCGTTGACATAGCCCTGGTAGCGATCGCGGCCGGTCGAGGTCTGGTCAGTGCCGCCGATCATGGCGATGCGCTTATGGCCGAGCGAGATCAGATGGTTGGTGGCTAGCCCGGTGCCATAAGCATCGTCGCCGCGAAACACCGGCACGTCAGCGCCTTCGACGGTGCGTGCGATCAGCACCGCCGGCAGGCCGTTTTCCTCGGCCATGAAGATGTCTTCGGGGGGCGTGCCGATGGCCGGTGACATGATGACGCCGTCGGCGCCGAGCTGCAAAAGCGTGTCTATGAAGGTGCGCTGCTTTTCGAGCTGGTCGTAATGGTTCGACAGGATGAAGGTCTGCCGGCTGCGATCGAGCTCGCTTTCGATCGAGCGCAGTATCTCGGCGAAGAAGGGATTCATGATGTCGTGGACGACGACGCCGACGATGCCCGAACGCGAGGTGCGCAGGCTGGCGGCGCGGCGATTGTAGATATAGCCGATGGCGCGGGCATGTTCCTTGATGCGGTCGCGGGTGCCGCCGGCAACCAGCGGGCTGTCGCGCAGGGCCAGCGAGACCGTGGCCGTGGACACGCCGAGCGCATCCGCGATCGTCGAAAGCTTGATCTTCTGTGCCAGCGCCTTGCGCTCCCCCGACGATCTAGAGCTGATCCATGATCTCCAGCGAAAACCGGACTCCCACTTTTCGGGATCATGATCTAAACAGTTTAAACGCGGCCTTATGCCACCCTTCCGGAACAAATCAAAGTTTTTTTGCCAGCGCTTCCACCTCGACGTCGAGGGCGGCGCGGTTGCGCACACGAAGCCGGTGCTCGCGATGAACGATATAAAGGCCGCTGGCGACGATGATGGCAGCGCCGACGAGCGTCCAGCGGTCGGGAAACTGGTTGAAGACAATCCAGCCGGCAATGATCATCCCGATGATTTGCGAATACCGAGACGATAGCCTGCACCAGGAGCCAATGGCAGACGGCGCCGAACACGCTAAGCATCAGAAGGATGAACCAGCCACCACAGGCTCAGGGATGCATGCGGGCGTCCTTGGTGATCTTGTCGACAAGCTTCTTTTCGGCGCGCAGCGCGATGCCGACGACCTTGGCGTCGTCGGGTGCGAATTCGGCAAAGACGGCGCGGTTCGCCGCGTCGTGGCCGGTCGAAAACATCTCGTCGACGTAGAGCGAGGTCGTCACACCGCGCTCCAGCGCCCGCCGGTGGATCGCACTGAGCGTCGAGCGGTCGGCCGAAAGCACGATGACCGGCTGGATCGAGAGCGGATTGTAGATGTTGCCGGCGCGGTCGCGATAGGGTTCGCCGATGATGTCGGTATACTGCGCGACGATGCCGCTGGTCAGGAAGGCGGTGACATTGAGCTTTTGCCAGACGAGAAGGTCGTCCTGCAGCACGATTGCAAATTTCGTGTCGAACATGGACATTACCACTCGAGGTTTGTGAATGAAGCGATGTCACACGATCTAAATGGCGAGGCCTTCCAGGGTCTTGGACGTTTGTGCGTTGATGCGGCAGAAAACTGCGTCATCTCGGCCCCCGATTCCGTCGGCATGGAGCGTATCGAGGCCCGGTTCCACGGCAGCGCCTTCGATCTCCATCGTCACGATACCTACGCCATCGGCGTGACGCTGCATGGTGTCCAGACCTTCCGTTATCGCGGCGCGACGCATCACAGCCTGCCCGGCCAGATCATCGTGCTCCATCCCGACGAATTGCACGACGGCGGTGCTGGCACCGAAGACGGCCTGCGTTACAGGATGCTTTATCTGGAGCCGTCCATCGTGCTGGACTGCCTCGACACGATCGGCGCATCGCTGCCTTTCGTCAGGGATGCCGTTGTGACGGATCCTGTCTTTCGCACAAGGCTGCTTTCGGCGCTGGGGCCGTTGGACCAGAAGCTGGACGATCTCTTTGTCGCCGACTTCATTGCGCAGCTGATGCAAAGCCTGGCACGGCATGCAGGCCTGCCGGCGAAACCGATCCCAAGGACAGCATGGCGGGCAGCCAGCCTGGCGCGCGACTATCTGGAAGAAAATGTTTTCCGTATCGTCCGCTCCGACGAGCTGGAGGCGATCACCGGGCTGGATCGCTACGCCCTATCGCGGCATTTCCGTGCCGCCTTCTCCACCAGTCCGCATCGCTTTCTCCTGATGCGCCGGCTTCAACGAGCACGCCGCATGATCGAGGCGAGCGAGCCATTGGCGCAGATCGCAATAGCGGCCGGCTTCAGCGACCAAAGTCATTTCAACAGGCACTTCAAGAAGGCGTTCGGTGTCACGCCGGGCCGCTGGTCGGCACTGGTCCACGGGTCGTCAGCAGCAGCTGCCTGACGGCGTCAGCCGCGGATCATTCGTCGGCGTCGATCTCGTCATCGACGAGAACCATCTCGCCGTTCGAGAGGTTCGCCTCAACGCGGGCGAGCAGCTTGAACAGCGCCTTCTGGTCCTTTTTGTCGAGCCCCTTCAGCGCCTGCTTCTCGGTTTTCTTCACCGATTTCTCGATGGCGTAAATGATTTCGCGGCCAGTGTCGGTGAGGAAGATATGGGCCTGGCGGGCATCGGCGGCCGAGGCGCGCTTTTCCAGGAAGCCCTGCGCCTGCAGCCGGTTGATGGTCTTGGTGATGGTCGGCGGGCGAACACCGAGGCGGCCGGCAAGATTGCCGGGCGTCTGCCCGTCCTCACGGTCGAGCGCCAGCATGATCTGGTCCTGGCCGGCATAGAAGCCGTGCGCCAGAAGCCGCGCGGCGAGTGCCGTACGCGCCAGCCGCGCCGCCGAATGGAGCCGGCTCATTGTCGCAGTCTTGTCCGCCTTGGCCATGGTCATCCCTCTTCGGCCGAACCGGTGCGGACAGCATAGAGGCAGCCGCCCGGTTGGCAATCGACGATCAATAAGATCCGGCTTTGCAAAACAGCTTTGCCGGCAAGCAATGCGATGTCCGCCGTGGCTAATGCCAGATGTTTATTTCAGTTAGATGACAAACGACTTTTCAGTGCAGGTGCAAGCTTTCAGCAGGAGCGCCGCACACGCGAAACGAGACTCAATCAGCCTTTACCGCGACGATCATCAGGGCCTGATAGGCGTCCGCCACTTCGCGCATCGCCGCCTGCGACAGCGGCCCGGCGCGCCGCGCGATACCGTCCCTGGCATTCAGCGTATCCCGCCTGCCGGACCGGTCTTTGTACGGTGCGACAGTGGTGAATATCTGTTCGCTCAGGCTGTCGGGGAAAAACAGCTGGCCGGTCATCACCGAATTGTCATCGGGGAAGACTTTGAAGTGGATGTGGGTGGTGCGGCCGCGATACCAGCCGGGATAGATGGTGGCGAACGAGACAATGCCGGTGTCATCCGCCTTCTGCCAGCCGCGCAGAAAACTCTGGCCTGACGTATCGACATCCTGGCCGTCGCCCTGTCCCGGATAGCCCGAATAATGCCCTTGCGCGTCGCAATGCCAGATGTCGACGCGCGCGCCTGCAAGCGGCCGGCAGGCCGCGTCGACCACCTGCAGCCGCACATTGAGGGCAATGCCCGCTTTGCCTTCGGTGATATCGGCGCGTTCGAGCTTCGGGTCGAAATAGAACGGCCCCTCCGTCGCTTCCGGCGTGATCGCGCAGACGCCGGCACCGCTATCGAACAGGGCAAGCCCGGCATAGGGCGAGGCCGGCTGAGCCAGCGCGATGCCCGGCAGAAAGACGCCGCCGCCCGCGCTGACGGCAATGAGGCCAAGCGCCTGGCGCCGGCTCAACGGCAAGGAGGACGGTTTGTCGGACATCCGGCGCCTCTTTTGGTTCTTTCGAGCAAGCTGCCTCGTTCTTATCTAGGCAGTGAGACCAGCCAGCGCCAATGAAAGTTCGGCAATGTTGGGAAAGTCCGGCAATGTTGGCGACCTGTTTGGCCCATCGGTTTGCCGCGTGCAAAAGCACGGCGCACATCCTATATGGAACCAACAATCCTTTTCGAGGCCCAACATGAGCGATGCACAGACGACGCAGATTCCCGTAACCGTTCTCACCGGCTATCTCGGCGCCGGCAAGACGACGCTGCTCAATCGCATCCTTTCGGAAAACCACGGCAAGCGCTACGCCGTCATCGTCAATGAGTTCGGCGAGATCGGCATCGACAACGAGCTGATCGTGGAATCCGACGAGGAAATCTACGAAATGAACAATGGCTGCGTCTGCTGCACGGTGCGCGGCGACCTGATCCGCGTCGTCGAGGGCCTGATGCGCCGGCCGGGCCGCTTCGACGCCATCGTGGTCGAGACGACCGGCCTCGCCGATCCAGTGCCGGTGGCGCAGACCTTCTTCATGGACGACGACGTGCGCTCCAAGACCAGGCTCGACGCGGTGGTGGTGCTGGTCGACGCCAAGCACCTGCCGTTGCGGCTGAAGGATTCCCGCGAAGCCGAGGACCAGATCGCATTTGCCGATGTCGTCGTGCTCAACAAGACCGATCTCGTCACGCCGGAGGAACTGAGCAAGGTCGAGGCGACGATCCGCGCGATCAACCCGGCGGCCAGGATCCATCGCACCACCCGCGCCGGCCTGGCGCTGTCCGAGGTGCTCGACCGCGGCGCCTTCGATCTTTCCCGGGCGCTGGAGAACGATCCGCATTTCCTCGAGGCGCACGACGACCATGATCATCATGACCACGACCATGACGACCATGACGGCCATCACCATGATCATGACGGGCACGACCACCATCATCACGCCCACCCTTCCGATATCCATGACGTGACGGTGCAATCGGTTTCATTGCGCGGCGGCGAGATGGACCCGAAGAAATTCTTCCCGTGGATCGAGAAGATCACCCAGATGGAAGGCCCAAACATCCTGCGGCTGAAGGGCATCATCGCGCTCAAGGGCGATGACGAGCGCTATGTCATCCAGGGCGTGCACATGATCGTCGAGGGCGACCACCAGCGCGCCTGGAAGCACGGCGAGAAGCATGAGAGCCGGCTGGTCTTCATCGGCCGCGAGCTCGACGCCGAGCGGCTGAAGAAGAGTTTTGACGCCTGCCAGGCCGCTTGATTTTCAGGCCTTATAACGCTAGCGCTGCACCTTCTTTCCTTCTCCCCTTGTGGGAGAAGGTGGCCGAGCGAAGCTCGGTCGGATGAGGGGTGTTCCAGCTTGGCGCCAACCGCGCTTCGTCCAACACCCCTCAACCGTCTTGGCGCTACGCGCCAATCCACCTTCTCCCCCGGGGCCCTGGGGGAGAAGGTCGCGTCGCACCTAGCCGCGCTAACGATTCCTCTGCGCCGGCGAGGCGACCACATCAATCTCGAATGGAATAGTCTCTCATGCCGACAGTCGCCCCGCTTGATCTCGATGGCCATTGCGTCGCCGCCGTCTTCCTTGGCGACGTACCGCATTTCGCACTGGCCGACGGCACAATCCATCGGCTGGACCATGGCCACAAGACGGCGCAGGCTAATGACGGGCTGCTCGCCGCCTTTCACGATGCGGCCAACGACCGGCTGATCACCGGCGGCGAGGACGGCAAGATTTTTTCCATCACCGCCGGCGGCAATGCGGCAGAATTGGCAAGCGCCGGGAAAAAATGGATCACCTGCGTCGCGGCTGGACCACAAGGCGCCGTCGCCTATGCCTCCGGCAAGGTCGCCTTTGTGCGCTTTGCCGACGGCAAGACTAAGGAATTCATGCATCCGCGTTCGGTCGAGGGGCTGGCGTTCTCGCCCAAGGGCATGCGCTTTGGCGTCGCCCGCTACAATGGCGCGACGCTGCATTTCCCGGCGGCGGACGGCAAGCCGGTCGAGCTGGAATGGGCCGGCGCCCATACCGGCATCACCTTCTCGCCGGATGGCGCCTTCCTCGTCACCACCATGCAGGAGAACGCGCTGCATGGCTGGAAGCTGGCCGACGGCAAGCACATGCGCATGAGCGGCTATCCCGGCAAGGTCAAAAGCCTGTCGTGGAGCGCCAAGGGAAAATGGCTGGCTAGTTCCGGCGCGCCGGCGGCGATCGTCTGGCCTTTTTCGGGCAAGGACGGGCCGATGGGCAAGGCGCCGCTGGAGCTCGGTACGCGCGGCAACGCCATGGTGACCTCGGTCGCCTGCCATCCAAGCCAGGATGTCGTCGCCGTCGGCTATGACGACGGTATGGTGATGGCGGTGCGTTTCGCTGACGCCAAGGAGGTGCTTCTGCGCCGACCGGGCAAGGGCGCCATCACCTCGATGATGTGGGATAGGGAGGAACGCCGCGTCGCCTTCGGCAGCGCTGCCGGCGACTGCGGCGTCATCGACATTTCGGCATAACCGGGGGTTCTCTACTCGGCCCCGCAGGAGACTTTGCCGGTCAACGCGGCAGGCATGCCATCGCCACCCGTGTCAGCCGTGCCCTCATGGATGGCGAGCGAATAGCGCCCGTCATAGGTGCCTTCTTCACTGGACTTGGTCACGATCGTCAGTTCGACAGAGCTGTAGGTGTTTGCGACCTCGTGCTCGCGATAGACGAGCAGCCGCAATTCCTTGCCGTCGAGCCAGTATTGCGTGAGGTTGGAATCCTCGAACACTGTCTTGCGCAAATCGTCGCCGACGGGTCTGCCGAGAATTTCGAGATCGCCCCGGAAATTGAACGTTGGACCGCCCATACCTCTGGTGACGCCGGCTTCGACCTGGAATTTCACCGCTGCATCCTCGGCCGAGCACCAGATGCCGCTGGTGGCGAAGGCCGAGCCGGCCGATAACAGCAGCGTTGTTGCACAGAAGATCGTCCGCATCTTTCTTCCCCAGCCACAAACCCTATCCGCATTGATGCTGGAGGATGCCCTCAGGTCAAGCGCCCGTCCTCTTCACCGTGGCCGCTGAACCAATGCAGGGCAGCTGTGCGGCCAATTGCGGTTCCGGACGCCGATTGGCAAAGTGACGTATGAGAGGGACCTTCATGCATACAATCGACCATTTAAAGACTTCCATCGGCGGCATCAGCGCCGCCTGCATCGCCGATTTGCGCGAGACCGAGGCCGAAGCCTTCCGCAAGGCAAGGCCGAAATCGGCAGCCAAGGTCGGCAACGGCCTGCCGGGCTTCTTCGGCGGCGTGCCGATGCACTGGATGAACGACTGGCCGACGCCGTTTCCGATCCTGGTCGACAGCGCCAGAGGCGCCACCATCACCGATATCGACGGCAACCGGCTCGACGATTTCTGCCTCGGCGACACCGGCTCGATGTTCGGCCATTCGCCGCCGCCGGTCGCGCGCAACATCCGCCGGCAGGCCGGACGCGGCCTCACCTACATGCTGCCTTCCGAAGATGCGGTGGCGATCGGCCCGTTGCTGCAACAGCGCTTCGGCCTGCCGTTCTGGCAGATCGCGACGACAGCGACCGATGCCAACCGATTTGCGCTGCGCGTCGCCCGCACCATCACCGGCCGGGAAAAGATCCTGGTCTTCAACGGCTGCTATCACGGCTCGGTCGACGAGACGATGGTGCGGCTGGTCGACGGCAGACCGGCCAACCGGCCGGGACTGGCCGGCGAATTCCGCGACCTGACCCGGACGACCGATGTCATCGAGTTCAACGATGTGCCGGCACTTGAGGCAGCACTCCGGGACCGGCAAGTCGCCTGCGTCATCACCGAGCCGGTACTGACCAATTCCTGCATGGTGCTGCCCGACCCCGGCTTCCACGACGCGTTGCGGCGACTCACCCGCGCGACCGGCACCCTGCTTCTGATCGACGAGACGCACACGATCTCGACCGGTCCCGGCGGCTACACGAGGAAACACGGCTTGGAGCCGGACTTGTTCGTGCTCGGCAAGCCGATTGCCGGCGGTGTGCCGGCCAGTGTCTGGGGGATGAGCGAAGACGTCGTCACCCGCTATGCCGACTATATCAGGACCAAGGAACCAGGCTATTCCGGCATGGGTACGACGCTCTCGGCCAATCCGCTGCAATTCGCGGCAATGCGCGCCGCGCTCGAAGACGTGATGACCGACGAGAACTATGCCCACATGGACCATCTGGCGCGGCGGCTCGACGCCGGGCTGACCGCCGTCATCGACCGTTACCGCCTGCCCTGGCATGTTGCCCGAGTCGGCGCCCGCGTCGAGTTCATCTGCGCACCCGGCCCGCTGAGGAATGGCGGCGAGGCGGAAGCAGCGCACGCGCCGGAGCTCGAAGCCGCTATCCATGTCGCGCTGGTCAATCGCGGCGTGCTGATCGCGCCGTTCCATAATATGATGCTGATCTCGCCGGCGACCAGCGCCACCCAGGTCAACCGCCTGATCACCGCCTTCGGTGCGGTTGCGGCAGGGCTCGCGGCATGAGACAAGCTTGCACATGAGAGAAGCGCACAAGCAAACTTTGAACGCCATCATCGCCTCCCCTTCGGGCTCGACGCCCGCCGAGGCGCAAACCTTTCTCGACGCCCATCCCGAGATCGAAGCGTTCGACATCGTGCTGACCGACGCCAATGGCGTCGGGCGTGGCAAGATCGTGCGCCGGCACGAGTTGATGAGCATCTTCGAGGGTGGCCGGCACATGCCGATTTCGATCCTCGGCCTCGACATTACCGGCGAGGACGTGCACGAGACCGGGCTTATCTGGACGACCGGCGACGGCGACCTGCGGGCATGGCCGATCCCCGGCACGCTGGTGCCGCTGTTCGGCACACAGCCGCCGCGCGGCCAGGTGCTGATGGCAATGTACCATCTCGACGGTCAGCCCATGTCCTCCGATCCGCGGCTGGCGCTAGCCCGTCAGGTGGAGATAATGGCGGCCAAGGGCCTGCATCCGGCCGGCGCCTTCGAGCTCGAATTCTTCCTGCTCGCCAACGAGCGCGACGCCGACGGCAAGGTGCAACCGGCACACGCGGTGCTCGACGGCCGACGCTCGGCCAAGACCGAGGTCTATTCCGTCGACCATCTGCATGGCATGGAGCCGCTGTTTTCCGACATCTATGCCGCGGCCAAGGTGCAAGGCATCCCGGCCGAGACGGTCATTTCCGAATATGCGCCCGGCCAATACGAATTGACGCTGAACTATCGGCAGGATGTGATCCGGGCGGCCGACGACCTCGTCATGCTGAAGCGGCTGGTGCGGGCACAGGCGCGCCGCCACGGCGTCACCGCTTGCTTCATGGCCAAGCCGATTGAGAAATATGCCGGCTCCGGCATGCATTTCCATGTCTCCCTGCAGGACAAGACCGGCAACAACGTCTTTGCCGAGGCCAGCGGCGAGACTTGGTCCTTGCCGCTGCTGCGCGGCCTTGGCGGCCTCATCCAGACCATGGCCGAATCGATGCTGGTGTTTGCACCGCACGCCAATTCATGGCGGCGTTTCGTTTCGCAATCCTATGCGCCGGTGGCGCCGACCTGGGGCGTCAACAACCGCTCGGTGGCGCTGCGCGTGCCAGCGGGTGATGCGAAAAACAGGCGCATCGAGCACCGGCCGTCGGGCGTCGACGCCAACCCCTATCTGGTAGCGGCAACTGTGCTGGCCGGCATCACTAAGGGTCTCGACGAAGGCCTCGATCCCGGCCCTGAAACCACCGGCAATGGCTACGAATCGGCAATCACGCGCACCACCATGCCGGTGGACTGGCGCGCCGCGATCGAGGCGGCAAGGGCCTCCACATTCCTCAAAGGGGCGCTGGGGGAAGACCTGCACCGGACCTTCGTGGCGATCAAGCAATCCGAATATCTGCGGGTGGCGCGTACGGTCAGCGAACTGGACTATCACCTCTATCTGCATGAGGTGTGAGGCGATCGCATCGCCGGTCAATTCGCCCGGCGAAAGCCGACCGGGCCAATTTGAAGGAACCTTTCCGGGGTTTCGCTCATTCCGCATCTGATCGCAGCAGCGGACAAGGCCGCATCAGCCATGATCGCCAGGATGCAGGCAAGACTCTGGCCCAAGCCTGAATTGCCTGAGACGGCGGAAGACGATGGCGCAAGCACCATTCCCGAACTCAGCGAAGTGGCGAAGGCCTGTCGCCGCTGTCCGCTATGGCGCAACGCGACACAGACCGTGTTCGGCGAAGGGCCTGATAGGCCAAGGTGATCTTCGTCGGTGAGCAGCCTGGCGACCAGGAGGATCTGGCCGGCAAACCATTCGTCGGGCCGGCCGGTAAGGTCTTCGATGCCATCCTTGATGATGCCGGGGTCGACCGGCTGAAAGTCTATGTCACCAATGCGGTCAAGCATTTCAAATTCGAGCCGCGCGGCAAGCGGCGCATCCACTCCAAGCCGAATGCCGGCGAGGTGCAGGCCTGCCGCTGGTGGCTCGACAAGGAGCTCGATCTGATAAAGCCCAATCTGGCGGTGGCGCTCGGCGCAACGGCTGCGCAGTCTCTGCTCGGCAAAGTTGTGCCGATCATGAAGATGCGCTCGCGGTCGTGGAGCGCGAGGATGGCTTGCGTGTCTTCGTCACAATCCACCCGTCCTTGATCCTGCGCATCCGCGAGCCGGCGGACAAACAGGCCGAACGCGAGCGGTTCCTGAAGGATATGAAGGCGGTAAAGACGCTGATGGCTGCCTGAGCCTATCTGATCAATATGGCCCGGAGATCATTGACGTTCGTCCCGGTCGGGCCGGGCACGAAGAGATCGCCGACGGCGTTGAATGCCGTCCAGGCATTGTTGCCGACGAGCATCGCCTTGGCATCGACGCCCCCGGCCCGCATCCGCGACACCGTCGAACCGTCGGCGAAGGCGCCGGCATTGTTTTCCGAACCGTCGATGCCATCGGTGTCTGCGGCCAGTGCATTAATGCCATCCATACCGCTGATGCCGATGGCGAAGGCGAGCAGAAACTCGCTGTTGCGGCCGCCCTTGCCTTTCGCCCGCAAGGTGACCGTCGTCTCGCCGCCCGACAAGATCAACACCGGCTTCGGGAATGGCCGGCTGCGCGTCGCGACTTCACGGGCGATTGCCGCATGGACACCGCCGACTTCGCGCGCCTCGCCCTCGATGGAATCGGAGAGGATGACCGCCTCGATACCTTGGCGCCTGGCTTCGGCCGCAGCCGCCTCCAGCGACACGCCGGCCGAGGCGATCAGATGCACTTCGTTGCGAGAAAAACGCGGATCGTCGGCGCGCGGCGCATCTGCGGCCGCCGAATTGATATGCGCCATCACCGAAGCCGGCAGCTTCATGCCATAGGCGGCGATCGATGCCAGCGCCTCTTGGCGGCTGCCCGAATCGGGAACGGTCGGGCCGGAGGCAACCAGCGCCGGATTGTCGCCGGGAATGTCGGAGACCACGAGCGACACCACCTTTGCCGGATAGGCAGCGGCCGCCAGCCTGCCGCCCTTGATCGTGGAAACATGCTTGCGAATGGTGTTCATAGCGGCGATCGGTGCGCCGGAGGCGAGCAACGCCTCGTTGACGGCGATCTCGTCGGCCAGAGTCAGTCCTACGGCAGGCGACGGCAGCAGCGCCGAGCCGCCGCCTGAGATTAGCGCCACGACCAGATCGTCCGCGGTCAGGCCCTGCACCTTTTCGAGCAGCCGGCGCGAGGCTTCGAGACCGGCGGCATCCGGCACCGGATGCGCCGCCTCGATGATCTCGATGCGCTGGCAGGTCGCGCCATAGCCGTAACGGGTGACGACCAGCCCTTCTATCGGCCCGTCCCACACCCTTTCGAAGGCCGCAGCCATTTGCGCCGAACCCTTGCCAGCGCCGATGACGATGGCGCGCCCTTTCGGCGTTGCCGGCAGATGATCCCTGATGGTCCTCTGGGGATCGGCGGCGGCGACGGCGGCATTGAAGATGACGGTGAGGAAGGGCCTGGGATCGAGCGCGGTCATTTTGCTTCCGGCGGCAGTGCCAACTCACGCCCGTCGACGCCGAGATGGCTGCACAGCGCGTCGACGACGACGCCGTGATCCTCACGCTCCGGCAGGCCCGAGATCGCGATCACACCGATCACACCGGCGCCCTTGACCGTGACGGGAAAGCCGCCGCCGGCCAGCACATAGTCTGATATGTCGAGCCCCTCGCCTGGCTTGAAGCTGCGGTCGGGGCGCTGCTGCTCCAGCACCATACGATAGGTGCTTTTCAGGAAACGCCGCACCACGTTGATCTTGCGCCGCGCCCAATCGGGATTGGAAGCGTTCGAGCCCGGCATTGCCGCGTAGAACAGCGGCCGGTCGAAGGTTCTGATATCGACGATGATCGGCAGGTTCTCGGCTAGTGCCCGGTCGCGGATCGCCGAGCCGATCTTGAAAGCGACGCCCTCGTCGAAGGCGGAGAAGACAAGGATGGCTTCCTGTTTCTTGATCAGAGCGATGTCGTCCGCAACGGCCATGTCGTTCCCCTATCAACGTCGCCGCACGGTTTGACCGATGGCTGCCGCCCGGTCAAGTCGGGCGTATACGACAGCTAAACCGCCATATCCGTCTTTGCCGCTCGCCCGGCGACATAGACCCCGCGCACGGCGCGGTCGTCGCCGAGCGTCTGCAGCAGAAACAGCTCCTCCGCCAGCGTGTCCGCCGTCTCCATCCGCAGCCGCATGGCCGGCGTGGCGCGCGCGTCGAGGACGACGATGTCGGCATCGCTGCCTTGATCCAGCGTGCCGATTTTTTCCACGACCGACAGCGCCTCGGCATTGCCGCGGGTGAGCTGCCAGAACGACTGGAACGGGTTGAGTTTTTCGCCGTTCAGGGCGATCGCCTTGTAGCCCTCGTCCATGGTGCGCAGCATCGAATAGTTAGTGCCGCCGCCGACATCGGTGGCGGCCGCGATCCGAAGAGCTTTGCCACGCGTGCGGTAGCGCTGATAATCGAACAGGCCCGAACCGAGGAACAGGTTCGAGGTCGGGCAGAACACGGCCACCGAGCCCGTGTCCGAAAGCGCATCCGCCTCGCGTTCCGACAGATGGATGCAGTGGCCGAACAGGCTTTTGCGCCCGAGCAGGCCGTATTGCTCGTAGACATCGGTATAGTCGTGTGCCTGCGGGTAGAGTTGCAGCGTAAAGGCAATCTCGGCGTGGTTTTCCGACAGATGCGTCTGCATGTGCAGATCAGGATGTTCGCGGCAGAGCGCGCCCGCCATCTCCAATTGCTCGGGTGAGGAGGTGATGGCGAAGCGCGGTGTGATGGCATAGTGCTGGCGCCCCTTGCCGTGCCACTCGCCGATCAGCGCCTTGCTGTCGTCATAGGCCGATTGCGGCGTGTCGAGCACGCCCTCCGGCGCGTTGCGATCCATCATCACCTTGCCGGCGATGTTGAGCATGTTGCGGTCATGCGACTCGGCGAAGAACGCTTCGGCCGATTCCCTGTGGACCGAGCAATAGGCGGCGACTGTCGTCGTGCCGTGGCGCACCATCTCGTCGAGGAACAGCCTGGCGATGCGGCGGCCATGCTGGGCGTTCTGGAATTTGGCTTCCTCGGGAAAGGTGTAAATGTTCAGCCAGTCTAGCAGCTCGGCGCCGTAGGAAGCGATAACCTGCATCTGCGGAAAATGCGCATGCGCGTCAATGAAGCCCGGCAGCAGCAGGTGCGGGCGGTGGTCGATCTTTTTTACGCCTTCATCAGCCTTTTTCTCGACGTCGGCATAGGCGCCCGCGGCAACGATCCTGCCGTCGCGGAGCAGCAGGCCGCCGTCGTCCTCGTAGCGCCAGGCGGAATGGTCGTCGACGGTCTCAGGCCAGCGCAGGAAGGACAGCGTGCGGCCGCGCAGGAGTGTGCTGGTCATGCTTATTTCCCCGCCTCCTCGAACCATGCCACTAGCAGCGCCCTTTCCTTGTCGGTGATATGGGTGACGTTGGCGGGCGGCATCGCGTGGCTGCGGCCGGCCTGCAGGTAGATCTCGCGGGCTTGCTCGGCGATACCGGCGTCCGTTTCGAGCATCACACCTTTCGGCGCGTGATAGATGCCCTCGTAGGATGGCTCCCGCGCATGACACATCGAGCAGCGGCCAAGCACCGTGTCGCGCACTGCGGGAAAGTGCGCCGAGGCGACATAGACCTGTGCCGCCGAGGACGCCTTGACTTCGCCGGTCAGCACTTTCGGCACCGTTGACAGCCAGATAATGATGACGAACAGGACGGCGGCAGCCAGCCAGGTCCAGGTCGGGTTGCCCTTGCGCGCATGCATGGTGTTGAAATAGTGCCGGATCAGCACGCCGATGACGAACACCAGCGAGGCGATTACCCAGTTGAACTCGGTGCCGAAGGCCAGCGGATAGTGGTTCGACAGCATCAGGAACAGAACGGGCAGCGTCAGGTAATTGTTGTGCAGCGAGCGCTGCTTGGCGATCTTGCCGTATTTCGGATCGGGCTTCCTGCCGGCGATCAGGTCGGCGACGACGATCTTCTGGTTGGGGATAATGACCATGAAGACGTTGGCCGACATGATCGTCGCGGTGATGGCGCCAAGATGCAGGAAGGCGGCGCGGCCGGTGAACAGATGGGTGAGACCCCAGGCGATGAACACCAGCGCGCCATAGAGCACCAGCATCAGGCCGGTATCACTCTTGCCAAGCGGCGAACGGCATAGGAGATCGTAGACCACCCAGCCGACGCCGATCGTCGCCAGCGACAGCAGGATGCCGACCGGCACCGACATGGCGAGTACATTGGGATCGATCAGGAAGAGATCCGCCCCGGCATAGTAGACGACGCACAGCATGGCAAAGCCCGACAGCCAGGTGGCGTAGGACTCCCATTTGAACCAGGTCAGGTGCTCGGGCATTTCGGCCGGCGCCACCAGATATTTCTGGATGTGGTAGAAGCCGCCGCCATGCACCTGCCATTCCTCGCCGAAGGCGCCGGCGGGCATTCCCGGGCGCTGGCGCAAGCCGAGATCGAGTGCGACGAAATAGAAGGACGAACCGATCCAGGCGATGCTGGTGACGACATGCAGCCAGCGCACGGCGAAACTCAGCCAGTCCCAGAAAATCGCGAAATCCATCATTGAAAGTCGTCCCTGCCGATCAGGTGACTTTACGGACTGGAGCGCAAACGGAAAGGGCCGAGCTGCACGATGACTTTCAAAAAAAAATGGAAAATACTAGGCTGATCCCACGCAGCCGCATGAGAGCCACGAATCCGCATGGCCTATCTCGACAACATCGCCGTTTTCGTCCGTGTCGTCGAACTTGGCAATCTGTCGGCGGCGGGCCGCGACATGCGCATCTCGCCGGCGGTCGCCTCCAACCGCATCAAGGAGCTCGAGAAGCATCTCGGTGTCAGGCTGTTCAACCGCACGACGCGGCAGCTGATGCCGACCGAGCATGGCACGGTGTTCTACTCCGGCGCCAAGCAGGTGCTTGAGGCGGTCACCGAGGCGGAAGCCGCGGTCAGCGCTTTGTCCGGCCAGCCGCGCGGCACCATCAAGGTGACAGCGCCACTCGGCCTTGGCCGGCGGCTGGTGGCGTCGGGAATCCCCGATTTCCATGACAAATACCCTGACATCGAGGTGCGGCTGAGGCTTTCAGACCACAATGTCGACATCATGAAGGAAGGCATCGATGTCGCCTTCCGGCTGGGCATCATCGAGGATTCCAGCCTCAGAATGCGCGGCATCATGGAATGCGAGCGGGTGCTGGTGGCGGCGCCGAAATATCTGGAGGCGCGCGGCGAACCGACCGAACCGCAGGACCTGATCGGCAAGAAGCACGACTGCCTGATGCTGCGCTATTCCGGCGCGCGTGAATATGTGTGGACGCTGCAGACGGCCGACGGCCCGCGGAAATTCGAAGTGCACGGGCCCTATGACACCGACGATGGCGACGTGCTGACCGGCTGGGCGCTGTCGGGCCGCGGCATCATCAACAAGCCGCGCTTCGAGGTGGAGCCGTTCATCCGCGACCAGCGGCTGAAGGTGATCCTGCCCGACACGCCGCCGACACCGGTGCAGTTCGCCGCCGTCTATCCGCACAAGAAGCTGCAGGACCCCAAGGTGCGGCTGCTGCTCGACTTCATGGCCGAGCGTTGCCAACGGCTGATCAAGGATATTCTGGCAGGTATATGATGCGTGGCTCGAACGATGGTGGGAACAGCGCCACGATGCATCTCGCCGTTTCGTTGGCTCAGGGAGAGGCTCCTTCCGGCGTGCAGGCCGACGCCGGTCTGGATTTCAGCCTTCTGGCCCGATTCGTGCAAAAGGCCGAAGCAGCTGGGCTGGACATGGTGCTGCTTGCCGATTCCGCGCCGGTTGCAGGCGGCGACGCATGGAGCCGGCAGGTGCCCTTCGAAGCGACGACCCTGCTGGCGGCGCTGGCGACGGTGACCAGCAGGATCGGCCTCGTCGCCGCGGCGTCGACGGTCGCCCACCAGCCCTACAATCTGGCGCGCCGTTTCGCCTCGCTTGACATCATCAGCCATGGTCGTGCCGGCTGGAACGCGACCATGGTTCCGGATCCGCGCGAGGCGGCCAATTTCAGCCGGCCAGAGGGTTTTTCCCGCGACGATTTTCGCCGTCGCGCGGAGGAATTCATCGGCATCGTTCAAGGCTTGTGGCGCGGCTGGGATGCGGATGCCCTGCTGTTTGACAAAAGCGGCGGCCGCTTCTTCGACCCTGAAAAGATGCACCTGCTCGACCACAAGGGAGAGTTTTTCTCTGTGCGCGGGCCACTGAACGTTGCACGCTCGCCGCAGGATACGCCGGTGCTCGTCATGTCAGGCCTATCGGAGCACGACATGGAGATCGCCGCCCGCTTCGCCGATGTCATCCTGTTGGACGAGCCGTTGGACGCGAAGGCCGACGATCTGAAGCGTCGCGCGCTTGGGTTTGGGCGCAGTCCGGGCGAGATAAAGGTGCTGATGAACGTCGCGCCGGGTGCTGAAACGGCAGCCGGGCCAGACGTGATCGCGGACAGGCTCGAAGAGCCCTTCCGATCGAAAAGCTGCGACGGTTTCAATATACTCATGCCGCCGGTGCTGTCTGTGCTCGACGATTTCGTCGGTCTCGTGCTGCCGGAGCTTCGTCGCCGCGGCCTTCTCCGGTCGGATTATCCCGGCGCGACGCTGCGCTCCCATCTCGGACTGGCCGGGGAGGAGGAACAATGACCGCCCATCGACGGCAGATGAAGCTCGGCGCCTTTCTGTGGGCAACAGGCCACCACATCGCCGCATGGCGCCATCCGCAGGCGCATGTGAAGGCGGGGGTCGACATCGATCATTACATCCGGCTGGCGCGGACGGCGGAGGCGGCGAAATTCGATATGCTCTTCTGCGAGGACGCCGCCGGCGTGCGCGAGGCGGATGTCAACATCGCCAGCCAGACGTCACGTTCGATCGGTTTCGAACCGATCAGCCTGCTTGCGGCTCTCGCGGTCCAGACCAGTCACATCGGTCTCGTCTCCACGGCATCGACGAGCCACAACGAGCCTTACGGGCTGGCGCGGACCTTCTTGTCGCTCGACCATCTGAGCGGCGGGCGCGCCGGCTGGAATCTCGTCACCTCCGCCAGCCACATTGAAGCCGCCAATTTCGGCGCGACCGGCCTGCGCCCGCATGCGGACCGTTACGAGCGGGCGCGTGAGTTCGCCGAAATCGTTACCGGACTTTGGCACGGCAAGCTCGATGGGGCTTCCGGATCCGGTCACGACGGCCAGTGCTTTTCGGTTCGCGACCCGCTCGATCTGCCGCGCTCGCCGCAAGGCGCACCGGTCATGGTTCAGGCCGGCGCCTCGGATGTCGGCCGGGACCTTGCCGCCCGCACCGCCGATGTGGTGTTCACGGCGGCCCAGACCTTCGAGGAAGCAAAGGCCTTTTATGGTGATCTCAAGGGGCGACTGGCGGCTTATGGGCGCGGGCCGGACGACATCAAGATCATGCCGGGCGTTGCCCCCGTGGTGGCAGAAACGGAATCGGAAGCCCGCGAGAAATATGAGGAACTGCAGGAGCTCATCCCCGACGATGTCGGCGTCGCGCTGCTTTCCAGTTATCTCAGCATTTCCGATCTGTCACGCTATCCCATCGATGGACCGTTGCCGGAGCTGCCGGCCAGCGAAGGCATGCAGAGCCGGCAGGCGCTGGTCATCGAGCAGTCGCGCCGGGACAACCTCTCCATCCGGCAGCTTGCGCGTCACTTCGCCGGCGCGCGCGGCCACTGGCGCATCGTCGGCACGCCGGCCCAGATCGCCGACGAGCTCGAAGCACGGTTCGAGGGCGGCGCCGCAGACGGTTTCAACGTCATGCCATCTTATTTTCCCGGCGAACTCGACGCCTTTGCCGCGCTCGTTGTGCCGGAGCTGCAGCGGCGCGGCCTGTTCCGCACAGAGTACGAAGGCCGCACCTCGCGCGAGCATCTCGGCTTGAAACGACCGGCATGACGCGCCTCAGCCGACGTCCATCATTCGGGCGGTTCCGGACACTCTAATCGAGCTGCCCGCTACAAGCGCAATGTCGGCATGCAGACGCGAGCGCATGCCCATATCCTCGCCCTGCACGATATCGATGGCGCCGCCATGCGGCCAGCCGATGTCGCGCAGATAGCCGGCGAAGGCCGCGGTCGAGGCCCCCGTCGCTGGATCTTCATAGACGCCGCCGGATGCGAACGGATTGCGGGTGTGGAAGAGACGCGGCGTTTCGGCATGGGCGAGCTGGATCGTGACCAAGCCTTCGCGGCGCATCAGCGCCTGGCCGATTTTCAGGTCATAAGTCATGGCAGCCAGCGCGTTGCGCGAATTCAGCGCCAGCACAAGGTGGTCCGCACCGCCATGGATCAATGCCGGCGGTATGGCCGGATCGAGATCGCCGGCCGAATAACCGAACAGCGCCAGCGCCTCTGCGATGAGCTTCTGCGGAGCCGGTTTGCTGTGCGTCCACGGCGACTGCAACGCGGCGGCAATGTTCGTGCCGTTACGGAAACCCTCGACGGTTATCCTCGCCCGGTTAAAGATCAACGCAAAAACGCCATCGCCAAATTGCCGGACCAGCGCCGCGCCCAGGGCGATCGTGGCGTGCCCGCAGAAAGGAACTTCGGACTCCGGCGAAAAATAGCGGACCCGCCAGCCGTTACCCTCGGGCGCGGCAAAGGCAGTTTCCGAAAATCCGACCTCCGCCGCGATGCTCTGCATTTCGGCGGCATCGGGCAAGACGTCGCCTATGACGACCCCCGCAGGATTGCCGCCGGTGTCTCCATCCGAAAAAGCCGCGAATCTCAGTACGTGCATCTGGCCCGCCTTCTGTTTGCAAGGCATGCAGGTTGCAAGGCATGCAGGAAACACCTTCCTGGGCCTTTTGAGAAACGAAGAAAGCGAGGTGCAGCTGTGACCGTTGATCACATCGTCAAGAAGCGTTAGCCGGCCATCGCCTTGCTGTGAGAGGCTGGCGCGGCGCGGCTGATGCCGTGGCATGCGCGACCAGTGCCGTCATGATCTCGGCGGCGGCGAGCGCCGCGATCACCTGCGGGCGCTTATCCTTGACCGCATCGCCGCCGATCGGCGAGACGAGGCGGTCAAGTTCCGCCTCGCTGCCATCCGCCGACTTCAGGAACCAGCTCCTGAACGTCGCCTTTTTGGTCTTCGAACCGATCATGCCGACATAGGCGGCATCCCGGCGTTTCAGCGCCTCGGCGACGATCAGGAAATCCAGCGCGTGGTCGTGGGTGAGGACGACGAAGGCAGCCCCGGCAGGCGCATTCCGCACCATCGACTCCGGCATAGGCGTCAGGCTGGTTTCGACCGTGTCCGGCATGCCGTCCAGCGCCTCGGCACGCGTCTCGACAACGACGACATGTACCGGCAGCAAGGCCGCCGCAGATGCCAGCGCCTGGCCGACATGACCGCCGCCGAAGATGTAGACGTGCGGCAGCTGCGCTTCCTCGGCTTCCGCCGCCGCAACCAGCTCTCGCGCCAGCGCCGCGTCGACCAGCCGGATCAGCACCTCGACCCTGCCGCCGCAGCATTGGCCGATTTCCGGCCCGAGCGCGATGTCGAGGGTGGCGCGGATATCCCTCCCCCTCGAGGGGAGGGAGGCGGCGAAGCCGTCGGGTGGGGTCGCCGCGGCAGTGCTCGACGCTCTGGCGGTGCCTTCTGAGACGACCCCCTCCGGCCGCTTCGCGGCCATCTCCCCCGCAAGGGGGGAGAAAAGCAGCTGCCGCGCCTTGTCGATCGCCATGTATTCGAGCTGGCCGCCGCCGATCGTGCCAAAAATCGCCGCGCCCGAGACGAGCATGAAGGCGCCCTTCTCGCGTGGCGTCGAGCCCTTTGTCCCGGCCACCTCGACCAGGGCGACCCGGCCGGCGCGCGCAAGAAAGGCCTTCAGGCTTTGCACTTTCGCGTTCATCATTCGCATTCCCTATCGGGAAATATAGAGTTTTTCGGCCTGAATTGCACGCTCCGAGGCTGGGTTCACGTGCCGACCTTGGCTTCCCGCTTCAGCCGTTCGATCGCCATCAGCACCCGCTCCGGCGTCGCCGGTGGGTCGAGGCGCGGGCAGATCCGGTGGTCGGCAACGCTTGCCACCGCATCCGACAGCGCATGCAGCACCGACATGCCGAGCGGGAGCGGCGGCTCGCCGACCGCCTTGGAGCGGTGCACCGTCGGCTCGTGTGCCTCAGGCCAGTCGGCCAGCGTCACGTTGAATATCTTCGGCCGATCCGAGGCGAGCGGAATCTTGTAGGTCGACGGCGCATGGGTGCGCAGCCGGCCCTTGTCGTCCCACCACAATTCCTCCGTCGTCAGCCAGCCCATGCCTTGGATGAAGCCGCCCTCGACCTGGCCGAGGTCGATGGCGCGGTTCAGCGAGCGGCCGGTCTCGTGCAGGATGTCGGTGCGCTCGACCATGTATTCGCCGGTCAGCGTGTCGACTGAGACTTCCGAGCACGAGGCGCCATAGGCGAAATAATAGAAGGGGCGACCCTCGCCCTTGTCACGGTCCCAGTGAATTTTCGGCGTCTTGTAGAAGCCCGCCGCCGAAAGCTGGATGCGCGCCATGTAGGCCTGCCTGACAAGGTCGGCGAAGGCGATCTCCTGATTGCCGATGCGCACCCGGTTGGGCAGGAATAGCACCTGGTCGCGCGGCACCTGGTATTTTTCGGCGGCGAAATTGGTCAGCCGCTCCTTGATCTGCCGGGCGGCGTTCTGCGCCGCCATGCCGTTGAGGTCGGAGCCGGAAGAGGCGGCGGTCGCCGAGGTGTTCGGCACCTTGCCCGTTGTCGTCGCGGTGATCTTGACCTGGTCGAGGTCGATCTGGAATTCTTCCGCCACCACCTGCGCCACCTTGACGTAGAGGCCCTGCCCCATTTCGGTGCCGCCATGGTTCAGATGCACCGACCCGTCGGTGTAGACATGCACCAGTGCGCCGGCCTGATTGTAGTGCGTGGCGGTGAACGAGATGCCGAACTTGACCGGTGTCAGCGCCAGCCCGCGCTTGATGAAGCGGCTGTTGGCGTTGAAGGCTTCAATGGTGCGGCGGCGCCTCGCATAGTCGCAACTCGCCTCCAATTCGGCGACGATGCGGTGGATGATGTTATCCTCGACCGTCTGGTGGTATGGCGTGACGTTGCGGTCGCTTGTGCCATAAAAGTTCTTCTTACGAATCTCGAGCGCGTCCTTGCCGACGGCAAAGGCGACCTCTTCGATGACACGCTCGGCCCCGACCATGCCTTGCGGACCGCCGAAGCCTCGGAAGGCGGTGTTCGACACGGTGTTGGTGTAGAGCGGTGCCGATTGCGCATGCACAGCCGGCCAGAAATAGGTGTTGTCGCAGTGGAACAGCGCGCGGTCGGTGACCGGGCCGGAGAGATCCGCCGAGAAGCCGCAACGCGCCGCGAACATGAAATCGACACCGAGAATATTGCCCTCGTCGTCGAAGCCGACCTCGTAGTCGACAAGGAAATCGTGCCGCTTGCCGGTGGCGATCATGTCGTCGTCACGGTCGGGCCGGATTTTGACGGCACGATGGTGTTTTTTCGCAGCAATCGCCGCGAGCGCGGCAAACTGGTTGCCTTGCGTTTCCTTGCCGCCGAAGCCGCCGCCCATCCGGCGGATCTCCACCGTCACCGCATGGCTCGGCACCCCGAGCGCATGGCTGACCATGTGCTGGATTTCGCTCGGGTGCTGGGTCGAGGAATAAATCGTGACGTCCTGATCCTCGCCGGGAACGGCCATGGCGATCTGGCCTTCGAGATAAAAATGGTCCTGGCCGCCGATGCGCATTTTTCCCTTTAGCCGGCGCGGCGCCGCGTTGATCGCAGCGGCGGCATCGCCGCGCCTCAGCGTCAGCGGCGGCGTGACCAGCTTGTCTTTACGGGGATCGAGCGCGCCGATGTCGGCGATGAAGGGCAATTCCCGGTATTCGACCTTGGCCAGTCTCGTCGCGCGGCGCGCCTGCTCGCGGGTTTCGGCAATGACGCAGAAGATCGGCTGGCCGAAAAATTGCACCTTGCCGTCGGCCAGCACCGGTTCATCGTGACGGCCGGTCGGCGAAATGTCGTTTTCGCCCGGCACGTCACTGGCCGTCAGCACGTCGACGACACCGGGCGCTGCGCGCACCGCCGACAGGTCCATGCTGGTGATGCTGGCATGCGTGGCCGTCGAAAGCCCGAGGCAGCCATGCAGCGTGCCGGCCAATTCCGGCATGTCGTCGATATAGACGGCCGTGCCGCGGACATGCTTGCGCGCCGAATCATGGCGCTGGTCGGTGGCAATGCCACCGGAGATTTTTTGCGCCTTGAGGTTTGGAGCGTGCTTGGTCATCACGCCGCCTCGTGGCGCGATACCTGGATCGGCGCCTTGGTGCCGCTGGTCTCGGCAAAGAAGCGCAGCAGCAGGTTACGCGCCGCCAGCGCCCGGTATTCGGCCGAAGCGCGCATGTCGGTCAGCGGGGTGAAGTCTTTGGCGTACTCGGCCATCGCCGCCTCGACCGTCGCCTCCGTCCAAGGCCTGCCGAGCAGCGCCTTTTCCACGCCGAAAGCCCGCTTGGGCGTTGCCGCCATGCCGCCATAGGCGATGCACACATCCGCCACGGTGCCGTCCCTGGCCAGCGTCAGCAGGAACGCGCCAAGTGCTGCGGTGATGTCCTCGTCACGGCGCTTGGTGATCTTGTAGACGGCGAATTTGGTGTCCCTGGCTGGCACTGGGACATGCACGGCTTCGACGAATTCGCCCGGCTGCCGATCCTGCTTGCCATAGGCGATGAAAAAATCCTCGAGCGGGATCGTCCGCCGCTTGTTGCCCCGGCGCAGCGTCAGCCGCGCGCCGAGCGCGATCAGCGGCGGCGGCGTGTCGCCGATCGGCGAGCCGTTGGCGATGTTGCCGCCGATCGTGCCCATATTGCGCACCTGATCGCCGCCAATGCGATCGAACAGCGGGCCCAGCGCTGGGATGCGTTTCGCTAGCGTCGAGAAGGCTTCTGTATAGGTGACACCAGCACCGATCGAGATGATGCCCTTGTCCTCGGAAATCCCGCACAGCCCGTCGAGATTGCCGATGAAGATCGCCGGCGCAATATCGCGCATATGCTTGGTTACCCACAGGCCGACATCGGTCGAACCGGCAACGATGGTGGCGCCCGGCTCGTTGTCGAGCACGGCGGCGAGATCGTCGGCATTAGCCGGCACGACCAGCCGCTGGTTGCCGGCGCCGATCTCGATGCGAGCACCGTCTTTCATGGCCGCGAGTTTCTCTGCGATCGCCTTGCGCTCCGCCGCCAGCGGGTCCTTCGCCGCCTTGCCGTAGCTGGAGATGGCGCGAGCGGCGTGCACAATCGCCTCATAGCCGGTACAGCGGCAGAGATTGCCTTGCAACGCCTTTTCTATTGCGGCATCCGAAGGCTCAGGCGACCGCATCCACAGGGCATAAAGCGACATGACAAAGCCCGGGGTGCAGAAGCCGCATTGCGAGCCGTGGAAATCGACCATCGCCTGCTGCACCGGATGCAGTTTATCGCCGTCGCCGCGCAGATGCTCGACGGTCACGACATGTGTGCCGTCGAGCGAGCCGAGGAAGCGGATGCAGGCATTGACGCTTTCATAGACCAGCCGACCGGCCGGAAGCCTTCCAACCAGCACCGTGCAGGCGCCGCAATCACCCTCGGCGCAACCTTCCTTGGTGCCGCGCAGCGCGCGGCTGAGCCGCAGCCAGTCGAGCAAGGTCTCGGCGGGCGCCACCGTGGTCAGCGCAACATCCTCGCCATTGAGAATAAAACGTATCTCGCTGCGTGTCGTGATCTTGGCCATGCCTCAGCTCCCCCGATAGGTCGAATAGCCGTAGGGCGAGACGAGCAGCGGCACATGATAGTGCACCGGCTCGGCCATGCCGAAGCGGATCGGCACGTTGTCGAGGAAGGCCGGTTCCGGCAGCCTCAACCCCTGCCGGCGCAGATAGTCGCCGGCCGCGAAGACCAGCTCGTATTCGCCGGTGCGGAATTCCGCGTCGGCAAGCAGCGGCGCGTCACAGCGGCCGTCGGCATTGGTGACCGCCGTCTTCAGATGCGTCCGCATGTCGCCATCGATGCGGTAAAGCTCGATCGACAGGCCTGCCGCTGGCTTGCCGGTCGCGGTGTCGAGGACATGGGTCGTCAGACGTCCGCCTTCGGCTTTCGACGTTTCCGCCACTGGCTGCTCCCATACAGTCGAACATGTTTGACGAATTGTGCGCCAATTAAAGGCGATGCATAAGTCCCGGTCGAGCGGAGTGCTGCAAAAACACTTTCAAAAATTTTCGGGGGAATGCGCAAGCGGCGCTTTCGACTATCCTGATCACACTATCCGGCAGGAGCGACAATGCGTTACGAACGAGACATGCGCGGCTACGGCGCCAATCCGCCGGATCCGAAATGGCCCGGCGGGGCGCATGTGGCGGTGCAGTTCGTCGTCAATTACGAGGAAGGCGGCGAAAACTGCGTCCTGCATGGCGACAAGGCTTCGGAGGCATTCCTGTCCGAGATCGTCGGCGCCGCACCCTGGCCCGGCCAGCGTCACTGGAACATGGAATCGATCTACGAATATGGAGCGCGTGCCGGCTTCTGGCGATTGCTGCGCCTGTTCACCGAGGCTGAGGTGCCGGTCACCTGCTATGGCGTCGCCACCGCGCTGGCGCGTTCGCCCGACCAGGTAGCGGCGATGCAGGAGGCCGGCTGGGAAATCGCCTCGCACGGGCTGAAATGGATCGACTACCGCGACCATGCGCCGGAGGACGAGCGCCGCGACATGGAAGCGGCGATCCAGCTGCACCACGAGGTGACCGGGGCACGGCCGACCGGCTGGTACACCGGCCGCACGTCGATCAACACCGTGCGGCTGGCGGCGGATGAAGGTGGCTTCGACTATGTGTCGGACACCTATGACGACGAGTTGCCATACTGGTTCGAGCATGACGGGTCGGACGGGTCGATAATGCCGCAGCTCATCATCCCCTATACGCTCGACGCCAACGACATGCGCTTCGCCACGCCGCAAGGCTTCAACTCGGGCGACCAGTTCTTCGCCTATCTCAGGGATAGTTTCGACACGCTCTATGCCGAGGGCAAGGCAGGACGGCCGCGCATGATGAATATCGGCCTGCACTGCCGCCTCGTCGGGCGCCCCGGTCGGGTCGCGGCGCTCAAGCGCTTTGTCGACTACGTCAGATCGCACGACAAGGTCTGGCTGGCGCGGCGCATCGACATCGCAAGGCACTGGCAAGAGACCCATCCGTTCCGGCTGCCACCGCTGCGCCCATCGAAAATGGAATTCGAGGCCTTCGCCCAGGCTTTCGGCGGCATATTCGAGCATTCGCCGTGGATCGCCGAGCGCGCCCACGGGCTGGAGCTCGGCCCGGCGCATGACAGCGCTGGCGGCCTGCACAATGCACTGTGCCGCGTCTTTCGCGCGGCGAGCGAGGCCGAGCGGCTCTCCGTGCTCAACGCCCATCCCGACCTTGCCGGAAAACTGGCGCAGGCCAAGCGGCTGACGGCGGAATCGACGAGGGAACAGGCTTCCGCCGGGCTCGACGCGCTGACCGACAAGGAGCGCGAGCTGTTCTCCAAGCTCAATGGCGCCTACGTCACCAATTTCGGCTTCCCGTTCATCATCGCGGTGAAAGGCAAGACCAAGGCGGAAATCCTGGCGGAGTTCGAGGCGCGCATCGGCAACAGCCACGACGTTGAATTCGAAACCGCCTGCAAACAGGTCGAGCGCATCGCGCTGCTTCGCCTCAAGGACATTCTTCCGCAATAAGCTTTGGCTTCCGCAATAGGCTCTAAACTGATGGATATGATGAAAATGGCCGACCGAACCTATTACGCGCCGCAGGGCGGCCACCCTGGCCAGAGTGAGCTGCTGACCGGCCGCGCTGTCTTCACCGAGGCCTATGCCGTCATTCCCCGGGGCGTGATGCAGGACATCGTCACCAGCGCCTTGCCATTCTGGGATAAGACCCGCGTCTGGGTGCTGTCGCGGCCCCTGTCCGGCTTTGCCGAGACGTTTTCGCAGTACATCGTCGAGGTCGCGCCCGGCGGCGGCAGCGACCGGCCGGAACCGGATGGCGGCGCCGAGGGCGCCTTGTTCGTGGTCGAGGGCGAGCTGACCGTCTTGCTCGCCGGCAAAAAGCATGTGCTTAGGCCGGGCGGGTTTGCTTTCCTGCCGCCGGCAAGCGGATGGACCGTTCGCAACGAGAGCAGTGCCGCCGTCCGCTTCCACTGGATCCGAAAAGCCTACGAACCTGTCGAGGGAATGGATACGCTGCAAGCCTTCTTCACCAACGAACAAGATGTCGCACCGAGCCCGATGCCCGGCACCGATGGCCGGTGGGCGACGACCCGCTTCGTCGATCCTGAAGACATGCGCCACGACATGCATGTCACCATCGTCACGCTTGAGCCGGGCGCGGTCATCCCCTTCGCCGAAACCCACGTCATGGAGCACGGCCTCTATGTGCTGGAAGGCAAGGCGGTCTATCGCCTCAACCAGGACTGGGTCGAGGTCGAGGCCGGCGACTATATGTGGCTGCGGGCCTTCTGTCCGCAGGCCTGCTATGCCGGCGGTCCGGGCCAGTTCCGCTACCTGCTCTACAAGGACGTCAACCGACATGCCAAGCTTGGCGGCGCCGGCGTCGCGAGACGCGCGCCATGACCCGCATCATCGCGCGGCCGCTGACCCGCGAAAATTTTGCCGAGTTCGGCGACGTCATCGATATGGGCGGCGACAATCATTATCCGATCAATGGCGGCAGAGCGGAACGCTACCATGACCTCGCCACCGTCGAAGCGCAGGGGCCGAATGCACGCGTGCTGATCTCCATGGTGCGCGGCACGCCCTACGATTTTCCGCTGAAGCTGACCATGGTCGAGCGCCACCCGATCGGCAGCCAGGCTTTCATCCCGCTGTCGCCACGGCCGTTCCTGGTCATCGTTTGCCATGATGGCGACGAAGGTCCGGGCGAGCCGCACGCCTTCATCACCGCGCCCGGGCAAGGCGTCAACTATCCGCGCAATCGGTGGCACGGCGTGCTGACGCCGATCGGCGAGGCCCAGGATTTTCTCGTCGTCGACCGCGGCGGCGACGGCTCCAATCTCGAAGAGTGCCATTTCTCGCACGCTTACGAGATCGATCTCCCCAATGGGACCGCATGATGGCCGACGTCTCGCTGATAGACCGCCTGCTCGACGTCATCGAGCACGACATCGTGCCGAAGACGGCCGAAGGTGTCGCCCACGGCAACAAGCTGTTCGGCGCGGCGATCCTGCGCAAGGACGACCGCTCGCTGGTGCTCGCCGAAACCAACAACGAGACGGAGAACCCGCTCTGGCATGGCGAGGTGCACTGCCTGAAGCGCTTCTACGAAATGCCGAAGGCCGAGCGCGTCGACACCAAGGACGCGATGTTCCTCGCCACGCATGAACCCTGCTCTCTCTGCCTGTCGGCGATCACCTGGACCGGCTTCGACAATTTCTACTATCTGTTTTCGCATGAGGATTCGCGCGACAGCTTCGCCATCCCTCACGACCTGAAGATCCTGAAAGAAGTCTTCACCCTCGACCCCGGCGGTTACAATGCCGAGAACGCCTATTGGAAGAGCTTTTCGATCCGCCGACTGGTGCGGTCGCTGCCCGAGACCGAGCGCCTGCGGCTGGAAACGCGGATCGGCAAAATCGCCGCACACTATGACGAATTGTCCGGCGCCTATCAGGCGAGCAAGGACGAAAACGACATTCCGCTGAGTTGAATGCTGCAAAGTTCAACACTTGAAACGCCCCCTTTATGGTGGCATACGGTGTTATGGAGAAACGCAGACCCACTTACGATCTTGATGCAATCAAGGCCGAGTTGGGTTCTGTCGACACGCTGGCAATCACGACGTCCGCCCTGCGGGATGTCACTACAGCGCCGCGCGTCCTTTAGGACGCGCAAGGACGCTGTAGCACTTTGATTTTGCGCATGATCCTTTCCGAAAACCGATTTCGGTTTTCGGGGTCATGCGCTGCGCTCGGCTTCGATCGCGCCGGTATAGTCGAGGTGATCGGCGGCATCACGCGAAAAATGTTTGTAAAGTCGATGACGACATTCGCCGACCATCGTGCCTGGCAAGATGTCTATCACGTGCCAGCACGCGACCTGATTCTCTACGTGAAATTTCAGGCGGACGTGGTGACCGAATTCACAGTCATGTCGTTCAAGGAAAAGTAACTATGGCGACGAAAGAAAATAATGAAACGAATACCATGATCTCCCCCGAAACAGGAGAAACGCTGACGCGTGGAGTGCGTCCGTTCACTGTGACTTACAAGGGCGAGAGCATGATCGTCGATCTGCCGGGGTATTATCCCCCGTCGGGAGGTGAGGGCGTTCATGTCGGAGACGACATGACTGTCGTCGACGCAGCGCTCCGCATCCTCAAAGAAAAGATCGACGGCGTTCCAGCACCGGCCACCATCCGTCGCGTGCGCACAAAGCTCAAACTGTCGCAGCGCGAGGCGGGATCCCTGTTCAAGGTCGGCGAGAACGCTTTCGACAAATACGAACGAGGTCTGATCGAGCCGAGTGGCCCAACCATCCAACTGATGACGCTGTTGGAGAAACATCCCGAGCTGCTGGACGAGTTGCGATAGCTCCACTCCCTGACAGGTCGCATATTTTGCTGCTCCAGTCGCGAATGGCGATTGAAAGTCACATCGCTGCGGGGCGTTATACCCCGCATGAAAACCGTCACTGAATTTCCCCGCAAGGTCGTCGAATTTCCGGATATGGGCATCGTCATGCCGGATGGCTGCCGGCTGTCGGCGCGGCTGTGGATGCCGGCCGATGCTGCCGACGATCCGGTGCCGGCGATTCTCGAACACCTGCCCTACCGCAAGCGCGACGGCACCATCTTTCGCGATCAGCTGACGCATCCCTATTTCGCCGGCCACGGCTACGCATCGATCCGCGTCGACATGCGCGGCAATGGCGATTCCGAAGGGCTGATGGACGACGAATATTCCGAGCAGGAATTGCAAGATGCTTGCAATGTGATCGCCTGGGCGGCGGCCCAGCCCTGGTGCAACGGCAATGTCGGCATGATGGGCATCTCCTGGGGCGGCTTCAATTGCCTGCAGACGGCAGCCAAGCAGCCGCCGGCGCTGAAGGCTGTCATCAGCCTGTGCTCGACCGTCGACCGCTACGCCGACGACATCCACTACAAGGGCGGCTGCCTGCTGATCGAGAATTTCGGCTGGGCCTCGACCATGCTGTCCTACTCCTCGCGGCCACCGGATCCGCTGCTGGCCGGCGACAACAGATGGCGCGACCTGTGGCTGACCCGGCTGGAGAACCAGCCCTTCCTGGCGCCGCTGTGGCTGAAGCATCAGCACCGCGACGCCTATTGGAAGCGCGGCTCTATCTGCGAGGACTATTCCGCCATCCAAGCCGCCGTGCTGTCGATCGGCGGCTGGCATGACGGCTATCGCAACACCATTTCCCATCTCGCCGCCAATATCGAGGCGCCGGTCAAAGGCATCGTCGGCCCGTGGATCCATAAATACCCGCATTATGCGGCACCTGAACCGCGCATCGGTTTCCTGCAGGAGGCGTTGCGCTGGTGGGACCGCTGGCTGAAGGGCACCGACACCGGCGTCGAGGCCGACCCGGCCTACCGCGCCTATGTGATGGACAGCGTCCGTCCGGCGCGCTGGCATCCGGAGCGACCCGGCCGCTGGGTCGCGGATCCGGTGTGGCCGTCGCCTGATATCAAGACGCAGGAAATCGAGCTGATACCCGAAGGCAGCGAGCCGGTCATCGTCGCTTCGCCGCAAAGCTGCGGCCTTGCCGGCGGCGAATATTTTCCCTTCACCTTCGGCCCGGAACTGCCCGGTGACCAGCGCCCCGACGATGCGCTGTCGGTATGCTTCGACCAGCCGGTCCTCACCGAAGCGATCGACATTGTCGGCGCGCCGGAAGTGCTGGTCAGGGTTTCGTCGGACCGGCGCCAGGCTAACATCGCCATCCGGCTGTGCGACGTGCATCCCGACGGCGCGTCCGAGCTGATCTCCTATGGCGTGCTCAACCTGACGCACCGCAACTCGCACGAATTCCCGCAAGCGCTGGTGCCAGGCGAAACCGTCACCGCCCGGGTCGTGCTCGACCAATGCGCCTATCGCGTGCCGGCAGGTCACCGCCTGCGTATTGCCGTTTCGAACGCCTACTGGCCGATGATCTGGCCATCGCCGGAGCCGGTCCGGCTCGATCTGGCGACGGCAACGCTGATGCTGCCGCTGCGCCCGCTGGCGCAAGGCGATGAAGTCACGTTCCCCACGCCTGAGGCAGCCGCGCCCTGGGCGACCGAAACGATCCGCTCTGCCAATTCCGAACGTCGTGTCGATCGCGACGAAAAGACCGGGAAAATCACGCTTTCCATCGTCGACGATTTCGGCGAGGTGCGCGATCTGGAGCATGGCCTCGCCAATGGCAGCATCGCGAGAGAGACATGGGCGATCCATCCTGACGATCCGCTGTCAGCGTCGGGCAAGACGCACTGGACGCAAACGCTGTCGCGAAATGGATGGTCGGTGCGCACCGTAACATCAGCCGAGATGCGGTCCGACGCGCAAAACTTCATGGTTAACGCCAGAATCGAAGCCTATGAAGGCGAGAAACTGGTTTTCGAGCGCAATTTCGACGAGAAAATCCCGCGCGCACTGCTTTGAGCGCTTATGCGGATTGGTCCAATTGCGACGTACGATTTACGCCACGGCATGTCGCATTCGGTCTTGCTTACGGCGCACCCTTGCGGTCATTATTCCCCTCACAAGAAACGATAAAAACGACCATAAGGTCGAACCAACAGAGTGAGGAACTCAACATGTCAAACGAACTGGAATTCCTTAGCTGGCGCGTCGCATCCGGCAAACTGAGTCGTCGTGATTTTCTCGGCCGGGCGGCAGCGCTCGGTGTCACCGCGACCTTCGCCAACTCGCTGCTTTCAAGTGCAGCGCGCGCCGCGGGTCCGGTCAAGGGCGGCTCGCTGAAGGCGGGCCTCGTCGGCGGCGAATCCACCAACAGCCTCGACCCGGCGCTGATGATGACGCAAGTGCCGTTCGCGTTCGGCAAATGCTGGGGCGAAATGATCGTCGAGCTCTCGCCCGAGGGCAAGCTTGAGAACCGCATCGCCGAGGAGATCGGCTCATCGGACGACGCCAAGGTGTGGACGCTGAAGATCCGCGACGGCGTCGAATTCCACAACGGCAAGACGGTCACCGCGGAAGACGTGGCCGCCACGCTCGAACGCCATTCCGACGAGAAGTCGAAGTCCGGCGCGCTCGGCTACATGAAGGGCATCGAGACCATCAAGGCCAGCGGCAAGGAAGTGGTGCTGACGCTGAAGGAGGCGAATGCCGACCTTCCCTATCTGCTCAGCGACTATCACCTGATCGTCCAGCCCAACGGCGGCAAGGACAAGCCCGATGCCGGCATCGGCGCCGGGCCTTACAAGATCACCACCAACGAGCCTGGCGTGCGTCATGGCGGCGAGCGTTTCGCCAATTACTGGCAGGGCGACAAGATGGGCCATGCCGACCAGGTCGAGGTCATCGTTATCAACGACGCCACGGCGCGTACGTCGGCCCTGCAGGGCGGCCAGGTCAACATGATCAACCGCGTCGAGCCGAAGATCGTCGACCTGATCAAGCGTCTGCCCGGTGTCACCATCCGCAACCATGCCGGCCCCGGCCACTACGTGTTTATCATGCATTGCAACACAGCGCCGTTCGACAACAACGACCTCAGGATGGCGCTGAAGCTGGCGATCGACCGCGAGGAGATGCTGGACAAGATCCTGCGTGGCTATGGTTCGCTCGGCAACGACTTCCCGATCAACGCGTCCTATCCGCTGTTTACCGAGATCGAGCAGCGCAAATACGACCCCGACAAGGCCAAGTTCCACTACAAGAAGTCGGGGCACGACGGCACCGTGCTGCTCAGGACCTCGGATGTCGCCTTCCCCGGCGCCGTCGACGCCTCCCAGCTCTTCCAGCAGAGCGCGGCCAAGGCCGGCATCAAGATCGAGCTCAAGCGCGAGCCCGGCGACGGTTACTGGAACGAGGTCTGGAACAAGCAGCCCTTCTCCGCCTCCTATTGGGGCGGCCGCTCGACCCAGGACCAGATGTATTCGACCGCCTATCTGTCGACGGCCGATTGGAACGATACGCGTTTCAAGCGCCCGGACTTCGACAAGATGGTGCTGGCGGCGCGCGCCGAGCTCGATGAGACCAAGCGCAAGCAGATGTATCACGACATGGCTGTCATGGTGCGCGACGAGGGCGGCCTCATCCTGCCGATGTTCAACCAGTTCATCGACGCGACGGGTGCCAAGGTCGCCGGCTGGGTGGACGATCCGCATCAGGAACTGATGAACGGCTACGCTCTGGCGAAGTGCTGGCTCGAAGCTTGAGCCTGGCCTTGCGGATATGTCCTCACCCATTGTGAAACTGGTGGCCCAGCGCCTTGCGCTGGGCATCCTTCTCTTGTTGGCCGTCTCGGTCCTGATCTTCGCCGGCACCCAGATCCTGCCCGGCGACGTCGCGCAAGCCATTCTCGGACAGTCGGCGACACCGGAGTCGCTTGCCAATCTGCGCGAGCAGCTCGGCCTCAACGATCCGGCCTTTATCCGCTATTTCCGCTGGCTCGGCGGCGTCGTGACCGGCGATCTCGGCACCGCGATGTCGAGCGGGCAGGATATTGCGACGTCGATCAAGGGGCGGTTGTGGAACACGCTGTTCCTCGCCTTCTGGGCGGCGGTCGTGGCCGTGCCGCTGGCGATCATCCTCGGCCTGATTGCGGTGCGTTACCGCAATGGCTGGGTCGACAAACTGATCTCCGGACTGGCGCTTGCCTCGACATCCTTTCCCGAATTCTTCATCGGCTACGTGCTCGTCTATTTCTTTGCCGTGAAATACCAGATCTTCCCCGGCATCTCGACGGTCTATGACGGAATGCCTTTCGGCGAACGCATGCAGGCGATCATGCTGCCGGCGGCAGCACTGACGCTGGTGGTGCTCGCCCACATGATGCGCATGACGCGAGCCGCGATCCTGAACGTCATGCAATCGGCTTATGTGGAAACCGCCGAGCTCAAGGGGCTTTCTGCATTCGCCGTCATCCGCAGGCATGCCTTTCCCAATGCGATTGCGCCGATCATCAACGTCGTCATGCTCAACCTCGCCTACCTGATCGTCGGCGTCGTCGTGGTCGAGGTGATCTTCGTCTATCCGGGCATGGGCCAATATCTCGTCGACCACGTCACCAAGCGCGACGTGCCGGTGGTGCAGGCGGTCGGCCTGATCTTCGCCGCTGTCTACATCAGCCTGAACATCATTGCGGACATAGCGGCGATCGTCGCCAATCCGCGCCTCAGACATCCGAAATAAGGGGAGCGGGCATGCTCGACATAAAACGCATCCCCATCCCGGCGCTGATCGGCCTGGTGCTGACGGCATTGTTCGTGCTGGCGGCGATCTTCGCCCCCTGGATCGCGCCGTATGGCAATGGCGAGATCGTCGGCGACGTCTGGGGACCGATGTCGGCGACACATTGGCTGGGCACCGACAATCTCGGCCGCGACCTTCTTTCGCGCATGATCTACGGCGCCCGCGTCACGCTGTTCATCGCGGTGCTGGCCACCGCGCTGTCCTTCTCACTCGGCGCCATCCTTGGCTTCTCGGCGGCGGTTTTCGGCGGCTGGTTCGACACGCTGATGTCGCGCCTTGTCGATCTCCTGATGTCGATCCCGACGCTGATCATGGGCCTCGTCGTGCTCTCCGTGCTGCCAACCAATCTGGTGACCCTGATCCTGGTCATGGGTATCCTCGACTCGACCCGCGTCTACCGCCTGTCGCGGGCGGTCGCCGTGGACATCAACGTCATGGATTTCGTCGAGGCGGCCAAGCTGCGCGGCGAAGGCAGCGCGTGGATCATCTTCCGCGAGATCCTGCCCAACGCGTTGTCGCCGCTGGTTTCGGAACTCGGCCTGCGCTTCATCTATGCCGTGCTGTTCCTGTCGACGCTGTCCTTCCTCGGCCTCGGCGTGCAGCCGCCTAGCGCCGATTGGGGCGGCATGGTCAAGGAAAACAAGGACGGCATCGTCTTCGGCATAGCGGCGGCACTCATCCCTGCGGCGGCGATCGCGATGCTGGCGATTTCCGTCAACCTTGTCGCCGACTGGGTGCTCAACCGCACGACAAGCCTGAAGGGAGGGCGCGGATAATGGCTGACCAGCGAGCAAAGTCCATGCTGCTCGATATCCGTAATCTGCGCATCGAGGCCACGGTGTTCCCGCCGGGCGAGGCGCCGAAGAACATCGTGCTGGTCCACGACGTCTCGCTGACGCTGGAGAAGGGCAAAGTGCTCGGCCTGATCGGCGAGTCCGGCGCCGGCAAGTCGACCATTGGCCTGGCGTCGATGGGCTATGGCCGCGGCGGCGTGCGCATCACCGGCGGCGAGGTCATACTGAACGGCCGCGACATCCTCAAGGGCGGCAAGGAGGGTTTTCGCAAGCTGCGCGGCCGCGAGGTCTGCTATGTCGCCCAATCGGCTGCCGCCGCCTTCAACCCGGCGCACAGACTGATGGACCAAGTGGTCGAGGCGACGCTGCTGCATGGCACGGCGACGCGGGCCGCGGCCGAAAAACGCGCCATCGCGCTGTTCAAGAAGCTCAGCCTGCCGAACCCCGAAAGCATCGGCGAGCGCTTTCCGCACCAGGTGTCCGGCGGCCAGCTGCAGCGTGTGATGACGGCGATGGCGCTGTGCTCCGAGCCCGACCTGATCGTCTTCGACGAGCCGACCACGGCGCTCGACGTGACGACGCAGATCGACGTGCTGGCGGCGATCAAGGACGCCATCCGCGACACCCATGTCGCGGCGCTCTACATCACTCACGACCTTGCCGTCGTCGCGCAGGTCTCGGACGAGATCATGGTGCTGCGCCATGGCCGGCTGGTCGAATGGGGCGGCACCCGCCAGATCATCAAGGAACCGCGCCAGGAATACACCAATGCGCTCGTCTCGGTGCATGAGATCGAGCACCAGGAGCAGAAGCCCGGCACGACGCCGTTCCTGTCGGTCAAGAACATCACCGCCGCCTATGGCCGCAGCCATATCAAGGTGTTGAAGAACGTCTCGGTCGACATCTATCCGGGCCAGACGCTGGCGGTGGTCGGCGAGTCCGGTTCGGGCAAGTCGACGCTGGCGCGCGCCATCACCGGCCTTCTGCCACCCGAAGAAGGCACCGTCACCTTCGATGGACGTCCGCTCGCCAACCGGCTTGCCGATCGGCCGAAAGAGGATCTGCGCCAGTTGCAGATGATCTACCAGATGGCCGATGTCGCGATGAACCCACGTCAGACCGTCGGCACCATCATCGGCCGGCCGCTCGAGTTCTATTTCGGTCTCCGTGGAAGGCAACGTGACGCCCGCGTTGCCGAGCTGCTCGACAAGATCGAAATGGGCAAGGGCTTTGTCGACCGCTACCCGGCCGAGCTTTCCGGTGGCCAGAAGCAGCGCGTCTGCATCGCCCGCTCGCTCGCCGCCAAGCCGAAGCTGATCATCTGCGACGAGGTGACCTCGGCGCTCGACCCGCTGGTGGCCAACGGGATCCTGAAGCTGTTGCTCGAGCTGCAGAAGGAGGAAAACGTCGCCTATCTGTTCATCACCCACGACCTCGCCACGGTGAAGTCGATCGCCGATTCGATCGCGGTGATGTATCGCGGCGAGGTGGTGCGCTACGGCGCGAAGAGCCAGGTGCTGGCACCGCCCTTCGATGCCTATACCGATCTGTTGCTGTCCTCAGTCCCCGAAATGGAGATCGGCTGGCTGGAAAAGGCCATCAAGGGACGGCGCATGGCCAGCGCGGGGAATTAGACACACCGGTGGCGCTGAAGACAAAACTTCTGCTGATCATCCTCGACGGCGTGCCTTACCGCAACTGGCGCCGGCTGATGGGCAACCTCGAGGGGTGGGTGCAATCGGGCGAAGCGCGCGTCTGGAAGATGCGTTCCGTGCTGCCGTCGACCTCGGCCTGCTGCTATGCCTCGATCCACACCGGCGTGGCGCCGCAGGTGCATGGCATCCTGACCAACGAGAACCGGTTCCGCGTCGAGCAGCCGGATATCTTCTCCGAGGTCAGCAGGGCCGGCGGCAAGACAGGTGCGGTCACCCATTCCTACTGGTCAGAATTCTTTCGGGCCTATCCGTTCGATCTGGTCGAGGATATGGAATTCGACGAGCCGGGCGGGCCGATCACGCATGGCCGGTTCCACACCATGACCGGCTACAATGCCCGAAACCAGATGACGCCGAGCGACGTCGACCTGTTCGCGACGCTGACGATGCTGATCAGACGCCACGGCATCGACTACGGCATCCTGCACACCTGCACACTGGACTCGATGGGCCACCGCTTCGGCCACGACTGCCACGAGATGGACCACGCCGTTTATGCGATGGACGGCATGTTGGCCAGCTTCCTGCCGAGGTGGCGGGACGGGCTACGAGGTGACCGTCACCGCCGATCACGGCCAGACCGATCGCGGCCATCATGGCGGTCATGACGACGCGATGCAGGATTTTGCGCTGTATTATTTCGGACAGGGCAAAGGTCCGGAGGCCGACACGCTGTTAGACCAGCTGCAGCTTGCGCCTACGGTGCTTGCGCGACTCGGCGTGCCGGTGCCCGCGACAATGAAGGCCAGGCCGTTCCTCGACTGAGCGCGCGTCTTCCCTTCGCCCCCTTGTGGGAGAAGGTGGATTGTCGCGAAGCGGCAAGACGGATGAGGGGTGTTCCAGCTGGACGAACACCCCTCATCCGTCGCCTTCGGCGACACCTTCTCCCACAAGGGGAGAAGGAAAGACCGCCTCTGGCAACGCTGCCGCTCTTCGGCTAGCTTTCAGAGAATTCCGGGCGGATAGCGGTGAACCTTTTTGGTCCGATCAGCGACAGAGCAGACAGGAGCCAGGCGGCTCGACCGGCCATGACGGCAGCGACGGAAACCGATCGCGCGCTTGTCGGCCGGGTCGCGAAGGGCGATCGTGCCGCCGTGCGGCTCCTGTTCATGCGCCACCACGCGCGGGTCTACCGCTTCGTGGTGCGCCAGACGGGATCGGAAATGATGGCCGACGATATCGCCAACGAGGTGTTTCTCGAACTCTGGCGCCAGGCGCCTGGCTTCGAGGGGCGCTCCGAAGTCTCGACATGGCTGCTCGGCATCGCCCGCTTCAAGGCGCTGTCGTCGCTGCGCAAGAAAAAGGAAGACTGGATCGACGACGATGACGCGGCCCAGATCGCCGACGGCGCCGATACGCCGGAAGTCGTCACCATGAAGGAAGACAAGGGCGCCGCGTTGCGGCGCTTCGTCGATGCCTTGCCGGAAGAACACCGAACGGTGATCGACCTTGCCTATTACCACGGACAGTCGGTGAGCGAGATCGGCGAGGTGCTCGGCATTCCGGTCGCCACCGTCAAGACCCGGATGTTCTACGCCCGCAAGAAACTCGGCGAGGCCCTCAAGGCAGCCGGTTACGACAGGGGGTGGCCATGAGCGCCGCTGAAAAGATGTCGCGCCGCGATGAAATGGAAACGCTGCTGCCGTTTTATCTGAACGGCTCGCTGGAAGGTGCGGAGCTCGAAGCCGTCGAGGAATGGCTGGCGACCGACCCGGCGGCGCCTGCCGCACTCGGCGAGGCCGAAGCCGAATTCTCCAGCACCGCTGCATCCAATGAGGCGATCCGTCCGCCGGCCGATGCGCTCGGCCGCTTCGCCCGGGCGCTCGAAGCCGAGGCCGGCCCGGTGCGCGCGCCGGCGTCGTCGTCCTGGCTGGCACAGGTGTGGGGCCGCTTCACGGCGGTGCCCGCCGGCGTCGCCTGGGCTGCGGCCGCGGCTCTGCTGGCGCTTGTAGTCGTGCAGTCGTTTGAGCAGCCCGGCGGCATCGACAGCGATTTCGAAATTGCCGGCCAGCAAGGCGATCTGGCCAAAATGCCGTTCGTGCTGGTGAAGTTCAAGCCGGATGCGAAGGTGGCCGACATTGTCGCTTTTTTTGGCGAACACCAGCTGAAGATTGCCGGCGGCCCGACCGCCGAGGGCGTGTTCCGCCTTGGCATCCCGGCGACGACCGCACCCGACTATGAAAAAGTGCTCGGCCTTATTGCCGCCCAGCCTTTTGCGGAGGCCGTGGTCGAGGGAAGGAAACCGGTCGATGGCGGCTAGAGCGGTCATCCGATTTGCGGCGCTGCTCGTAGCGGCGATGATGATTACTGCTGCGCCTGCCTTGGCGCAGACCAATGATCCGAACCTTACGCAGACGGAAATAGACTGCCTCAACCGGGGGACGGCGGCGGCCGATTGCATCGAGGACGACACAAAGGATAACAACGGCGAAAGGCCCGGCGCAGGTTCCGCCGCGACAAATGCGGTGTTTCTTCCCGCGCTGATCGTCGACCTGTTCCCCAATCCTATCGGCGGCGGCCAAGCTCCGCTGCCGACGCCCGATCCACGCCGCGATCCGGCCAGCGGTGCGTTGCCGCCGCCGGTCCCGCCCGCCGGTGCGGCAGCGATACAGGCCGCCGCTCCGGGCGGTCCAATCGTTTCGCCCACCGATTTCGTCGCGGCCGAACCGCCGCGCGCCGTCGTCGGTGATTTCGTGCCCGACGAGGTGCTGGTGACGGTGGATGGCGATGCTGTCCAGCAGATCGCAGCTTCGTTTGGCCTCGAGGTGCGCTCGCAGCGCCATTCTCAGCTGCTCGGCACCACGCTGGTGCGCTTCGGCATTCCCGACGGCCGGCCGGTCGGAGTCGTGCTGGCGCAGCTTGCCGCCGACGGCCGCACCTTGCGGCGCGAGCCTAACCATATCTACTCGCTGCAGCAGGCAGCAACCATCGTCAATTATGCCTTCGAGCGCATCGCGCTCGATTCGAGAGAGGCGAGCGGCGAGAATGTACGCATCGCCGTCATCGACACCGCCATCGACGATACCAATCCAGCACTAAGCGGCGTCATCGCCGATCAGTTCGACGCCATGCCCGACGTGCCGATAGAGGCGCGCGATCACGGCACCTCGATCGACGGCCTGATCGCCGGCGTCGGCGCGCTCAAAGGCATGGCGCCGGGCGCCAGGATCTATCACGCCCGCGCCTTCGAGGGCGGCAAGTCGACCATGGACGTCATCCTGGCGGCGCTCGACTGGGCGGCGGAGCAGAATGTCCGCATCATCAATATGAGCTTCGTCGGCCCGAAGAACGACCTGCTCGGGGTCGCCTGCCGCAACGCTCGGGCGTTCGGCATCGTGCTGGTCGCCGCCGCCGGCAACAACGGACCGAAGGCGCCCTACGGCTACCCGGCCGCTTTCGACGGCGTCATCGCGGTCACCGCCACCAATGCGAGGGACGGGCTGATGCAGCAGGCCAATCGCGGCGCCTACGTCTTCCTTTCCGCTCCCGGCGTCGAGATGGTGGCGCCGAGCGGCGCCGGTTCGGATGTGGTCACCGGCACCTCGTTTGCCGCGGCGATCGTGACCGGCGCCATCGCCAACCTGTTGCATGCCGCTCCCGACCGTTCCGCCGACTGGGTCGAGAAAGCGCTGGCCGCCACCGCCAGGGATCTCGGCCCCAAGGGCAGGGACAATGACTTCGGCTATGGATTGCTGGACACCAAGGCGGCCGAGGCGTCGAAGGAATAGGTCTAACGCTTCAAGCTTCTGTTTTATGCATTATCGCAAACCGCAGCATTTTTGGGCGACATGGAATAGGCTCAAAACTCGTTGCCGCAGATGGCCGAGATGGGTGGTTTCCCGACATCCATGTGGCCCCTAAGATAGAGCAATGCGTGAACCGGATTTCCAATTGGACGGGTGGTGCCTGGATGATGGCGAGGAATATCATCGGGCGTCGCCGAACACATTCTGGATACCCGATTCGCACGAACGAGAAGGGTTGCAACCGGGAGATCTCGCGAAACTGATCTTTCGAATTTCGGTCGATGATGAGAATGAACCCGTCGCCGTAGAGCGCATGTGGGTGCTGGTGCGTGAGCGGATCGACGGAGGCTACTTGGGTGTCCTCGATAACGATCCGTATGCAGTTGCTCAGAATGATGAGCTTTGGAGTGGGGTTGAGTTACCGTTTTCCGCCCGTGATGTGATCGATATTCGCGAACGTGACGAAAAAACCATTGCCTTGGCCGCACAAACACCGAAGAAGCGTTGGCCTCAAACGTGATTGCGGTCTTATGTCTGCAACGGGTCGAACTCGGTCGCTCAGAGTGATTGGAATTTGATCCCTACGTCGGCGCGCCGGCGACCGATCCCCTGATCACCAGATCGACCGGCCAGACTTCGCCGCGGGCACCCTCCTCCAATCCGGAAATCCGCGCCGCCAGCCGCTCGGCGATGCGTGCGCCGGCCAAGCGGATCGACGAGCGCGTCGTCGACAACGGCACCGAGAAATTTTCCGGCTTCAGCCAGGGGAAGACGTCGTCATGGGCGATCAGCGACAGGTCGCCCGGAATGGTCAGGCCGAGATCGCGCACCGCACGCACGACGCCGAGCGCCATGATCAGGCTGGAGCAGGCGATCGCTGTCGGCGCATCGCTTTGCTCAAGCAAGCGCCTGGCGGCGCGGTAGCCGTTCTCCTCGGTCATGGCGAGGGAACAGACATGGCCTTCGCCAAGCGCCAGCCCGCTCGCCGCCAGCGCCCGGCGCACGCCATGCTCGCGGTGAATGGCGAAGGTCTCACGGTCGTCGCCGTTGATCAGCGCCAGCCGCCGGTGACCGAGCTGGACGAGCAGCCGAGCCGCTTCGTGGAAGGCGCCCTCATTGTCGATGTCGGTGAAGGGGTAGTCGAAATCGAGCCCTTCGCTGCGGCCATGGACGATGAAGGGGATGCCGAGCGTGCTGACCAGCGCCACCCGCCGGTCGGCAGGCCTCGGCGAGGAGATGTAGACGGCGTCGACCTGCCGGTTGGCGACGATGCGCCGGTAGGTCGTCTCCTGGTCGTCGGCATCGGCCGGGGACAGCACCAGGTCGAGTTCGTGCGAACGGGCGTAGTCGCCGAGGCCGGACAGGAACTCGACGAAATGCGGGTCGATGTCGACGGCCGTCCCGGTCGGCAAGACATAACCGATCATCCCGGTCTTGCCGGTGGCCAGCCGGCGCGCGCTTGGGTTGGGGCGGTAGCCGTGGCGCTTGGCGGCGTCGATCACCCGCCGGCGCGTTTCCTCGTTGACTTCCGGGTAGCCGTTCAGCGCGCGGCTTACCGTTGTCTGCGAAAGCGCCAGCATATGGGAGAGCTGTTTGAGGTTCACCGGAGGCCTCCAAGCCCCAAAGCGCTTTTAACGATAGATTGCCGGCCCGCCACGGGCAGCACTGCCTATGCAAAGACCATAAGCACCGTTTCTGACCGGTTTGAAGCAAAATTTGCTGTTGCAGCGCCAAAAAAGCATGCTGCAGCGCACTTTATTTGCTCTCGGTCGCCTGGAATTGATCGATTGTCTCACCAGCCTCTTGACTCCTGATCGATTCAGTGGCGTGATCGAAAAGCCCAAAGCGCTTTGGAAGGCTCTTCGAAAGGTTGCGGTTCCTTTCCGACTGAGTCACAGTCCTGCAGCGTCGGCGGACGGAATGGAGGTTTCGTCCGAGTGTTTTGTGACCACTGGGAGGAATACCGATGAAGAAAATGCTTCTGCTGGGCGCCGCGTTTGTCGCGCTCGCCCTGGGCGCGCCGGCGCAAGCCGAACTGAAGTTCAAGCCGGGCGAGGACCCCCGCTTCAACTGGGCGAACTACGAAGAGCTCAAGAAGGTCAACCTCAAGGGCGAGACGCTATCGATCTTCGGGCCATGGCGCGGCGAGGACGAGGGCCTTGTGCGCACCGTTCTCGACTATTTCTCGGAGGCCACCGGCGCCGAGATCAAATACTCCTCGTCGGAAA